>JAGHIZ010000078.1 GCA_017886875.1 Butyricicoccus sp. | reverse complement strand
GTTCTTCACTTTTTCCTGTGAGATTTGACATATACTCTATATCTATTCCTGCTTTTTCTGCAAGAGATAATGCAAGTGCCTCACTAGCTGTATCAACTTTTGAAATACTGACCTTTTGCTTGATTGTACGCTTTGAAAACATATCTGCTTTTCGCCGAAAGTTGCCCTCATCATCTAACATCTCAAGGGAACATAACAAAAAGTATGAGTTATCTACATGAAACGCCAAGTTATTGGCTCGTGAATTGATTAACCCATACTTTTTAGAAAAATCATCATAGAGTTTATTAAGTTCTTGCTGTTTTTCTGTTATTTGCTCATCTGAATAGTCCTCTGTTTGGTATTCAATAAGAGTATGTACACAATCTCTAATTTCTATCATGCCTTTTATACGGTTTTGTGCGGTTTCCGAAAGGTCAATTTTATTCATTTTACTGTTTTCCCTGTAATAAATTTGACCGTCAACCACTGTATAACTAAAATTTTTAACCGTTGGGTCGGCTGGAATAGCTGTATCTTGTTCGCTATCTGTTAAATCATCAAAATCATATTCCCAAATTGAGCCTGTTATATTTTGAACTGCAACATTTAATAATTCATCTAATGGCTTATTTTCATAAGGTACACAGGCGGTTTCTATACCATATTGACCAGTTATTTCCGACATTTCTCCCAAAATCATGTTCGGGTGGTCTATAAAATACTGGTTCATCTTTATGCCCTTTTTATTCGTGTTTAAATGCACCCAGTCTGGCTCAGTATCTATTATGCCATCTCTCTTTTGAAGGAACAAAATATCTGATGTTACTTCTGTGCCTGCTGCACTTTTAAATGTGTTGTTTGGCAGTCTTATAGCACCTAAAAGGTCAGCTCTTTGAGCTATATATTTTCTAACAGTTGGATTTTCTTTATCCATAGTACCTTTACTGGTTATAAATGCAATAATTCCGCCTGCTCTCACTTGGTCTAAAGTGCGGGCAAAAAAGTAATCATGCACCATAAATTTATACTTATCATAGCGTTTATCTGCTATTTGAAAGTTACCAAAAGGCACATTACCAACTGCAACATCAAAGAAACTATCTGGAAGTATGTTCTTTTCAAAGCCTTTTATAGAAATATTTGAATTTTGATAAAGCTGCTTTGCAATTCGTCCGCTTATATCGTCAAGCTCTACACCATAACATTTTGACTTTTGCATACTCTCAGGTAGTAAACCTAAAAAGTTACCTGTTCCGCAGGCTGGCTCTAAAATATTGCCCTTTTCAAATCTGAGATTTTCTAACGCTTTATACATAGCTTTTATAACAATAGGTGGGGTATAAAAAGCTGTTAATGTTGACTCTCTAGCAGTCGAATATTCTTCTTCGGTCATCACGCTTTTAAGCTCAAGATATTTTGAGTTTTTATCATCAAAATAGTCTGCTAAACCGCCCCAACCCACATATTTAGATAGAATTTCTTGTTCAGCTGGTGTAGCAAGTCTTTGTTCCTGCTCAATTTGTTTTAAGGTTTTTATAGCGTTTATGTTATTTGTATAACGTTCGCTTTTTGTGCCAACTCCTAAATCATCATCGGTTATTTTAAACTGATGACGCACTATGTCTGGCGATTTTGGCTCTAAAACCTCTATATCTTGCCTTATTGTTTGTTGCTGTAAACTTTCTATATCCAATGATATTTGAGTGTCTTTTGCAGTTTCTTGTATGGTTTCTGGCTCAATTTTAATATTTAGCTTTTGTTTTTCTGTTTCAGTGAAGTATTTACCTTCTTTTATTATGGTTTTTAAGCGTTTATCTACTTGTTTCCACGAAAGTAATAGCTTTAAAGGCTGATTATCTGGTGTTTTCTTTTCGATTTGAATACCTTTGCTGTCATAGTTTACACTTATTTTTTCCTCTCCAACAAGTGAATAAACTCCACCTATACCATATTCATCTTTTAAAAACTCGCTGTTATCTTGCTCATTTTTAAGGTATTGCTCATAAATTCTAAGTTTGCCTTTCTCAAAGCCGCTACCGTTTACCAAAACATCTAAAATATTTTGCTCGGATATAGAAAAAGCGGAAGTATTATCTACCTCCGCTTGCTCATTATTTAACTGTAAATCAGTTGATTGAATACTATTTCTTCTGCTGCTGCTAGAAAGCTGTTCATTTTCTGAACCCAAAGCATTTGGTCTTTCTGCTTCAGTTGTTCGTTCACGTTCTCCCTCTGTGCCATCTGGCTGATTATCTCCTCGACCATTTTGTTCGCTTGTTGGTCGATTTCCTCCAAGTGGCTGTTCAGTGTTCCTGAAAGTTTCATTCCTGTGTAAATCCCCTTGTGGTGTTTCATCAGATATGTTTTTCTCATCATTCCATATTTGCCTATCTTCGGACTGTCTGGTAGGCTGAAGTTCGGAATTTGATAATCCCCTTCTTGTCTGTAGGTAATCTCCATTTTGCTCGCTCCTTTCAGTCATTGTTTTTTCTTCTGTGATATTATAATAATCCTTTGACTGAATTTGTTCAACTGTGTAATTTTTCTGTTTTTCTGCTTTTTGCAGACTTGACACAGTTTTGGCGATATCCCTTAAAACCATTTCCGAAATATCACTGACCGCATTTCCCAATACGCCTATTGTTTTATGTGTGTTAAACTCGCCTATATGCTTAAAATCTTCAGGCGTAAAGTATGTATGTGCATTATATCCGCATCTTGTAAGCACCATAAAAGCTATACTGTTTGCAACTATGTTTTTAAACCAATTATTTAAATTAATCTTGTCCACTTCTTCAAGTAAACTATCATTTTTATTATTAATTAAATCTACAAAATAATTGTCTATATTATACTGCGTTACTATTTCAGCGGTTTTAATAATGCCATCTACAAAATCTGTGCTTTCAAATTCTCCAAAAGAATTAGATAATCGCTCTAAAACTTCATTCTCATAGCGTTTTTGCATTTTCCACATAGGAATTTTTATGTTTTTTCTGATATTTGTATCCGAAATATCGAAAACATGACGCAGTTTATATGGTGCATCGGTATCTACCAAAAGTGCTATACCTTTTGCACCTCTATTAATCCATCTGCCGTATTTATTCCAAATTGAAATTTCTGCACAAGCTGTTGCATTTGGTTTTTGAGCATAGATTAAAAGCTGTTCTTCAAACGAATATTTAAAGTTATTTGCTGCTGTTGTTAAAAAACTTGTATATTTTTCGCTATTGGTCGTTATATTTCTAGCTACAAATTCTTCTAACCGCAAAATATTTTGATATTTACTACTAAACATAGTGCTTTTCCCCTATCTTTGATAGTCGTTTTTTTGTTTTGGCGGTTTTTCTGTAAGTGCTTTTGCGAACCTTGGTAATTCTTTAAATCCAAGGTTATCTACATAATATGCAGTTTTATTATCTTTTTTAGTTACTACGATAATATCACTTGTAGATAATGAATGTATTTTAAATCTAAATGGTCTAGACTCTTGATTGTGCTCGTAGAAAATATCTTCCAACGTCCTGCTTTTTGCGAGCATACCTGCATACACACGCGCGTAATGTAATGGATTTATTTTATTTTTTGCACGTTCATAATCAGCAAATTTATATTCTATTGTCAACCCGTCTTTTATTTGACGAATTTCATATATTGCATATTCTTCTTGCTTTGGATTTTCTGGTCTGTATATTATTCCATTTTCCCTTGTAAACTCTGCAAATTGTGCTATATGATATATATTATTTCCTATTTTTGCATGCATTTCGTCTAAATAGCAGCATTGTAATAGCTTTTTAGCACCATCAATAGTTGTTATAACTATATTTTCGCCATCTGGCAGTTTAAATAAATCTCTGTATCTGTAATCTATAAATCTAATATCTGGCATTATTATTTCTCCTTTGTACATTAAATTATATTTTGTCAAGTTTGTAAAAAAATAATTTTTGTCATTGATTGTATTTTCTTTATTTATTATAATTAAATTACAAAATTTCTAATGGAGTGATTGAAATGAAAAAGACAAAAATATCATTTTTAGCAGGAGTTGCTACAACTTTACTATTAGGCACAGGAACTATAACCGCATTGGCATCAAATGATATAATAAAAATTGATGCAAGCCCTATTTCTGTATTGGTAAATGGAGAAGTATTCTCACCAAAAGATGCAAATGGTAACGATGCTCTAGTATTTACGTATAACGGAACCACATACGCACCATTAAGAGCATTGGCTGAAGCTTATGGTTTAACGGTCGGCTATGACAATGCAAAAAAGATAGCTACTGTTAATGACGATAATCATGTTGATACTCAATATGATGAAAAATCTGTTGAATATTTTAAATCTTTATGGAGAGATATAGAAATCGTTCCGGACAGTGGAAATAGCAGCGATAGAACTGTTATAGTTAATTATTCAGGTGATATGGCTATGAGTGAATTTAAAACTTGGTGGAAATCATTAGACGAAAATGTAATTGAAGAAGCTGGCAAGGAAATTGGTCTGGAACTTATAAGTACACTGCCTAATGAAAATTTCACACTTTACTTTAAATACAACTCATATGCTCTTGGTAAGGTTACAGTATATGACCAATTCCCTAGAGCCAATTTTAGTGCAGCGAATGCTTGGATTTAAAGATAAAAGTAACGTCAAATATTTTGACGTTACTTTTTTTATTTAAATATGTTTTTAATATTTTGTAAACAAAGCTGAACGGTATTCTATATTCATAATTGGAATTCTTGTTGTTCTCATAATATCATATCTCCTTTCATTGTTTATTAATAATATGTAAGGCATGTTGCTTATCTGCAACACGCCAAGAGACTGTTAAATCCAGCTTTCCTCATCTTGCATATCTGCTGTATGAGAATTTGCAGCCTCCATTATTTCATAATAAGCCCAGTGAGATTTATTAACATCATTAAACTGATTTAGCTTTCTTATGTTTTCATCAACATAACTTTCATCAGCATAATGACCTAATAATCTACCTGTTAGTGTTACTACTTGACTTCTGCGAATTGGGTCATCAGCTCTAAATGTACCATCTCCATAGCCTTGTATCCAACCATGAATTGCAGCGTCTTTTATATATTCAGCTGCCCAGTATCCATCAGATATATCACTGAACTCTGGATATTTATCCATAATTTCTTCTGAACCTTCACCGTAAATCTCGAAAAATCTAACAGCGAATGTGGTAAATTCG
>JAGHIZ010000077.1 GCA_017886875.1 Butyricicoccus sp. | reverse complement strand
CTTTTAATATTAAAGAATTTACATCTTCTGTGGGCTTTCCCTTACTTAAAAGGTCAGTTCTAAAGCCATTTAAACCATTTATCATAAGCCTCTTTTCAAAATCATCTAATTTTATAACATATTTACATATAATTTAACCTCTCATTTCTAACATTAACGCTCTTTTACCTTGCTTGGCTTTGGAATTTCTTGTTTAGCAGCAACTTCAGCTCCTTGTAGGCTCATTCTGACCACTTGTTCTGCTGCATCGCCCGAATAACTCACGAATTTCTATCTCCCTTCGCTCATTTTTTTGCTCATCAAGCAATGATTTTAATTTATACACTGTGTCATTAGACCTAACTTCAATTTCATCACATAAAAGCACCTTCTTTCTAAGAATTTGCAGTTCTTTTGTTATAGAGGTTATCTGTTTACTCTCACTTTCACAAATCTCATTATTTCGCCATTTTTTACGCTTTATATTTCTTAAATCATGTCTTTTTTGAGTTAAAACAGCCATTTGATGCACTATTTCAGACTTAAAAGCAGTTAAATCCTCTAATGTACTTATTTTTTCCTTACACAAAAGCTGTGTTTGCTTGTCTAACCTTTCAAGTTTTAACATATCCTCTCTAAGTAAAACCGAAACTTTTTTCATAGACTTAGGATTTTTCTTGATGATATGAAGTTTATAGCAGTAGTGAAAATATAAAGCTCGCAACCCTTTTATTTTTGTCTTGTTTTTTCGCTTTTTATAGTAAATTCTGCCTTGTATTATTGGAATTACAAACGGTTTTTCACGTTTTGTATTTTTCAAAATGCGACTTCCTATTTCTTTAGGTGAGTACCCCTCACCCAAGCGATAAAATCTAATAAAATGACTTGCATCTGGAGGTTTTATAGCTGGATACTTTAAAAGCTCACCATTTACCTTATGAAATTTAAGAGTATATCCCATCTCATTTAACATTTTTATAAAATGTTTTTCTGTGGTTGATGAGCTAATAGCTCTGTCTATATCTGCTCTTATTGTGTCGTAAAATGTAATTTTACCTGAATTTATCTGTTTTTTATATGGAGTTTTATTATCTCCAATAACAGAAAGAGAAAGTTCTCTGCAAATTCTATCCGATGTTCTTTTCATCTTTAGATAGTCTGTGCGAGAGTTATAAAACTTTTTACCATCTTTAAAAGACACTGAATTTATAACAAAATGATTGTGAAAACAGTCAGTATTGCAATGTGTTGCAACCACTACTTCAAAACGCTCGCCCCAGAGTTCTTTGGCAAGGGTTACTCCTATTGCATGAGCTTGCTCCGCATCGACTTCACCAGCTTTAAATGACTGGTAGCCATGGAAAGCAACTCTGCCATTAGGCTTTCTCCAAAGTGCTTTTGTTTCTGCAAATTGCTGTACAGCATGTTCCTGATTGCAATTTAAACAGGTAACATAATAACTCTGTTCAGTCTTGCTTTCATTGGCTGCATATTTAATTACACTATCCACTGAATTATTCTGTTTAGCTGTTTTTTCTGGATTGCAGATATAACTAATAGCTTGGTCTGCAACTGACTTTACAGCCCAGATTGATGTTACTGCCACTTGTCATCTTGTATAGTGTAAATGTTCACTATCGTTTGTTCCATTTTTCTATTAGACTTTAATGCAGTCTTTAATTCTGATGTATCAATCTCGCCACTTTGATTGGCAATTTTAAGCAATTCGCTTAATTGAGAATTTACTAATCTAATCTCAATTATGAGCTGCGGCAAGTCAGCTGGTGGTGCAGCTTTAACTTCAGTTTGTTCTATTGCACAGCGGATAAATCCATTCATTGATAAACCTGATTTTTTAGCCTTTTTCCTTAATGAATTTAGTTCTTCCTTTGTGAATGTTACTTGTAGTTTGTTATTACGCTTAGTCATTTTTAGTACTCCTTGTAGTTTTATTTTGGGGGTTGTAGGGGGGATTATTTCCCCCCTACTTTTTTGAATTAGTACATGCTAATTTGTTGCTTGCTAATGGTTAATCCAAACGACAAAATCATACTTCTGGGTATAGCTTTTTCTGTGAATAGGGGGTTTATCTTTCATACTCCTTCCTTTGCTGGATTTTGAGCATTATTTTAAGCTGTTCATTCACGTCTTTGCCTTTTTGTGGTGGCTCATCTCTTATGTTGTAATTGCCCATCAGCTTATCCATAATGGCTCTTGCTGCATCTCGCCCTGCCTTGTCGTTATCTAAATGTAAAGCTATATTTTCCACTTGCCTATTTACACTTAGATATTGTTCTAAGGCTGGAGGAATTTTATTGCTACTTTGGAACACGCCAGATAAAGATAGATAATTTTCATTTCTCCAGTTTCTGCCTGATAGCAGTTTTAATGTTGCATAGCTTAACAGGTCTATTGCTGACTCAAACACATGAAGATTTTTGGATTGAGGGTTTTCAATGATGCAAAAACCATACTTTTTATTGCTGCCTTTAACATCGCCTTTATATGTTGCTATTGTGCTTCTAAGTGCTGCATATCTTGGTTTGTGTGTTTCATCAAAGCCAACAAAAACAACATTATGATAGTTTTCCGACTCATATATAAGACCTTTTTCAAGGCAATAATCTACAATAACTTGATGTATTCCTCTTGAAGATAGGTACTTTTTTAAAAGTGCATTGCTATTATTTTTCTTTGGCAAACTAAAGTTTTTAGGGGTAATATCCGCACTAGGTTCTGATTTGGGAATATTTATACTTTTTTCATTCGTAAGTAACTCAACTGCCTCAACAAATTTATATCCCTTAACTTTTATAAGATAATCAAGTGCGGTTTTACCACCAATTCCACGAGAAAACCAATGCCATTTACCATTACTTATTTTTAAGCTGTCATGTGTTCTTGTACAGTAATTTTCACCTGAAATATGTACTAATTCATCTGGTTCATACGCTCTTAAATAGCTTAATAAATCCACCTCCCTTGCTTTTTGTATTTGTTCTTTTTCGACATAAGGCATGTTATTCCTCCTTAATTTTAGATATAAAAATAACCGTAAAGACTTAAATCTCTACGGTTTATTAGCGTTCATAATCTCTATTTGAGCGATTAATTTCTTCATCTGGCTCACTATCTACTATTTCTGGCTCATTTTTGTCCATATTAAGCATAATATTTAGTTCTTCCAGTCTATTTGATTTTGTTTGCAGTTCTTCTTCATATGCAAACGGCTTATCTACCTCCTGTTTTGCATATTCTAGTTGAGCTTTAACATCTTCTAACTGACCTATACTTTCTGCCTTTTCATCTGCAAAATTATCTAGCATATTATCTATTCGTTGTATATTGCCAAAAACATCATTGCCAAGTGTAACCCTATGCTTTAAATCATGCTGTAAGGTCAGTTGAAATGTTCTAGTCATAACTTCAAATAATAATTCCATCTTAAATCCACGATATTCGCCTATTGGAATAGGTTCTGGACTTGTTTTTGCCTTACAAACCTCTAAAATTGCACTACCTGCTGCCTTTTTATCTGTATACAGTTTACCTTCAATTTGCATTGGTGAAAATCCGTCTTCATTTTTATGTGTATTTTCACTTAAATGCTTAATATCTGACTCGAAACCGTTTATTCTTTGCTCTAAAAATGCTATCTTCTGTGGAAATTCCTTTACAATTCGGTCTTCTAATGAATATTTTTGACTTAAATGATTAGATTTTAGTAGTTTTAAACGCTGTACATCTATATCTAAGTCCATCTTTTCTTTTATATATGGGTTTCCAGTACAAAGTGCCTTTATTTCGGCATAAGAAAGTGCAGTTTCGTCTATATCTTCAGCGGCTCTAACAGGACTTTTACTTGTCATAATCTGACCTATAAACTTCTGTTTGCTCTCAACAAGCTGATAAAGGTAACTGTCAAAGGTGTTTTCGGTAACGTAAGTGTAAATTTGCACTTCTTTGTTCTCATTTCCTTGCCTTATTATTCTTCCTTCACGTTGCTGCAGGTCAGCTGGACGCCAAGGGCAGTCGATGTGATGTAATGCAATTAATTTCTGCTGGCAATTTGTTCCTGCGTAGGCTAAGTACCCAACGCCTTGCCATATTACTATGGTAGGTTTTCAAGCACTCGCCCCCAAACCGTACTTACAACTCTCGATGTATACGGCTCTCCAGTATTCTTAGTCTAATAATCCTGCGT
>JAGHIZ010000076.1 GCA_017886875.1 Butyricicoccus sp. | reverse complement strand
TTTCCTAAAAAAACTGATTTAGCTAAAGTTTCTTATAATGATTTACAAAAAGCTTTATTTCTTATAAATTCTAGGCCTCGCAAATGTCTCAAGTGGAAATCTGCCTATGAAGTTTTCTTTCATCAACGGTCGCTTTTGACTTGACAATTCATCAAATGTTTAATATTCTATTAAAGACATAAGTTGATTTTTACAAATCCAATCAAGATTATATTTATATCTAGCCATAGTTTTAGCATTTAAGCATTTATCTTCTCTCATTAGATTTACTATTATGTTGCCATGTTCTTCATAATAAGCCTTTTCTGATGGGGTGTATTTTTCATGCGTATCATAACCAAAATTTCGAGCGTCCCAACGCATAAAATATGCACCTAATGAGTTTCCAAGTTCTTTTAAAGCGGGAACAGCTTCATTTAAAACTAAGAAATTACCACGGCTACTAGCTTCAAGCACAGTTAAACCAAAAGATTCAGAATAAGATGGACAAATAAAAATATTAGATAGAGTAAATAATTCAAATACACTTTGTCTTGGAAAGCCGTTTGTGTATCCTATATCAGATGTAAATAAAATATCATCACTTGAAAGACCAAATTTTTTACCTTCAGTTTTTATAATATTTTTATATACATTAGATGGTATATCAGCACTTGGAAAATCACAGAATATAACTTTTGTATTTTTTTCGCTTGTGTCCTTGATACTTCCAAGCAAAGCAGCAACTTTTTCAAATCTTTTGCCGGTTGTAAGTCTAGCAGGATAAATAGCTAATATTTCAGCGTTTATAATATCTATATTTTGGGCAACTTTTTGGACATCTTGGCTCATAGTTTCGATTAGCGGGAGAGAGTTATAAACCACAGCACAATTACCTTCGGGTATATCGTATTGTTTAGCGAGTGCAGAAATACCAGAATAAGTTGGATAAATAAATTTTGTTTTTGGCATATTAGAAAATCGTTCGCAAAATGGATATTCTAAACCTTTAGGTCTATTTACAGGCAAAGTGAGTATCATTTCAAGATTAGAAATGGAGTTTACCATGGCTTCAACAGATTTGTTAGTTTCTAGTAATATTTCAGCAGTTACATCTTCCATAGCAACAACCTTTTGGATTTTCTCGCCTTCAGCATTTAGAATGTGAGATAAGGCAGCTTGCTGTAGTGCAATGGATTGGAACAAATCTGAAATTGCTTGACAGCGAGCAGAAGGAGCTACAGTTGTAGTGGTTGATGTGATAACTGGCATTCCTATAATTACTTCAGCCCCTTAATTTATATTGATTGAGCTTTCGCTCGATAATATACTATGCAAGATAAAACAAATATGTGCTATATTTTATAAAAATATTTTTTAGTGTATAATGGTAGTAATAATGATAGGGAAGTGTTAATTATGATTTTTTATTTTAGTGGCACAGGTAATAGTAAATATTGTGCAGATATGCTTGCGGATAAATTAGAGGATATAGTGATAAATACAGCCGATTATATAAAAAAAGATGGTAAATTTAATTCAGATAAACCTTTAATATTTGTTTGTCCAACATATGCATGGAAAATTCCAAAAGTATTTGCTGATTTTATAAAAAAATCAAACTTTTCAGGCAATAATAACGCATATTTTATTATGACTTGTGGTGGAGAAACAGGCAATGCACAAAAAGAAATTACAGATTTATGTATGCAAAAAGGGTTTATATATAGAGGTTTATTACCTATAGTTATGCCAGATAATTATATAGTGTTATTTCCAGCACCAAAAGAAGAACAAATATCGCAAATGATTGAAAAGGCTCATAAAAAGATAAATGATAACATAAATATAATAAAAACGCTTGTTAATTTTAAACCTTTAAATACTAACGCTTTTGATAATTTAAAATCTGGTGCAATAAATACAGGAATGTATAAATTTTTTATTAAAACGAAGAAATTTAAGGTGGAAAATACTTGTATATCATGTGGTAAATGTGAAAAAGTTTGTCCACTTAATAATATCAAGCTTATAAATAATAAACCAGTATGGGGTAATGACTGTACACATTGTATGGCATGTATATCATATTGCCCAGTAAGTGCTATTGATTATGGAAAAGCTACAAAGGGAAAAAGAAGATATACATGCTGTGAATATAAAAAAGAAAGGTAGAAAAAATGTTAAATTATATAAAGGAAAGAATATATAAAAATCCATTACAAGTAGAATTAAATAAAATAGAAAAAATAGAAAATAAAATAATAAAAGAGCGACTTAATTGTAAATCAACAAATTTTAATATACCTCAAAAAGTAAATGATACTCTTAAAAAGGCATTTAATACAGCTTTTGACATTGTTTTTAGCAAAGGTACAAGTATAATAGAAAAAACATATAATAAATCTGAAAAAGAAAAGGATTTTTTGATAAGAGATTTTATATTTAATAACAATCCAAATAAAAAAGAAATCAAAAAGTTAAAAACTAAAAATATAAACAATATAGTATTAAGTACAGCAGAGGGCGTTGGACTTGGTTTACTTGGTATAGGTTTACCAGATATAGTTTTGTTTGTAGGAATGATTTTAAAAGGTGTATATGAGATATCTATAAAATATGGTATAGATTATAATTTGCCTGAAGAAAGAATGTTTATTTTAAAACTTTTACAAGCATCTATGCAAAAAGGCGAGGAATTTGTAAATGTAGATAATCAATTAAATGATATTATAAAAAATGATTTTATAAAGAGTGATGAAGATATAAAAAATCAAATAACAAAAACATCAAATGTATTTGCAGATGAAATGTTAATTATGAAGTTTATACAAGGTTTACCTATTATAGGTATTATAGGAGGTCTTTCAAATCCAGTATATTATAATAAAATAATTAGTTTTGTTGAGTTAAAGTATAGGAAAAGATACTTATATAAAAAATTACATCATTAAATTTATCTTTTTACCTCTTGCTATAAGGAGAGTTTAATTATTATGAAAAACAAGATTATCATCATATTGATAGTTTTAGTTAGTATTTTAATATTTGCAGGGGGTAAAAATTATATTTTAAATGATAGTAAAACCGTAGAAATAGGGTTTGAAAATATTGGTGAGCTTGTAACACAATCGGTATATTGTACAGAAGTAAATGTTATAGAGGCTTCAAGAGAATTATGGGGTATAGAAATACCATTTACGCAAAGTAAATATATTTATAGTTATGATGTTATAATAAAAGCGGGTTATGATTTTGAAGATATAAAATGGAGTGTCAAAGATAATGTTATAACGGTTATATTGCCAGAGGTTAAAATTTTAAGCAATGAAATAGTTGATGGTTCATTTAAAGTGTATCATGAACAAGAAAGTATATTTAGGCCTATTTCTTTGGCAGAGAATAATAAAGCTCAAGAAAATTTAAAAGAAAATGCAAAACAAAGTGCAATAGATAACGGTTTATATGAAAATGCAACAGAAAATGCAAAAACAATACTTAAAAGCTTTTTTTCAAATGCATATGATTTAAAAGAATATGAAATTAAATTTAAAAAACAGCAGTAAAATTAATTACTGCTGTTTTGGTTATTATGATGACCGTTTTGTTTGCCATATTGATGATGACCATTGTTATTATTTTGATTACAATTTTGACCTTGACCAGAATAGCTGGTTGAGTTAGTGTCATATTGGTTATCATTTTGTTTTACACTGGAAATTAAATCGTTAATTTCTCGCATTGACATTTGTTTTACTTCATCAGAAGTTAAATTTATACCTAACTCTTTAAGTTGTAAATATGCTTTATATTTGCCAAAGCCTATAAGGGCTAAACATGCAAAAGTTGCACACATTGGACGTAAAATACTGCGTTTATGATGTGTTTTACTTTCGATAAAAGTTATAGTTTGACTTTTAAGGTTATCATCTGCATGTATATTATCAAAAGCTGATTTAATTTTATTCTGCATAGTCATCACCTCCTAAAGTGGTTTTAAGAAGCTGCTTATCTCTATTTAGATATGTATATATAGTATTTACATTTTTATTTAATATTTTTCCGATTTCTGGTGCAGAATAACCTTCATAGTAATGTAAATATATAACTTTTCTATATTTTTCGGGTAGTGCTAAAACAGCCTCCAATACTTCTTTATTATCATCATCTGGTATATCAGCTTGCTCTATAACTTCATCTAAAGATACAGTTTTGGCGCGAAAAAAGCTTTTTAATAAATCTTTACAAGCATTTATAGTAACACGAACAAACCAAGCCTTTTCATGTTCATAGTTTTCAAATACTGCGGAGCTAAGGGCATATTTTAAAAATACATTTTGAAATATATCTTCAGTATCAGCATAATTCTTTAAATGTATTAAGCAAATACGTCTAACTGTATCAGCATATTTTTCGATTGCTTGAGTTATTTCCCATTCGCTCCGCATAAAACTACCCCCTAATTATCTATGCTTGCCTAGTTGTCTACCTGTGCCATCTTTTGGACAAGTACCCATGTTATCACAAATACCATCACCATTTTCATCTACAAAGTACGAGCCGTTGCCACAAGTACCTTTGTTATCACAAATACCATCACCGTTTTCATCTACAAAGTATAAACCGTTGCCACAAGTACCTTTGTTATCACAAATACCATCACCATTTGCATCAACAAAATACAAACCATTGCCACCAGTGCTAATGTTATCACAAACACCGTCATTGTTTAAATCGACATAATTTGTGGTTTTATTAAGTTTATATGTTTGATTTTGCCTACCATGATAAGCAAATGCACTTGCTGTACCAGCTGTAATAACTAATGCAGAGATTATAACTCCAGAAACTAACTTTTTCATAATAATAATTCCTCCTAATAAATAGTGTTTTAAGTGGTTTCATATATAATACGACTGACAAATATAAATCCATTCAAAAAAATAAAAAAATTTTTTTGTTAAAAATTTTTAACAAAATATATTGTCATTTATTGAAAATTAAAAACTTTAAATATATACTTATTTATATAGTTTATATTGAATTGGGGGAATAAATATGAAAAAAGGTATGGCTGATACAATAAAAGATGCTAAACTATTGCCAATAAGACTTATATTAGGTGGTTTATTAGTTGGTATTGTATCAGGTTTTATTGTTATGCTTTATCGTCTTGTTTTGCAATATGCAGAACAGGCTTTGGAATTTATTGTAGATTTTATATCAGGCTCTATATTAAAGGGAATTATTTGGATAGCAATTTTAATGATAATAGCGGTTATTGTGAGTAAATTAATAAAATTTGAGCCTATGATTTCGGGAAGTGGTATCCCTCAGATAGAAGGAGAAATGACAGGTAAATTAAATCAAACATGGTATAAAGTGTTACCTACTAAATTTATCGGTGGGTTTTTATGTTTGTTATCTGGTCTTTCATTAGGTAGAGAAGGTCCATCTATTCAGCTTGGTGCTATGAGTGGAAAAGGTATATCAAAATTATTGTCTTTGGGTAAAACTGATGAAAAATATATGTTAACATGTGGGGCAAGTGCAGGTTTAGCGGCAGCATTTAATGCACCGCTTGCAGGTGTTTTATTTTCGCTAGAGGAAATACATAAAAATTTCTCAGTATCTGTTTTGATATCAGTTATGACTGCATCTGTTACAAGTGATTACTTATCTTCTAGTATATTAGGTAATGCCCCTGTGTTTAATTTTTCGATTACACAAGACCTTCCTATGAAATATTATGGTTTAATACTTGTTTTAGGAATAATACTCGGATTTTTTGGTGCATTTTATAACTGGTTTACATTGAAAATACAATCTTTATATCAAGAATGTAAATTTTTAAATCAAACAACTAGAGTTATGATACCATTTTTTATTGCAGGTATTTTAGCATTTACTGTACCTGTACTTCTTGGCAGTGGTGGCAATTTAATAAAAATGATAACAACAACTAAGTTAGGTATAACAGTTGCAGTGTTAATTCTTATAGGAAAATTTATTTATTCAGGTGTGAGTTTTGGTTCTGGTGCACCAGGAGGAATATTTTTTCCAATGCTAGTTTTAGGCGGGTTTACAGGTGGAATTTTTGCAATGATTTGTATAAATATCTTTGGACTTCCAGCCGAATATTTAAATAATTTTGTTTTATTAGCTATGGCAGGATTTTTTACAGCGATTGTTAGAGCACCACTTACAGGCATTATTTTGATTTTCGAGATGACAGGTTCACTCAGTCAGCTTACATCTTTACTTCTTATATCTGTATCAGCATATATAGTAGCAACTCTTTTAAAATGTGAGCCTATATATGAAAGTTTGTTAACAAGAATTTTAAAGCGTCAAGGACAAAAAATAGATAACAAAGAAAAAGTGTTAAAAGAATATATAATAATGCATAATTCACCTATTGATGGAATGAAGATAAGTGAAATTGATTTACCTTCAAATGTGTTAATAGTGGCTATTCGTAGAGGAAGTGAAGAAATTTTACCAAATGGTGATACAAAACTACATGCCAGTGATGTGTTATTAGTAATGTCTAATGAAAATGGTGATATATATGATAGTTTAAATAATCTTTGTACAGAAAACAGTATATGTTAATTATAAAAGCCAAAAATCATTAAGATTTTTGGCTTTTTCTATTAAAGTAATAGTAAAGTGTTATTTATTCATATAATATATTAAATTTATTTGAGAGGGGTAAATAATAATGACCAAAAGTACATCTATTATAAATGTTTTTAAAAATGGCACAGACAAAATTTGTAAAACTGATTTTACAAAAAAATGGATTGAACTTGTAAATCAAATGGAAAAAAATAATAAATGAAAGTAGCTATTTATTGTAGATTATCCGAGGAAGATAAAAACAAGAAATTTGAAACTGATGATAGTAATAGCATACAAAACCAAAAATCAATGTTAATACAATATGTTATTGAGCATGATTGGGAGCTTTATAATATATATAGCGATGATGATTATACAGGGGCTGACAGAAAACGTCCAGAATTTAACAGACTGCTCAAAGATGCCGAAAATCATAAGTTTGACATTATACTTTGCAAAACTCAATCACGTTTTACTCGTGAATTAGAGCTTGTTGAAAAATATATACATGGTTTATTTCCATTATGGGGTATACGTTTTATTAGTGTAGTTGATAACGCTGATACAGATAATAAGGGAAATAAAAAATCACGTCAAATAAATGGTCTTGTAAATGAATGGTATCTTGAAGATATGTCAGAAAATATAAAAAGTGTACTTACAAACAGACGTAAAAACGGTTATCATATTGGTTCATTTGCACCTTATGGCTATAAAAAAGACCCTGATAAAAAAGGACATCTTATTATAGATAATGAGGCTGCAAAGGTTGTTCGTGAGATATTCATTTTATTTTCAAAGGGATATGGTAAAACTTATATAGCAAGAATGTTAAATGATAAAGGTATACCAAATCCAACTGAATATAAACGTTTACAAGGTTATAAACAAGCAAATAAGCATAATAGCACACTTTGGAAATACTTTACAATATCCAATATATTAAAAAATGAAGTATATATAGGAAATCTTGTCCAAGGTAAATATGGAAGTGTATCTTATAAGACCAAGAAAAATAGACCTCGCCCCAAAAGTGAATGGTATAAAGTTTGTGGGGTACATGAACCTATAATTGAGCGGGATTTATGGGAGAGAGTACAAAATTTAATAAATCAAAAAAATAGACCTTTTGAAGTAGGAAAAATAGGTTTATTTGCTGGTAAAGTTAGATGTATAAACTGTGGTTATACAATGCGTTCATCTAAAACTAAAAAAATAAACTATCTTAAATGCTCAACTAAGCATATCGCTAAAAATTCATGTATTGGTTCTTTTATATCAGTTGCAAAGCTTGAAAAAATAATTATTGATGAAATAAATAAATTTTTATCTGAATTTTTAGATAAAGATATGCTAGAAAGTAATATTCATTTTTGTAATGATTTTGAAAAAGAAAGAAATCAACTTATTTCAGATATAAAATTATATCAAAAAAAGGTTGATGAGTATTCAAAATATATAAAACAATTATATATAGATAAAATAAAAGGAATTATAAGTGAAAGTGATTATATTTCATTTTCAAATGAGTTTACTTTAAATAGAGAACGCTTGAAAAATATAATAAATGAAAATCAAAAACAGCTTGATGATATAGAAAAAAATATTAAATCTGGTATAAATCAAAAAGAGACAATAGAAAAATATATAAATTTAAAAAATTTAAACCGAGAGATAGTTGAAATACTTATAGATTATATATATGTTGGGAAACGAATAAAAGGAACAAAAGAAATTCCGATTGAAATTCATTGGAATTTTTAAAATTTGTTCTTATATGATTGCAGCAGAGCAAAAGGCTCGCACAACTTATGATAATTTATTAAGACTTATTGATGACCCAGATGTTAGAGACCCTATTAAATTTTTACGTCAAAGAGAAGTAACACACTTCCAACGTTTTGGTGATACAAAAAGGATATTATCAAACACAAAATAAAATATAATTGACTTATCTTGTCTAATATGATAGACTAAAGAAAAACAAAGTCTAATAGATTAGACAAGGAGGCTTATATATGGAAATTCCAAAAATTTATGAAAGTGAATATCGTTTTTGTTTGATTATGTGGGAGCATGAACCAATAAAAGCAGCTCAACTTGTTAAGTTGTGCAATGAGCAGCTAGGTTGGAAACGAACTACAACTTAT
Source organism: Butyricicoccus sp. (assembly GCA_017886875.1). Lineage (GTDB taxonomy): Bacteria > Bacillota > Clostridia > Oscillospirales > Butyricicoccaceae > Butyricicoccus_B. The sequence continues at coordinate 9,178 of JAGHIZ010000076.1, read as the reverse complement.
ACAGTAATTAAGCGTTTAGGTGAACGTGGTGTTTTGAAAAATGAGAATGGAATAATTAAATCTTTAATATCTAAAGAACAGGCACAATCATCTGAGATTGATGAATTAGTAGAAAAGAAATTTGAGGGCTCATTACCAGCGTTTATAGCAGCTTTTACTAAACGTAAAGATTTATCAAAAAAAGAATTGGACGAAGTTCAGCAAATGATTGACCGAATTAGGAAAGGAGGATTTTAGTGAATGAGCTCTTTTTAAAAATCTTCAATATGAGTATATCAGCAAGTTGGCTTATTTTAGCAGTGGTGATATTTAGGTTGATTTTGAAGAAAGCTCCAAAGTGCATATATGTTATACTTTGGGGTATTGTTGCAGTCAAATTAATTTGTCCGTTTTCTATTAAAAGTGCGTTTAGCTTAATTCCAAGTGCAGAAACAATTCCTATAAACATTGAAATGGATTTTAAACCTGCTATTGACAGCGGTATTCCTGTAATTAATAGTGTTGTAAACCCTGTAATAAACCAAACTTTTGCACCCGCTAAGGGGGGGAGTGTTAATCCTTTGCAAATTTTAATTTCTATATTTGCATTTATCTGGATAATTGGAATGGCGATATTATTTGTATATAGTGCTTTTAGTTATTTAAGATTAAAAAGAAAAATTGATACAGCAGTTTTATATCAAGACAATATTTTTCAAAGTGAAAATGTAAGTTCTCCATTTGTTCTAGGTATTATAACCCCAAAAATATATATACCGTTTCAGATTAAAGAGCAAAATTTAAAATATATAATTGCACATGAAAAGGCACATATTAAACGTAAAGATAATTTATGGAAACCGTTTGGATTTATTTTACTAACTATTCATTGGTTTAATCCTTTGGTATGGTTATCTTATATGCTGTTATGTCGTGATATTGAGCTTGCTTGTGATGAAAAGGTTATCAAATCACTTGATAATGAGCAGAAAGCTGACTACACACAAGCACTTGTATCTTATAGTATAAATCGTCATTTGATTACTGCTTGCCCGTTGTCATTTGGTGAGATTGGTGTTAAAAAAAGGGTGAAATCAATTATGAAATACAAAAAGCCTTCATTTTGGATTATTACAGTATCAATTATTGCATTGATAATATTTGGAGTATGCTTTTTAACAAATCCTAAAACATCACAACAGTCACAAAATTTGGATTTATCAAAAGCATCTGAAGTTGAAACACTACCAACGATAATAGATGAGTATGATACTGAAATAACAGCTGATGATATATTAAATTTGGCTGTTAAAAACGCTATTATAGATAATAATAAATCATATGATACAGAAGATTTAATTAGTTGTGCAAGTTTTATAGTTTTAGAACAGTCCAATTTAGCTATTGATAGTGCTCCAGCTCAGCCTAATCAAGTTATATTGTATGGTATGGCTATGTATCAAGAATTCAAATTAGATAATAATCAGCTTAAAGAAGTAGGTGGCTTACATTGTCCAGTAGTATTGACATTTGAAGAAACTGGAGATAATTATAAATTACTAGAATATTGGCAACCTCGTGATGGAAGTTATTATGAACAGGATATTAGAGATAAATTTCCAGATGAAGTAGAAGATTATGCAATGGATACTCAAAGGTATGTGGCACAGCAAACACAAAAGTGTTATGATCAAGCGGTTGCATATCTTAAAAATACCATTAATAATAATTCAAATATTGGAATTGTACTCTATGATGATGATAGACTGGGAGGAAATGCTTCTGTTGTCTCTACTGATTTTACAGCAACTGATGGTTCTGGTAATACTATTAGTGTTTGGTATGATAATCAAGAAAGTTCATCTGTTAAGGTTACACTATATAAGTATGGTTGGTTTGGTATGAAAGATGTTGTTCTTGAATTTGATGTTGCTGGAAATGATGATGAGAGGAAAGAATACATAGCAAGCAAAGCTAGCAGGTATTATGTTAATATATCTGCAAATGATGGCGGCAATGTAACAGGTCATTTACAAGTAAATCAAATTTATACTTAATTAAAAATTTTATTTTAAACTCAAAAGGCTGGCAGATGAAAAATATCGTCTGTCAGCCTTATTATAGTATTTATTTTTTAGACAAATAATGGTATAATTTGCTTAATCAGATAAGGAGAAAATATACATATGATTAGAGAAATTTGCAAAGATGAAAAATTTTTAGCACAGAAAGCTGAACTTGCCACATTACAAGATATATCTATTGCAGAAGATTTATTGGAAACATTAAAACATCATAAATCGGGTTGTGTTGGTATGGCAGCTAATATGATTGGTATAAATAAACGTATAATTGCATTTGATAATAATGGTGAATATATGGTTATGTTTAATCCAGAAATTATAAAAAAATCTGAACAATATCAAACGGAAGAAAGCTGTCTTTCTTTAACGGGCACTCGTTCAACTAAAAGATGGAAATCAATTAAAGTTAAATATCAAAATGATAAATTTCAGGAGAGATTTAAAACTTTTACAGGCTTTACAGCTCAAATTATACAGCATGAAATAGACCATTGTAACGGCATAATAATATAAAATATTGGAGGGATAATTATGAAATTATTATTTGATTTTCCACAATGTTTTTTAGTTCCTATTTTTGTTGCAGTTATTTTCGCTGTAGTTGACATTGTTCTTAACAAACGAATTTCAAAATTATTCTTCCTTAATTTTCTTGTGTCAGTTATTTTTCTTTGTGCACATATAATGTATATGATTTCATTTTCTAATGAAAACGGCATTATAGAGCAATTTAAGCATTTTATGCATACTGATGCAGCTATAGCTGTTGTTGTTGTATGGATACCACTTTTAATAGAAATTATAATTATAAATGCAATAGTTTTAGCTTATAAAAAATTTATAGACAATACAAATAGGTGAGTAAAATGTTTCGCAAAATGAGAAGATTTAAACAACAGTTAACAGAGGAAGAAACAATTCAGATATTAAAAAAAGGTAAAACAGGTATTTTAGGGGTTATAGGTGATGAAGGATACCCTTATACTGTGCCAATAAATTATGTGTATGAAAACAATAAAATCTATATTCATTGTGCCAAAACTGGTCATAAAATAGATGCAATTAAAAATAATAATAAAGTTTCTTTTTGTGTAATAGAAAAAGATGATGTGGTGAAAGAAAAGTTAACTACATATTATAAAAGTGTTATTGCTTTTGGTAAAGCAAGAATACTTGAAACCGATAGTGAAATTTTTCGTGCAGCACAAAGTTTAGGTTTTAAGTATAGCGATGATAAAGAGCATGTACAAAAAGAAATAAAACAAGAATTGAAAGCCCTTGCTTGTGTAGAAATTGTTATTGAACATATGACAGGAAAACAATCCAAAGATTTAGCTATGAAATGCCTAGGAGTTGATTAAAATGTTATTATTAGGTGGTATTGCACTTTTAATTATTGGGATTTTAATGATTATTGCACCAGATGAAATTTATGAAATAGTAGAAAGTTGGAAAAATAATTCGGCTAGTTCACCATCAGATTTATATAAACTAAATACACGTATAGGTGGAATTATGTTTTCTATTGTTGGACTTGCTGGAATAATAGTGTATTTTATTTCTTAGAAGGTGATTTGATGAAATGTCCATATTGCGAAAATGAAATGATTAGTGGAAAAATATGTTCTATATCTAGAAATTCAGGGCTTGTTTGGAAAGATACTGAAGAACAAATTAGATTAAATGATGAACCCAAACTTGTTGCACGTATAAACGGTGATAGAATATCAGGTTATATATGTAAAAATTGCAATAAGATAATTGTTGATTATTTCCCATGCAATAAATAATGATAGTGTGTTTTATGTCAACGTAACGTAGGTTGTTATATATGAACTTCATTGATATAATTATCACAATAAAAAATTAAGGAGAAGAAACAATGAATTCTTATATTACAGGTTCTACAATAAAACGATTAAGAGAAGCTAAGGGACTAACACAAGCCGAATTAGCAGAAAAAATATGTGTTAGCAGTAAAACAGTATCAAAATGGGAAACTGGTAAAGGACTTCCAGATATTTCACTTATTGAGCCACTAAGTAAAGTTTTAAGGGTTTCAGTTATGGAGCTTATGTCAGGAGATACAGTTATAAATAAAAATGTATCAGCTAATATGTTACGTTCTAAGATTTATGTTTGTCCTGTTTGTGGTAATGTTATAACTTCAATGGGAGAAACAGTAGTGAGTTGTTGTGGTGTTTTGTTGCCAAGCATAGATGCAGAAGATATTGATGATAAACATAAAATCACAATAGAACAGGTTGAAGATGAAAGTTTTATAACAGTACATCATTCTATGACAAAATCTCATTATATTTCATTTATAGCATATGTGACACCAGATAAATTTCAATTAACAAAGCTATATCCAGAAGGCAATGCAGAATGTAGATTTAAATTTAGAGGTAAAGGATATCTTTATATATATTGTAACAGAGATGGTCTAATGAGAATTAAGGTTTAATAAATAAAAATGGGGGAGTATGTATGGATTTTAATGAGCAATTATTTAGAGAAGAAATTGCTAAAAAAGAGAGTTTAAATAAAAAATTAAGCCAGTTACAACTTCAGCGTGAAGATTTACAATGTCATGTAGATAAGTTAAAGAAAATTATGTATAATGAACAAGCTGATGTTGAAAGCTTAGAACATATAAACCTTAAATCTATTTTTTATGGAATGATTGGCAAAAGACAAGAGAAATTGGATAAAGAAAAACTGGAAGCATATACAGCAAAATTAAAATATGACTCAGCAGTGTATGAGCTTAAAGTTTTAGAACAAGATATTATTAACATAAAAGCTCAACTTGATAAAATATCGGAATATGAATATAAATATTCTGAGTTTTTAAAAGAAAAAGTCGAAAAATTTAAATTATCAGGTTCTTTTGAAGCATTAGAAATTATGAAACTTGAAGAACAAATAGCAAATAAGAAAAATTATAAAAAAGAACTTAATGAAGCTATTTTGGCGGGTGAAAAAGCTCTTATTTCTGCAAATAATGTTCTTTCAAGTTTAGATAGTGCAGAAGATTGGGGTACATTTGATTTATTTGGTGGTGGTGTTATATCTGATATGGTAAAACATAATCATCTTGATGAGGCACAAAATAAAGTTGAGCAGTTACAAAGTGATTTGCGTAGATTTAAAACTGAGCTTACAGATGTTACTATAAATTCAGATATAAAAGTAAATATAGATGGATTTCTTCGTTTTGCAGATTATTTTTTTGATAATTTCTTTACAGATTGGGCTGTACTTGACAAAATAAATGAGTCTCAAAAAAACGTTAAAAACACAAAGAGGCAAATTGAAGAAGTTATTTCTCGTTTACATAGTATGGAAAATGAAACTGATACACAGATTAAAATACTTGAAGCAGATAAAGAACAGCGTATTGTTAATATTAAGTTGTGAAAAGACCTCCTATGTTAGAAAGTATATCATAGGAGGTCAAATTTTTATGTTTTCCTTAATTTATAGCAAAAATTTTAATATAAATATTTTTTTCTACCCCATATAAGATAGAAAATGGAAACAACAAGCCCTAAGCCTTCAGCGAATGGAACAGCAATCCATATACCAATAGAGCTTAGAACCTCTGGTAAAATAAGTAGTCCACAAACTAAAAAAACAAATGTACGTCCAAAAGATATAATAGCCGATACTATGCCATTTGAAAAAGCTGTAAACATAGCAGATGCGAATATGCTTATTCCCATTAAAAGAAAGCTAATAGCATAAATAGGGAAACCTTCAAGAGCAATTAAATATACTCGGCTATCTACATTTGTAAATATTGATAAAGCAGGTTTAATTATAATCATAGAAAGAATATAACCTGTAATAGATGCAAATATTATAAACCTTATACAATCTTTGATAATATTTTTTAGCTGAGTAGTGTTCATAGCACCATATTTGTAGCTTATAATTGGTGCAACACCTATTGAAAATCCCATGTATGCAGCAGAAAAAACAAATTGTAAATATATAACAATAGTTATAGCAGCAACGCCATCTTCTTGCCAAAAACGCATAAAAAGAATATTAAAAAGAAGTGTTGTTATAGATGTAGCCAAATTTGTGACCATTTCTGATGAACCATTTCCGCATACTTTAGCTAACATTTTCAGTTTAAATTTAAATGGTACAAAAAATAAACTCCCATTTCTATTGAAAAAGAAAAATATAATGCCTGTAATTGCTGGTATAAAATAGCTTATAACTGTGGCTATGGCTGCACCTTCTACACCCATACCCATATGTCCCATAAATATATAGTCAAGTATCATATTTCCCAATCCACCAGCAACAGTAGAAATCAGCCCTAACATTGGTTTTCCCGCTGTAACAAATAAAATTTGGAATATACATTGTAAGAATAGAGCAGGGGCAAAAGTTAATAAAATAGTTGTATATGTTTTACAATAAGCAAACTGTGCTTGGCTTGTACCTAAAAAAGTTAAAATTTCATCAATAAAAATTATGCCAAATACAGCAAAAAACAGAGATATAATAATAGAAACAACAACTATACAAGTAAAATCTTCTTTTGCGGTTTGTTTATCGCCTTCGCCTAAAGTTTTAGCAATAACAGCACTACCACCTGTACCGAGCATAATTCCAATAGCTAATTCAAGACTGCTTATAGGATAAGACATATTAACCGCTGATAATGCTAATGTACCAACATATCTTGATATAAAAATACCGTCAACAATGGTGTAAAGTGATAAAAACACCATCATAATAAGGTTTGGAAGTGCAAATTTTAACAATTTACTTGTTGTGAAAGTATTTTTTAAAGGGTTATGTGTCATTATATACCTCCTCAGCAAGAGCATCTGTAAAATCTTTATTAACTTGAACCATTTCTAAAAATCGTTCTTTTCCTATTTTTTCAATGGCTTTATCTTCTAAAGCATATACATCAAATAGAGTTTCTTTTGCAAATTTTCTTCCTATTGGTGTGAAATAAACTAATTTTTCTTTTTGATTTCTGCCAGTTTCAAGTTTTACATATTCCTTAGATTGTAAATCCTTTATAACAGTATTAAGTGTTTGCTTTGGGATTAGCCATGTTTTTGATATTTTAGATTGTGTGCTGCCTTGGTCTTGGTCTAAAGCATATAAAACCATTAAAGTATGAAAACTAACACCGATTTTTTTAGCAATAGCTGCATATATTTCATCTTGTCTGCACAAATATGTACAAAATAATTTTATTTGTTCACGCATTATTTACACTCCTTATAGTCCTAATTCGTACTATATTAAATTATAGTCCTGTTTCGGACAAAAGTCAACAAACAATTCTATTGACATATAAGAAATTTTTGCTATACTTATATATAGATAATCTATATATAAAGAGGTGCTATATAAATGTCAATAGACAAGAGCTTATTAACAGGAAGTACAACAACACTTATCTTAAAACTATTAGAAGAAAAAGATATGTATGGTTATGAGATGATTGAAACGCTTGCCAATAAATCAGACCATACTTTTGATTTAAAAGCGGGTACACTTTATCCTATTTTACATGGATTGGAGAAAAAAGAACTTGTGGAGTCTTACGAAAAAAAAGCTGATAATGATAGACTTAGAAAATATTATCATTTAACTAAAAAGGGAAAAAATCTATTAAAAGAAAAAAAAGAAGAATGGACTATTTTTTCAAATGCGGTTAATAGTGTGTTAAATGGGGGATTTAGTTATGCAAGCATATGATTTAATTAAAGAATATTGCAATAAAGTCAGTCAACAGATACGTTGGAAAAAAGCTAAACCTGTTATATATACCGAAATTGAAAACCATTTATGTGACCAAAGAGATGCATATATTGCAGATGGCGACAATGAAAATATAGCCACTGAAAAAGCTATTAAACAAATGGGTGATGCGGTTTTGATAGGTCAAGAACTGGATAAAACACATAAGCCTAGACCACAGCTTTTTATGATTTTTATTACTGCAATTTTAATATCAATAGGTGCATTTATTAACTATATGATTGATGATTTGCCAAACTCGCTTTATAATTTTAGTGTTTTACCTTATATTTTAGCATTCGTTGTTTTTATAGGGTGCTATTACGCTGATTTTACTTTGCTTGGAAAATATGCGGATAAAATATATTTTATAACTCTAATATTTTCTATTGCAAATTCGTTTTTAGATGTAGATTATGGAAGTGGTAGAGTATGGATACTACCTAGAGCGTTTACAGCTTCATATATATCACTTATATTTCCTCTTGTTTTTGCTCTATTTGTTTATAGTATGAGAAATAAAGGTATTTTAATAAGTATACTAGCTTATTTTCCTTTTGCCTTTATATTGTTTAGAATACCTACTTTAGCAGGAATGATTTTATATACGGTTACAGCGTTCATTGTATTATATCTTGCTTTATATAAAGGTTGGTTTAATTGTGATAAAAAACAAGGGTTAATAATGGTTTCTATTGCGGCTATAATTACATTTATTTTTGGAATTATAAATTTTTTATTTAGGCATTCAAAAGAATTAGTACCTTTTTTAAATCCTGAACAATATAGGACTGATTATGGATTTATATATTATATAATCAGAGATATTATTGAAAATTCTTATTTATTTGGCTCAAGTGAGTTTGTACAGAATGCCCAGTCTGTTGAAATTTTAAATCATATAAGCATTGACTATTTACTTACATATTTAATATATAGATTTGGTCTTATTTGTTTGTTTTTAATAGTAGCACTTGTAACTTTATTTTCTGTTATTGGGATTAGAAAAGCATTAAAACAAAAAAGTGTTTTAGGTTCACTTGTTGCGTTAAGTATTATAATTACATTTATTTTGCAAGTTATATTAGCTATATTTGATAATTTGGGTTATGGTTTGGTTTCATCACTGGCTATGCCTTTTATTTCATATGGAAAATCCGCTTTATTTATAAATGCTGCTTTAGCGGGATTTATGCTTTTTGTATTTAGAAAACCACCGGCTATGCCGGTGGTTCAGAAAAAGCTTTAGCGATAAGTATATAAAAAAACTCCTTTTGTTGATATAATGATGTTGCGGTCTGGCAACTGCAACAAACAACAAAAGGAGGACA
>JAGHIZ010000075.1 GCA_017886875.1 Butyricicoccus sp. | reverse complement strand
GGAATGTAGATTGGTTTTTATACAAAGAACGTCATTTAGTAGAATGTTTCTTTCATAAATTAAAACAATTTCGTCATATCTCTACCAGATATGATAAACTTGCTGTGTCCTTTTTATCTTTTGTTTATATCGCTGCTATTACCATTTTGTTAAAATGACAGTTAGCATAGACTTTTCAGATACGACCTAATACATTAGTTCCTGGAATAAGTGAAAAACTTGTCATTATCTCGTTGCCTGTACGGGTTGAGTTTACAAGCATCATCCAAAATGGAATTAAACAAAGAAGTGCAAGTATTATAAGTAAAGCATATAAAATACCTTTAACAATCGTGTTTTTACTCTTTTCACTCATGTTTTAATCCTCCTTTGAATTCATCATTTTAAATGCAATAAAGCTACAAACTGCAATAATTGCAAAAAGTACAAATGCAATCGCTGCTGCATAACCCATCTGACGGTTAGTAAATGCCATATTAAACAAATAGAATACAGCAGTAAATAGGCTACGTCCTGGAAGTCCCTTTGTACCAGAAATAAGATATGGAATATCAAATAACTGTAAACCACCGATAAGGCTTGTAATAGCTACATACATCATAATAGGCTTTAAAAGTGGAAGTGTAACTTTAAAGAAAATTGTCCAACGACCTGCGCCATCAATAGTAGCTGCTTCATAATAATCTCGACTAATGCCTTGTACACCAGCCATAAGCATAATAAAGCTATTACCAAACCACATCCAAGCACCAATTACACCAACTACCATTTGTGCAGTAAGTCCAGAGCCTCCAAGCCAGTTTATAGGCTCACTTATAAGACCGATTTCCATAAGCACTTGGTTAACGCTACCATATTGCCAGTCAAGCAGAGTTTTAAACAGAAAAGCTACTGATGTACAAGCAATTAAGTTAGGTAAATAAAAGATTGCTCAGAAAATGCTTAAACCTTTCATTTTATATTTGATATCACTAAATAAAACTGTAAGAAGTAAAGCAAGTCCAAGCTGTAAAACAATATTTACGCCCCAAATTTTTAAAGTATTGACAAATGCGTCCCATAAAAGTGGGTCAGATAATGCTCTAGTGTAGTTATCAAACATCACTATATCAGCTTTACCATAACCCTTATAATCGGTAAAGCTCATTGAAAATGTTCTAATAACAGGATATACACTAAAAATTAAAAATGTAATGATAAATGGTATACAGAACAATAGACCATATCTATTTACATCTAATGCACCTTTTCTATTTTGCATTAAAAAATCCTCCCTTTCTTAAAAGTTCTCCCGAATTTTTTATTCGGGGGAAATAAATTTTAAACGGTTGGAACTTCTATTTCAGGGTAAACAGACTGCACTTCTAAATAAAAGTCCTTGAGTGCTGTTTCCTTATCCTTTTCACCCTTTTGTATTGCCTCAATCGCCTGACCAAATGCATCGCCGATTGCTGTATCATAACGTGTAATTAAGCTATAATCCACAGCAGATGCTTCTTCTGCAAAGAATTCATATGTCTTTTGATTGCCGAAAGATGGGTTTTCATAATCCTTATTAGCCTCAAGCACACTCTTAATAGCTACATTATCGCCATCAGATTCTTCCAGCCACCACTGAGCAACGTCTTCATTGAGTGTGCAGAACTCAACAAACTTTTTAGCTTCTTCTTGGTTATCACTAAATTCATTTACACCGATAAATGTACCGCCACCAAAGAAGCTGCAAATGCCCTTTGCTACGCCAAAATTACCTTTGTTATCCTTTGCATTATCTCTAATAACAAGTGCACCCCAGCTAGGCATTACATAAGAGAATACTTGTGTTGTTTCACTTGTTGCTTCACCACTTGTATCATTTTTAGGAAGTTCACCAGCCATTGATGCATACCATGCAGCAGACCATTCAGTTGCAAATGCTACATACTTATTTTGATATAACTCAACTGCTGCGTCCATATAATCAAGGCGGCTATCTGTCATTTGAAGTTTACCGTCTTTTACCCATGCTTCATCAGCATTTGCAAACCAACGCATAGCACCAGTATCACCAAAGGTAGAATAACCAGCTGCATCAAGTTGCTTTGCAGTTTCAACTATTGCATCATAAGAAGAAAATTTTTCTCCAATAACTGCTGGGTCATCAGTTCCGAAAACCTCTTTAGCTAGGTCACGACGATAGATTACCGAACCAGGGGTTACTTAATAACTTAAAGCTCTAAGTACACCATCTTCATCTTTACCAGCTTCATAAACATAATCAACAAGTTTTTCACTTGCTGCACTATCAAATTCACTTAAATCTGCAAAGAAACCTGCATCATAGAAATCCATAAGCATTTGAGGCTCGCCAACAATAATATCTACATCTTTGTTACGGCTACCAAGAGTAGTATTTATTTTTGTTGGATAGTCAGCAGGTGCAATAACTGTTACATCTACCTTTGTACCAGTTTCTTCTTCATAGTGTTTTGCAAAGTCCTCTAAATCGGCTGCAAGTGTCCATACAACAAGTGTATCATCATCACCGCCTGAGGCAGATGAACCTCCACTTGAGCCACAACCAGCAAGAGTTCCTGCTGCAATCGCTGCTGCTAAAGATAATGCTAAAAATCTTTTTTTCATGTCTTTTTCTCCTCCATTTTGTGTTGTTTTGCCTTTCGATGTGTATATTTTAGCAATAAACACAAAAGGAAAAAATGACTTAAATTTTAAACAGGTATCATTTTTTTATAATCATAATAAAAAAAGATACCTGTTATTTATGCAATATGCTATTTTACCAAATTAAAGTTGTAAGTGTACCAGCTTCAATTTCAGTTTTAAAACCAGTTTCACCATCTAAAGTAACCCATAAAGGTAAAGTTTTATCTGCACGGCTTAAAATAACCGCTACTTTACTGCCGTCTGGGTTTTGAAAAACTACACTTTCTAAACGACTATCATAAATAGATGAACCAAGTTTCACTGCTCCAGCTTTGATATAACGGCTAAAATGACCGATTGCATAATAGCTAGGATTTATTATAAAACCGCCTTTACCATCAAGCATAATTGGAGCTTCACAAAAATTACCTACATGATTAGGTCCTCCCTTTTCATTTAAAAGCAAATTCCAATCTATATTTGCACATGTTCCATGAGCCAAATTACCTAATATATCATGTGCATACATTCTTGCCTTATCTGCACCTTTGCTATCACCAAAACGACTATATTCAACACAGCCTTCTGTAAACCATAATTCTTTATCAAAAAATAGCTGTCCAGTTAAATCTAATGCTTCAAAATGGTCACCTGAATACCAATGAAAAGCAAAACCAGAAATTGTATTTTCTGCACCTGACACGCTCATACTTTCAGTTGCACGACGTAACAAACGTTCTTTGTTATGGTCCCAAATCAAAATACCTACATTTTCAAGTCCTTGTTTATCTAATTCTGGTCGTAAAAATTGTATAGCAAATTCAGCTTCCTCTCTTGCTGAATATACACAAGAGTCCCAAGTTTGTACAGCTGCTGGTTCATTTTGAACTGATACCATGCACACATTACAGCCATTTTCATTATATCCTTTTATATATTTTGCAATTTGTTCTGCCCAAAGCTTTCTATATTCTGGCTTTAATTTACCGCCTTTGTTCATTTGACCGTTTGTTTTCATAAATGCAGATGGACTCCAAGGGCTTAAAAGAAGTGCGATTTTTTCACCCTTTACATTTTGAGCCTTTTTAATAAGCGGTAAAATATATTCATGGTCACGCTGCATAGAAAATTCATCATTTTCACTTTCAGCACAAGTATAATTTCCTAGTGAAAAATCACAACTATTTATATGAGTTCGACCAATATTATATTTTAAACCGTTTTCACCAAAATAAGCCTGTAAAAACTCGTTTTGTTTATCTTCATCTAGCTGTTTAAAGCAATAACCAGCAGCTTCAGTAAATGCACCGCCAAAACCTTTTATTTTTTGCCCTACACAGTTAGGATAAATAGAAAGCTGGTGCATTTCATCATATTCTGAATTTTTAAGCTCACTTTGCACCCAATATGTTTTATTTTCAAAATTTGATGTAATCTTTTTCATATTTTCTGCTCCTTCATAAGTTGATATTTATATTATAAATCAAATGTAGCTTAAAAAAATACTCTAAATTTTATATAGGTATGATTTTTTTATATTCTATTGATTTATAAAAACAAAAGATTTATTCTAAAAACAATAAATATTAAAAGAGGTTTTGTAAAATGGAAAATTATAACTTGCTTTTAAAAAGTCTAAGCGACAATGCAAAAACTATCAACAAATCAGGTCTTTGTGTAGAAATAAGAAATTGTTACGACCGAGAAGAAGGTATGCGTGACAATAGATGTATATATGCCTCATCAGTTACAAGAGATGATTTTAAATTTAATAAAGATAAATTACACCCTGAATTTTTAGCAAATGAAATACATTTATTAGGCACTGAAATTTATACTTCAGAACTTGATAGATTAAGACAAACTTTTGGTTGGATAAGCACGGATAAATCTATAGGTATACAAACATCATATCAAGAAATACCATATAAATATGGTGATGTTGGTTTTTATAAATATGAACTTGTATCAGATAATACAGATAGACCTTGTATGATTTTTATACATGGTGGAGGTTTTTTTGCAGGCTCTGTATAAACCATTGAAAATCAATGCAAATACTTAGCTTATATATCAAATTCAGTGGTTATAGCTGTTGACTATCCTCTTTGCTCTGAAAATCGCTTTCCATGTGCAGTTAATGCATGTTATAGCGTTGTAAATTGGGTAGCAAATAATGCTGATAAACTCAAAATAAACCCTAAAAAAATATGTGTTGGTGGCGACTCAGCAGGTGGTAATTTAGCATTAGTGTGTTCAATCATTGATAGAGATGAAAATAAACACAATATAGCTTATCAAGCACTAATTTATCCATCACTTTGCAAGGCTGAAAGCGTACAAAATCCTATTTTTTGGTCAAAAGATGCTTATAATAATCCATATAATGATGAAATTATAGAGGGAAATATAAAAGGTGTTGGTCAAATGACAGATTTAGTTAAAAATTGGTACTTAAATGAAAATGATGATATCTGCAATCCTTATATAAGTCCAATATATGCCAACGCTAAAAATCTACCTAAAACGCTTATTATTACAGCTGAATATGATTTTTTAACATGTTCATGTGAAGAATATAGCCGCATTTTAAATAAAGCTAATGTTAAAAATAGGCATATATGTTATGGCGGTATTCATCATGGTGTTTTTGATTGGTTTAATTATTTACCTCAATCTGAAGATATGATTTTAGAAATTGCAAAAGATATAGCAACTATATATTAATAAACGTATATATAACGCAAAAGACTTCCTATATGATTTAAATTCATATAAGAAGTCTTCATTTTTTTATATATTTTTAAATTTACTTAGATAATTCTGCTTCAATATCTTTAACTTCTTGAATTGTAAGGTTTGAGCATTGTGCTACTTCTTCTATAGAAAGTTTATTTAATTTTAACATTGTTTTAGCTATATTTATTCTTTCTTCTTTACGCATATCTTCTAGTAATTTACACATAGTAGCAACTCCTTCCTTATTTTCTTTAAAATAACTTGCTCTTTTGGCTAATTGTTTATATTTCATATCAGCTGGATTAGTACATTTAAAGTCCTGCATTAATATACCTAGAGGAGAATTATCAGTGTTTTCACCATTGACATAAATTATATGTGATTCATCTCCAAAAAGCTCTCCTGTTTCTCTAATAATTCTATCAATATGATAAATTGGCAGATTTTTACCTAAAGCATCTTTTTCCGTTATAAAAATTATATATATTTCTGAAATATTTTCATATTTATCGCCAGAGGTTGTGATATTGGCATCAATTAAACTGCTATTATATCTTGCTCGTTTAGCACCAGCCCCTTTATCAGAACGCTGAACTTCAATATTATATTTTTTACCATTTTTATCTGTTGCATAAATATCTAAAATAATCGAACGACCTTGTAAATTTTTTATTTTATATTGTGTTTGAACCTTTTGGACTTTTAAATCATTACGTTCAAGTATTATGCTGAGAATAAGCTCTGTACATTCAATATTATCTTCAAAACATTTTGACATAAAGTCATCATCTATAAGACGTAATTTTTGCAACCGTTCAAGGTCTTTTGGATTAAACTGTTCCATAGTATATCACCAATTATTATTACTTCATTTTTATATTTTAATCATAGCATGATATTATTTTCTTTTCAAGCTCAATAACATTATCTGAAAGATTAAACAATATATACTTATTTCTTATCTGTTAAAATAATTGCACACATAATAAAAACATGATATACTATTTTCATAAATATTGGATTTTTTGAAAACAAAAGATAGATTAATATTAAAAGTTTTAATAATCAGTAGACTTTCTATTTTAAAATACAGCCTTACAAAAGTAAAAACTATTGTAAAGAAAAAAACAAAGACGGAAAAATATTTAGAACTTGATATTATGATAAATAATGCATTGAATTATTATTTCAAAGAATACCCAAAATATCAGCAAATAAATTTTGAATAATGTTTTTCTTGTTTTAATGGAAAGGATGTAAAATTTGAATAAATATAATTTATTTGACAATTCCACTGAACAGAAAAATGAATTGTTTGATGATATTGATGATATTTTTTCTGCAGCTAATAAAGACCTAGAACAAACTTGTACATTTACAGATGATAAAGAGCAGAAATTATTAAATTCCTCAAATAGAAAAAAGACAAACAAGAAAATAAAAAAAGATATTTCATCATCTGATGTTTTTGATGAAAACGAAAATGAATATGAGCAATTAAAAATTTCAACAACAACATCTGTAAAGAAAAGAGTTTTAACAAGAGACAAGGTTTCATATGCATTATTAAGCAAAGATGTTATAAATAAAGGTGAAAAATTACTTTCTGTTGGTAAAAACACATCAGAAACAGTGTTAACAAAACTTGTTGTGTCTCTGGATTTAGAAGAAGTAGGTAAAATATCTAATAATATAGAATTTACATATTTTGATAAAAGTGTATTTGATGCTGTTTGTTCTCTGCTGATGATTGGTAATAAAGCGATATCATTAGCAATGATAGCAAGAACCATGCTAGGAAAGAAATTTCCGTATCACCCAAATCCAGAGTTACTTAATGAAATAGATGAAAGTATTAACAAGCTAGAACGAATAAAAATAAGCATTGATATGTCAGAAGAATTTGCTCGTTTTTCTCAGTTAAAAAATGAAGATGTATCCAAAGCTGTATTAAGTAGTAGATTTTTCGAATGTAGAAGATTTGACACTATTGTAAAAGGCTCTCAAGTAAATGTTATAGTCTTCACACAAGAACCTATTCTTTTAAAGTATGCAAAAAGGAGAGCACAATTATCTAGTGTTGATAATTTTTTACTGGACACTCCAACAAAAAAGACAAAAAATTTAATAACAGTGCAGTCTTATCTTTTACAAAGAATAAATATGCTTAAATTAAATAAAAACTTGCCTCAATGTATAATGTTTGATGCAATTTATGAATTATTTGATGTAACTAATTTATCTATTGATACTAAGAAATCTTTGTATTCCAGAATTAGAAAATCTATAATTAGCATACTAGACTACTGGAAAAAAGAAAATTTCTTAAAAGAATACGAAATAGAAAAACAAAAAGGCTCTTATTACAAAATAAATATTATTTTCTAAAAATAGACCGAATTAATTTTCGGTCTATTTTTTATACTTTTATACATAGTAGATTTAAACCCTTTTGTGCAATTTTAAATCATACAAGTATAATCCAATATAGTAGATTTAAACCCTCTGTTTTTTTACTAATAATATTTTTCTCGTCAATATTTTTTTTATGTAAAATAATGGGCGTTAAAAAATCTTTATTTACAATTAGTATACATAGTAGATTTAAATCCCCTACATAGTAGATTTAAACCCTCTACATAGTAGATTTAAACCCTCACCCTAAAAAATAAAACTCCAATTAAAATTAGATTTATGCCCATTTTTTTAATTTTTATGGCTTTAAATTGCAATTTTAATTTCAAATTTCCCACAATTTCGTTTTTCATTTTTTGTCCCTATATATTATATATATTATATATATTGTATATGTAGCTTTTCCTTATCGGTAAAGAAAGGGAAAGTAAAAATACTTTCCCTTTTATAATCTTAGTGATTGCTCAATTTTTAGTTGTTCCATTCAATAATTTAAGTAAAACAAAAATTCTTTAAAAATCTTTTTACCGAGAATTAATTAAAAAATAAAATTCAAAACAAAGGAAAAATATGATAAAATATAAATATCACTATCAATAAAAAGAAAAGAGGTTTTAATAATGAAATTATCTGAACAATGGATTATATCACAAGCTCCTAATTCATCAGCGGTACAAAATGGTAAAAAACTTTCACAAAAAGGAAGTTTTTTTAATCTATCAAAATTGAATGATGATACTTTATTTTGGGCAGATTGTGCTGGAAGTGGTAAAAATCCATATCACACATCAGTTGATTTTATAGATGAAACTTCACCAGTTTTCAGATGTTCTTGTCCTAGCCGACAATTTCCATGTAAACATGCAATAGGTCTAACATTTGAAATTTTACAAGAAAAAGAATTTAAAGTTGCTGAAATTCCTAACGACTTAGCAGAAAAACGTTCCAAACAAGCAGCTAGAAAAGCAAAGAAAGAACAATCTTTATCAAATGGCGAAAATACTGAAAAAATGCCTAAAAAAACAAATAATGCTGCAAAAGCTAAGAAAATAAAAAAACAGCTTGAGGGGCTAGACAAAGCAGAACAGCTTATAATAGATTTACTATCACATGGTGTTGGTACATTAGCAGGAACATCTGCAAAAACATATCAAACATTAGCGAAAGATTTATCAAGTTATTATTTAACAGGTGTGCAAACAGCTTTTTTGCGTTTATCAAATGAGATAGAAAAACTAAATAATGATAATCAAGATTATCAAGAAATAATTCGTATACTTATATGGCTTAATGCAATGGTTCAAAAATCAAGAGCTTTTTTAAATCAAAAACTTGAAAATAAAAATTATGATGTTGAAGATAATGAGCTTTATGAGGCTTTAGGTGGAGTTTGGAAACTTGAAGAATTAGAAAAAATCGGTTCTTTTAAAGAAAATGCACAATTAATACAGCTTTCATTTGATGTTATATTTGATGAAGCAAAAAAAGAATATATAGATAGAGGTTATTGGATTGATGTACAAACTGGAGAAATAAGCCAAACATTAAATTATAGACCTTTAAAGGCTTTAAAACATATAAAAGCAGAAGATAGCTGTTTTGAAGCTGTAAATATATCTAAGCTTTGTTATTATCCAAAAGCAGTTAATAAAAGAATAAGATGGGAAAACTGCTCTATGCAAGAAATAACAAATGAAATGCTGGAAAATACAATTTCTAACATAAGTTCAGACCTTTCACAAACTATAAAAGCAGTTAAAAATGAAATAAAAAACACACTTTCTGAAAAATATGTTGCGGTTGCAATTAAATATAAAAGCATTGGCAAAATAGAAAATAAAGCTGTTCTTTGTGATGAAAAAGGAGAAAAAATAATACTTCGTGATAGAAAAGCAGATGGTGAAGAACATTTTTCTGTTGATAAGTTAAACTATATACCTAACAATGATTTATTTAAAAACCAAGTTATGTTTGGTTTAATGTTTTATGACTCAACAGACTCTAAAATATGTATGCACCCATATAGCATTATATCTAATAAACAGATTATAAGATTACAATATTGATAGGAGTTATAGAATATGAACCCTTTAATTGAATTAAAAGAACGTTTAGTGCATATAACCATTGCAGGAACTGAGCTTATTGATGAAGATTTTCGTTTAAAAAATACATTTGAGTCATTTTCAGTGTTAGCTGAAAAAAATCCTATTTTCAAAAAAATATATCTTAGTTTAAAACAGCTTTTTGATGCGGAAAAATCACAAAAACCTATAATATTATTAAATATTTTAGGTCTTGTAGATGCGGTTTTATATACACAAGCTCAAACCAATATTGATGGAGAATATAAAGAGCTTGAAACAAAGGAAAATTTACAAATATTAAATCAGTTTAGATATAGTGAAGTTAAACCTGTTTTAGAGGCTTTAACAACAACAGGTTCAGGCAGATTAAATGTTATAGAAGATGCGGTAAAACTTACACCAAATATTTTCAAGGACTATCGTGTGTTAAATGCTTTAATAAATGATTTAGATGATACATATGGTGAAATGGCTGTAAGAGTATTTAGTATAATTGAAAGCATGGGAACAGGTGAGCCACAAAAATTTATTAATTTTACTTCATATCCACAAAATTATCGTAGTTTAATATTTGATAAATACTATTTACCTAAAGTAGACAAAGAGTATATTATTTCATTACTAAAAAGTAATTTTGACCCACAAGGCAAAAAAATAATGGCAAAACGTTTGAGACTTATTGCAAAAATTGCAAAAGAAACAGAAAACGACTGGTATTTATCTATACTTAAAACAGCTAAAAGAGAAGTCAAAGAGGAATGTATATCTGCTTTACAATATAGTGAGGAAAATATACCTTTACTTCTTGAGCTTACAAAAAAAGAGCGTGGAAAAACCAAAGATATGGTTTATAGTACGCTTGGAAAATTTAAGTTTGATAATATGGTTGAATTTTGGAAAAATGAGCTTGATAAGTCTATTGAAAATGCCTCAAATTTAAGAGAAGCAAATTCTGATGAAATTTCTGATTTACTTGCACATTATATAAAAACCAATCTACAAAATGTTTTAGAAGAAGATGAGCAAGCTAAAAAATATGATTATTCTAAATTAATATCATATACAGTAAATAAAACATCAGATAAAATGCTAGAGCTTTATAAATGGATTTTAGAATATAGAAATCTCTTTAAAGATGTTAAAGGCGATTGGAGCAACCGTTCAAATTATCTTGTGACACTTAATGAAACTATAACAGAAACTTTAGTTTCATCTTGTCCAGAAAAATTGGTCGATTTTTTAAGAAAACTATATACACATCATAAACAACCTATTCTCAGTTCATGTTTTATTGCTGATTTGCTCACTTTGCCAGCAGATGAAGTATATAAAAATTGGTATAAAAATCCGCTTTTAACCACAGCTAAACTTGAAGAAGTATTTAGAAAAATTAAATATGTTGATAATACTTATTATATAACTACAACTCCTTATAGAAAAAATGAATATGAGATAAATCAACTTCAAAGAGAGATAAAAGAACCTCTTGATGAAAGATGGTTTGATTATATGATAAAATTAAAGTTAGATAACTCACTATGTCAGCTTGCACCAAGAGAGCCTTATGAACTTTGTCAAAAAATAGGTGAATATTTCTATGATTGCCTATTAAATCATACTATCACATCTACTCAGGCTTTAAATTATCTATATATGATGGAATATTGTTCATATAATAAATTTGAAGGTATTGTATTAAGCATATGCAAAAATCACCCACAAATAAATACTTGGGAGTTAAGAAGTATTTTATATAAATTTCGTGATTGTACAGATGCCAAAACAACAAGTGAAGAAACTAAAAAAATACTAGAATTTTATGAAAAAAATTATGGTAATAAAAAACGATTTTTGGATATTGAAAATTTATTAACAAATAAAGGCTTTATTGAAAATTTATTAACAAATTAAGGCTTTATATAGGAGGAAATTTAAAATGTCAGATGTTCAAAGATTACCAGCAGAGCAAATGTTTAAAAATGAAATAGATGCACTAATTGCCGCTGAAAAAGACCCTATTCCAACAGGTTGGAAAATGTCGCCTAAATCGGTACTAAAATATATTTGTGGCGGTAAAGTTGGAAATACAGAAATTATTCCAAAATACATAGGAAATAAACGTTTAGTTGAAATTTGTATAGCTACTTTGGTTACAGACCGAGCTTTATTGCTTATTGGTGAACCAGGTACAGCAAAATCTTGGTTAAGTGAACATTTAACAGCGGCTATAAATGGCGACTCCACAAAAGTTGTGCAAGGAACAGCAGGCACAACAGAAGAACATATTCGTTACTCTTGGAACTATGCAATGCTTATAGCAAAAGGACCTTGTCCAGAAGCTATGGTAAAAAGTCCGATTTACCGTTCTATGGAAAGCGGAAGTATTGCAAGAGTTGAAGAAATTTCAAGATGTGCAAGCGAAGTACAAGACGCTTTAATTTCTATTTTGTCTGAAAAACGTATTTCTGTGCCTGAACTTGGTATTGAAGTACCTGCACAAAAGGGTTTTTCTATAATTGCAACCGCAAATACACGAGATAAAGGCGTAAATGATATGTCAGCCGCTTTAAAACGTAGATTTAATATTGTTGTTTTGCCTGCTCCATCAAGTATTAAAAGTGAAATGGAAATCGTTCAAACTCGTGTTAATCAACTTGCAAGCGGCTTAGATTTATATGCAAAATGCCCTGATAATGATACTATTGAACAAGTTGTAACTATCTTTAGAGAGCTTAGAAACGGTGCTACATTAGATGGAAAACAAAAAATAAAAACTACAAGTGGAGTGCTTTCAACAGCAGAAGCTATTTCTTTACTTACTAATTCTATGGCACTTGCTGGAAGTTTTGGCTCTGGCGAAATTGAAGCTAAAGATTTAGCTGCTGCTTTACAAGGTGCAATAGTCAAAGATGAAGATACAGATAGTATTTGTTGGAAAGAATATATTGAAAATGTTATGAAAAAGCGTGGTTCGGCTTGGTTGCCATTATATCACGCCTGCAAGGAGCTGAACTGATATGGCTGTTTTTTTTGGTGTAAGGCATCTTTCACCAGCTGCGGCACACCATATATGTAAAAAACTAGATGAAATAAAACCAGATTTAGTTCTTATTGAAGGACCATCAGATTTGAATGACCAAATGCACTGGTTTTGTCACCCAAAAACTAAACTGCCCGCAGCTATTCTTGCTTATACAGAACAAGCACCTATTAAAACTTTACTTTATCCATTTGCAGAATATTCACCAGAATATCAGGCGATTTTATGGGCAAATAAAAACAAAGTTACTTGTCGTTTTATGGATTTGCCATCTGATGTATTTTTAGCTATAACTGAGCCTACTAATGAAACTGAAACTAACAGCATGACAACAGAAAAAGTATATAAAGAGCTTGAAAATATATTAGGTGAGTCACATGACACATTTTGGGAACGTAAATTTGAGCAGCTTGAAAATAATTACCTTGAAGCAGCAGATGAGTTTGGAAAGCAAATTCGTCTAAGCTCTGAAGATGCTGCTTTTAGAAAAGCTGAAAATCATGTTCGTGAAGCATATATGAAACGCTGTATTGTAAATGCTGAAAATGAGGGTTTTAATAATATATTTTGTGTTTGTGGTGCTTATCATGTTGAGGGATTAAAAAATAATGAGCCTATAAGCGATAAAGAAGAAAAATTACTTCCAAGGGTTAAATCTAATATAACCCTTATGCCTTATTCATATTACCGCTTATCTGAACGTTCTGGATATGGTGCAGGAAATGCTGCACCTGCATACTTTGAAATCCTTTGGAACGCTTTAAAAGCTAATAAACCTGAAAATGCAGCATATGAATATTTAACAAAACTTGCAGCTCATCAAAGAAAACAAGGTCATATGGTATCAGCCGCTGAAGTTATAGAAGCTGTTAGACTTGCTAACACTCTTGCTTATATGCGTTCTAGCAAATATCCCGTTTTACAAGATTTAAGAGATGCAGCTATAACTTGTATGGGACATGGTAATTTATCAGAAATATCTGTATCTGTTGCTAAAGTTGAAATCGGTCTAAAAATCGGACAACTTCCAGATGGAGTTAGTAGAACATCTATTCAAGATGATTTTTATAGAAATCTCAAGGATTTAAAGCTTGAAAAATATCGTTCTCCAGAGTCGCAAAGAATTGATTTAGATTTAAGAGAAAATTTAAAAGTTAAGTCTGAAAAATCAGCTTTTCTGGATTTAAACCGTTCTTTCTTTTTAAATCAATTAAGAGTTCTTGGGGTGAAATTTGCAAGCCCAACACAATATAAAAGTGATGCTGTTTGGGGTGAGTCTTGGTTTTTATGTTGGACACCAGAAACAGAAATTGAGATTGTAGAAGCCGCTTTGCTTGGTGAAACAGTTAAACTTGCTGCTTTATTTAAAATAAAAGAAAGTGCTGATAATAGTACAGATATTGCATCAGCAGCTAAAGTTTTTGAAGATGCGTTTTTATGCGGAATACCAAAAGCATCAGAGTATGCACTTTCTGCACTCCAAAAATTATCTATTGATACTGCTGCGATTGAAGAAATATCAAAAACAGCTCAAAGACTTTCAAATGTTATAAGATATGGAGATTTGAGAAAATTCTCATCAAATGCAATTAAACCTTTATTATCACAACTGTTTTTAAGAGCATGTCTTGTTTTGGAAAATTCGTGTATTTGTGATGATACAGCAGCAAAAGGTGTTATAGAAAGTATAGAACGTATAAACCGTGTGCAAATAGACAATGATTTTCTTGATGAAAAACAATGGATAAAATTACTTGAAGCCGTTTCAAATCGTGATGATATAAATACAAAATGTTCGGGTTTTGCTATGGCAACACTTATAGAACGTGGTTTAGTTGATGAAAATTTGCTTTCTATGGAAGTTTCACGCAGACTTTCAAAGGGTGTTCCGGCTGATTTAGGTGCAGGCTGGTTTGAAGGACTAGCACAAAAAAATAGATATTCACTTATTATGCGATTATCTTTATGGCGTGAACTTGATAATTATTTAAAATCTTTAGATGATGAAGAATTTAAAAGGGCATTAGTATTTTTAAGACGTGCATTCACAGATTTTTCAGCAAATGAAAAAAGTGATATAGCAGAAAATCTTGGTCAAATTTGGGGAATTGAGCCAGAACAAGTATCTAATATACTTATGAGTGAAACAGATGATTTACTTAATGGGCTTGATGATTTTGATTTTAGCGATATTTAAAGGAAGGAGGGCTTTTTATGGAAAAAAATAAGCAAATGGAAAGATGGCGTTTAATTCTTGGTGATGAAACTGAAAAAGATTTTTCTGATATGGGTATGTCAGCTTTATCCCAAGAACAAATTTTGATGGATAATGCACTTGCTGAAATTTATGGAGCAAATAAAGAAGGCAATCTTAGCTCTAATATAGGAGCAGGAAAAGGAGCTTCATCTCCACATATAAGTAAATGGCTTGGCGATTTAATAAGTCTTTTTGACTCTGAAATGGTTGCTATTATCCAAAATGATGCCATTGAAAGAAAAGGTTTAAAACAATTATTATTAGAACCTGAACTTTTAGATAATCTAGAGCCTAATCTTAATATGGCATCTACTTTGTTAATGCTTAAAGACCAAATACCAAAAAAATCTAAAGAGTCTGCAAGAAAATTTATTAAAAAAATAGTTGATGAAATAAATAAAAATATGCAAAACCAAATTCAAAGGGCAGTTACAGCTGCACTTAATAAAAAAGAACATAGCCCTTTGCCCTCAGCATCTGCAATAGATTTTAAATATACTATTTCAAGAAATTTAAAAAATTATAATAAAGACTTAAATGCAATAATTCCTGAAAGAGTGTATTTTTTTGATAGAGCTGCAAAAACAAACCGCTGGAATGTAATTTTAGATATTGACCAGAGTGGTTCAATGGGTGAATCAATAATATATTCTTCCATTATGGCTTGTATTCTTGCGTCTATTTCAGCAGTTAAGACAAATGTAGTTGCTTTTGATACTCAAATTATGGATTTAACAGAGCTTTGTAAAGACCCTGTCGACCTGCTTTTCGGTTTTCAAATGGGTGGTGGTACAGATATAGCAAAGTCAATAGCTTATTGTAGACAATATGTAGAAACACCATCAAAAACAATATTCTTTCTTATTTCTGACCTTATGGAGGGCGGAAACCGTTCTGCACTTTTAAATCATCTAAAAGAAATGAAAGAAAGTGGTGTTACTGTTATTGTACTTTTGGCGGTTTCAGATTGCGGAAAAAAGCCTTATTATGATGAAACAACCGCTAAAAAAATATCATCAATGAAAATACCATGTTTTGCATGTTCTCCAGAAAAATTACCAGAGCTTTTACAATGTGCATTAAAAAAACAGGACTTAACTCAGTTTAAATAACCAAAATCATAAATTTTGATTGAAAGAGAGATTAATATATGCAAGATTTTATAAGTGAGGAAGAACTGGAAAACCTGCGTTTAAAAGCAAAAAGACGAACATATATCTCTTATGCTTTATCAATAATATCATTTCCATTTTATATTTATCTTTTTTATATATCTCAATATGAAAAACAAAATACATTTGGACTTTTTATCATACAGCTCATTTTTGTATCATTTGTATTATCACTTTGTACATTAGGTTTATTATGGTATGTTATTATAAAACACCCTTATAATAAATTTAATGAAAGTTTTAAATCAAAATATGTCTTGCAAACAATAAATAATATTGCTGGTTTTGAAAATCTACAATATAATTCAAAAAGCGGTTTTGATTGGGACGAAATCAGAAACTCAGCTGTTATAGCTTGTGGTGATAAAAAATATTTTGAAAGTGAAGATTTATTATTGGGTACATATGAGGGTGTTAATTTTAAAATAAGTGATGTAACAACAAAAAAATTAGTTTATAGAGATAATAAAAGAAAAGTAGAAGAAATTTTTGAAGGTCAAGTTTTATGTTTTTATAAATTTGATGATACAAAAATAAGCAATGGTCATTTACAGATTTTCAAAACAGAATTTTTATCTAATATAATTGGTTGGAAAGCTGAACATAAAATATATACTGAGAATAAGTCATTTAACAATCGTTTTAAAATTTATTCAGATGATGAAAACAATGCTTATTATATTCTAACACCTCAACTAATACAAAAAATAATAGAATTTTCAGATGCAATCGGTGAACAAATATCTTTATCATTTAATGATAATAAACTTTTTATAGCTATCAAAAGAGAAAGTATGTTTGATGCACTTGTTGATAAGCCAGTATATGAACAGACAAAATATATTATTCAAGATGCTGAAAATATACAAAAAGCAAGAGATATATTGATTAACATAAGAAAATAGGGGTGTTATTATGTCAAAATATGAAATTTTCTCCGACTATACAACATTAAATAAAAAAGATGCCTCTGACTTTATGGCAAATATTAGCAAACTAGCAGATGAGGCTTTTAAAAATAGTGACAATAAAACACGTCTTTTAGGCAATCTTGTTATACTTGAACAATATTTTAATACATTAAAAGATGGTTTAAATAAAAATGATGAAAAACCGTCATCTATTACATACAAATCTATTGATATGCTTTGGGATTATCTATATGGAAAAATAAAACCTTCCGATTTCGAGGATTTTGCAAATAATCTTTATGCTTGTGTGCTTGAGTATATGGTCGGTGAAGATTTAACAGATGAACAATCTGAATTTTATGAAAATAATTTTCCTAATGATAATATTATCTCAATAGAATGGCAAATTATAGGTTGGATATCATATCTACTTTTAGAATTAACAGCAATTCATGGCGGAAAAATAAATTTTGATGAATTTAAATCATGTGATTTTATTGATTTTATTTCACTTGATGAAATACTTAATATTTTAAGTGATGCTTGTATTGATTTTGCAAAAGTTGAATGTAAATCTAATATGGCAAAAGATGTTATTAAAGCATTTGAAGATGTTTGTGTAACTCCACTTTTTCAATCTATAATAATCAAAATTCAAAAAAGTTTAAAAGAAGCACTTGATGCAAAACCAGAAGATTATCAAAATTTAAGAAATAAACAATGTTCAATACTTCCACAAGAATTTGCAGCCGATTTTCTGGAATTTTAGTGTTTTTTATTATATTATCAATGGTAAAAGGAATATCTTATGAAAATAATTGCAATGTTACTTACAGCTATTATGGCATTTTTTTCTTGGATTGCCTCTCCATTTTTACCAGATAAGCCTGAACGCACAGATTTTATAGTTGATGGTAAATATTGGGGATTTTCAACCTCTGAAAAAACAATGTCTAATTTTTTGAGGCTAACAGAGGCTGAAGATGCTGATACAATATATGAAATTTTTTCTCCCGCAGCAAGAGAAGAAGCGGAAAATTTAAAAGATAAAATACCCGAAGTTATAGAGTTTTTCAATGAAGATATGATTTCTTGGGAAAGCACAACAGGATATGGAGAAATGGACAGTATTGACGGTCTTATTATGAAAGATTCTTGGGATTATTTGATTTATACTGATAATGTAAACTATTGCTGCACTATATCAAATACTAGAACCGATATAAATAATTCGGATAATGAAGGGTTTTATAGTATTGCTATTTATCCGGAAGGTTATGGCAAAGATTGTTCTTATGGCTATAATGAAGCAGGGATTTTTATTTTTTATCCACCAGATAAACAATATGATGAAAATATTATGGAAAAAATAATTTCCCAAACAGATATTTATGATTTGTTTTGTGATACAGCAAAAACTGAAAGTTTAAATGAACAAATAAAAACATTTAAAGAGTTTTTAAATGAAAATTTGGTGTCTTGGGAATTTCAAGATTATATCATATCAAAAGATAAAATTTCTGATGAAAATGTTATAAAAAGAGAACTTATGTTTAAATTAAATACAAAAGATGTTGTATATCGTTGTAATGTTCGTGATATAACAAGAGAAAACGGAGAAAACTTAGGTATATATAGCATTGTAATGTATCCAGAGGAATTATATTTAGAATATTCTAGGCTTGGATATGATGAAACGGGTATATTTCATAAAAGACTTACTATAAAACCAGATAAAGAGCAGTTAGAAGGCGAGGGTGTTGTAACCCTTACCACCAGTTTACCAGCAACTGTAACATGCGATAGAAAATACATAGAGGTAACTCAAAAAGATGCCTACACTTGGGAGGCTGTACTTCCAACTGGTTTTTTTGATTTTACAGCAACAACAGAAGATGAAAGTGTTACATGTAGAGTTTATGTCGATGATTTAGAAGATAGTTTGACACGTGAATAAAAATTGACAAAGCCAGTAAACATTATAGCTGGGTAAAATTACGGACAAATCAATTAATTTAAAATATCACGAAACACACTGCAAATTATTGATATTGCATTTATAATATCTGCAAACAAATGAATATCTTTCAGCAGCTTATTAAAATTTTAAACAATATTTTCACACGTCCCGATTTTACATTGATATGGGACGTTTTTTATTTTGATAATTTTTTCTCATTAAATTTCTTTCTTAAAATTATATATTATAGTTATCACTTTAAATGTATTTGTTTTACATATTTTTGACGTATACTTATATTGTATTTTACAAAAAAGCATTCTAATATAGTAAAAAATAATATATTTAGGGTTATATAAGTTGAATTTAAAAAAATTTAATGTATATTATAATTATATTTGTAATTTTATAAAAATAAGAAAAACATAAATTTGTAGTTTTTCTACATGATGAGAAAGGATAATTTATGCAGGAAAATTTTAATTTATTAGATAGAATAAAAAATACATATTCATCATTAAGACCATCAGAACAAAAAGTAGCTGATTATATACTTAAAAATACAGAAATATGTTCAAAAATGACTATTTCAGAGTTATCAGAAGTAGTAAAAGTAAGTCAGCCAACAATAATTCGTTTTGTTCAAGCTCTTGGAATAGATGGTTATAGAAATTTCAAATACTGTCTTTTAAGAGAATGTGTATCAAATAAAGATAATTATTTTGAGCATTTAGCGAATTTTGATTTAAAACCATGGGAAAAATTAGAAAACTTACCTTTAAAAGAAATAAAATTTGCTCGTGAACTTTTAGAGGGAGTTTTAAAAAATGTTTCAAGAGATGAACTTAGCAGAGCAATAAGAATGATATCAACCGCTAGAGTAATAAATATTTACGGGGTAGAAAATTCTATGACTCCAGCAAATGATTTACTTACTAAGCTTACTTATCTAGGTTTGCATTGTAAAATGCATACAGATGCATATTTACAGCAAATTTCAGCTTGTCATTTAACTGTAGCTGATGTTGCTATTGCATTTTCTCATTCTGGAAAATCCATTGATACAGTAAAAGCTATTAAACAAGCTAAAAAATCGGGTGCAAATACTATTGTTATAACAAGTGCAAAAGAACATATTATAGCAAAATATGCTGATATTTGCCTATGTACAGGCGGTGAAACAAGTTATATTTATGGCTCTGCAATATTTTCTCGTGTGCCTGATATTGCAATGGTTGATTTAATATATATGGGTATTATATTAAGTGATTTTGAACGCTTTTCCAAAAATTTAGATAAAAGTGGTATGGTTATCTCTGATAGAGGACTTTAAATTTGATGTCCAGTTTTGTAGTTTTTCTACATGACTGGACGTTTTTTTTGAGCTGTATTTACTACCGATTTACTTAAACTTTGAGAAAACATGATAGATAACAATATAAAAAAGTTGCTAAAATGTGATTGTTCAGAAAAACGTGATGTTTGAAGGGAGTAAATAAAAATGCTAGAACTAAATCAAATACAAAAATCATTTGATGGCGTACAAGTGTTAAAAGATATTTCATTAAAAGTTAATGATGGGGAGATAGTTTCTATACTTGGTCCATCTGGTTGCGGTAAAACAACATTACTTAATCTAATTTTAGGTATTGTAAATGCTGACAGCGGTCAAATCTTATATAATGGCGAAGATTTAACCAATACACCAATGGAAAAACGAGGTTTTAATATTGTTTTTCAGGATTATGCACTTTTCCCTAATCTAAATGTATATAAAAATATAATTTATGGTTTGAAAAATAAGCCTAATGCTTCCACACAAGAAGAAGTTGAAGAACTTATAAATTTATTAGGCTTAAAAGAGCATTTATCAAAGAGAATTGACCAGCTTTCAGGCGGTCAAAAACAAAGAGTTGCACTAGCAAGAACAATGGTTATGAAGCCTAAAATTCTACTTCTTGATGAGCCACTTTCCGCACTTGATGGCGTTATTAAGGAATCAATCAAGGATAGAATTAAAACAATCGCTAGAGAATATAACCTGACAACTATTATAGTAACCCATGACCCAGAAGAAGCGTTGACTCTTTCTGATAGAGTGCTGATTATAAATCAAGGTACAATTTCACAGTATGCAAAGCCAGAGGAGATTATAAAAACTCCTAACAATGATTTTGTAAAGAAATTTATTTTAAATCAGCTTGAAATTAAGAAAAATAATATCTATGCACTTTTTGGTAATTGTTTAAATTTAGCAAGTGAGGCAGTATGAAAAACAAAGAATTAAAACTTATCTTTTTTGTAATTACTGTATTATTTGCGGTGTTTTTAGTAGCACCTATAATTATGCTGTTTTTTAAATCTATATTTAATAATTCATTTACGACTGAGTTTTACACCTCGGTTATAACTGAAAACGATTTTTTCACAGCATTATTAAATAGCTTTAAAATTGCTATAACAAGTGGTGTAATTGCAGTAATCTTTGCTTTTATTATAGCTTATGCGGTGCATTATACTGCCTTACCTAAGTTTATTAAGAATATAATTAGTTTTATTGCAACACTTCCTATGTTTTTACCAACTATAACCTATGGTTTTGCAATTATATATTCTTTTGGTAAACAGGGGCTTATAACTCGCATTTTAGGCAGGCAATTATTTGATATTTATGGTTTTGCAGGTCTGCTTATCGGATATGTAATTTATACAATTCCTGTTGCGTTTTTACTGCTTAATAACACTATGCAGTATATTGACAAAAAAACTCTTATTGTTTCAAAGACAATGGGAGACAACAATTTATCTACATTCTGGATTGCTGTTTTACGTCCATTACTTGGCACATTTGCTGGTGCATTTATTCAAGTATTTTTCTTATGTTTTACCGATTTTGGTATTCCAGCCTCTGTTGGTGGTGGATATGATGTTATAGCAACCGTACTTTATAATCAAATGCTAGGCGGTATACCTGATTTTAATAGAGGTGCTGTTATTGCAATGATTATGCTAATTCCATCAATAGGCAGTATATGTATTTTACAAATTTTAGAGAAATTTAATATTAGATATAATAGAATTTCCCATGCTGATTTAAGACAAAACGCTTTTAGGGATATAAGCTGGGGCACTTGTGGCAGTATTATTTCAGTTGTTATTTTATCAATATTTGCTGTTATCTTTGTTGTGCCACTTGTTGAACAATGGCCTTATAAAGTAGGATTTTCATTTGAACATTTTAAAGAAGTATTTACTGATAGTGAACTTTTAAATGTTTATATTAATTCGTTTATTATGGCTGTGCTTACCGCACTTTTTGGCACACTTATAGCCTATGGTGCAGCACTTATAACCGCCAGAAGCAATATAAAACACAAAAAAATAATTGAAAGCATAGCACTAATAACAAATGCAATTCCGGGAATGGTGCTTGGTGTAGCTTATCTGTTTGTGTTTACTGGTACAAGTCTTCAAAATACGCTTATTTTAATGATTTTATGTAATATAGTGCATTATTTTTCCACTCCATATCTTATGATGAAAAATTCACTATCTAAAATGAATTCAGGTTGGGAAACGACTGCTATGCTTATGGGCGATAGCTGGGTTAAAACAATTTTAAGAGTTGTAACTCCAAATGCACTTTCAAGCCTAATTGAAGTGTTTAGTTATTACTTTATAAATTCAATGGTTACAATAAGTGCACTTATATTTATTGCAGGTGCTAGAACTATGGTTTTAACTACAATGATTAAACAACTTCAATATGTAAATCGCTTTAATGAAGTTTTTGTATTGTCAATACTTATTTTATTTACAAATTTAATTGCAAAAGTGATTTTTTCAAAACTTGCAAACAAAAAAAGTTATAAATAAACCAAATTTGAAAGGATTTTTTAATTATGAAAATCAAAAAATATTTAGCTTTAGGTTTATCTCTTAGTATGGCGTTATCTGTCATGGCTGGTTGTTCATCTGGTGCAGCTAATGGCGACCAAGTTGTAATTTATTCAAACGCAGATGAAGAAGCTATTACAGCTATTGAAAATGCACTTGATGCAAACGGTTATGAAGGTAAATATATTGTACAAACTTATGGTACATCTGAACTTGGTGGCAAACTAATGGCAGAAGGTAAAAACCTAGAAGCAGATTTGGTTACAATGAGTACATTCTATCTTCAAAGTGCTCAGGAGCAAAACAATATG
The DNA here is from genome assembly GCA_017886875.1 of Butyricicoccus sp. Taxonomy (GTDB): domain Bacteria; phylum Bacillota; class Clostridia; order Oscillospirales; family Butyricicoccaceae; genus Butyricicoccus_B. Next base: position 3,710 of record JAGHIZ010000075.1, on the reverse strand, counting down.
TTTAAAACTCTTGAGTTTGATGTAAATACTCTTGAGGAAGTGCCAGATTATACAGCTCCAATTACATCTCAAGAAGGTGCAATTATCTTAAATACTGAGCTTATAAAGTCCGAAGGCTTAACTACACCAACAAGCCTCAAGGATTTAACAAAAGCTGAATATAAAGGTCAAATAGCAGTTACAGATATTATGTCATCGTCTACAGCATGGCTTATGATACAAGCTATTGTTGATGCTTATGGAGATGATGCACAAGATGTTTTAGCTGGTATCTATGAAAATGCTAATTCACATATTGAAACTTCTGGTTCTGGTCCATTAAAGCTATGTCGTGCTGGTGAAGTGGCTATTGGTTTTGGTCTGCGTCATCAGGCTGTTAAGGATAAAGCTGAGGGTATGCCTATTGATTATGTAGACCCAACAGAAGGTAATTTTTCTTTGACAGAATCAGTTGCGGTTTTAGATAAAGGCGAAGATACAAATGAGCTTGCTATGGAAATGGCACAATGTATTATTGAAAATGCAAGAGAAGAACTATTACAGACCTATCCAAACCCACTATATGAGGGTGAAACCGCAGATAATGAAAATAAATCTGCATATCCAAAAACATTTAGTGAACCTTTAACTTTAGAGCTTTTTGAAGCACATCAACAAATTTCTGAAAATGCAAAGGGTTAATTTAGAAAGGATAAAACAATTATGAATGAATATAAATTACTTACTCCAGGACCTCTTACAACAACTGATACAGTAAAAAAGGAAATGCTTGTGGACCGCTGCACATGGGACGATGATTATAAAAAAGTAACACAAAAAATTCGTCATCAGCTTTTAGAACTTGCACATGTGTCTGAAGATGATTATACTGCTGTTTTAATGCAGGGTAGCGGTACTTTTGGAGTTGAAAGCGTACTTTCAAGTGTTATTGGTGAAAATGAAAAGGTACTTATTTGCTCAAATGGCTCTTATGGTGAGCGTATGACAGATATATGTGAACATAGCAAAATAAATTATGTTCACTATAAAGAAGATTATGACTTAGTGCCAAATGCCGCATATATTGCAAATTTATTAAAAGAAGATAGCAGTATAACACATGTTGCTATGGTTCATAGTGAAACTACAAGCGGTATTTTAAATGATATTCAGTCAGTAGGTAAAGTTGTTCGTGATGCAGGCAAGACTTTTATTGTTGATGCAATGTCATCTTTTGGCGGTGTTGATATACCTGTATTGGATTGGGGAATTGATTTTCTAATATCAAGTGCTAATAAATGTATACAAGGTGTTCCAGGCTTTTCATTTATTATCTGCCGTAGAGATAAATTAATAGAAAGTAAAGGTAAGGCTCGTTCTTTATCACTTGATTTATATGAGCAGTGGAAAGGTATGGATAAAGACGGAAAATGGCGTTTCACTTCTCCAACACATGTTGTACTAGCATTTTCAAAGGCTATTGATGAACTGATTGAAGAAGGCGGTATTGCAGAGCGTTCAAGACGTTATTATGAAAATAACAGACTGCTTATAGAAAAAATGAAAGCTATGGGCTTTGCAACATATATAAATTCTAGCAATCAAGGCCCTATTATCACCACATTTTTCTATCCTGTAAATACAGTTTTTAAGTTTGATGAATTTTATAAATATATAAAAGAGCGTGGATATGCAATTTATCCAGGAAAATTAACAGAACTTGACACTTTTAGAGTGGGAAATATCGGTGAAATATATCCAGAAGATATCGAAAAATTAACAGATATCATCAAAACATTTCTTGAGCTAAAAAAGGAGAAAGTATCATGATAGAGTTAGTAATTTTTGATTGGGCAGGTACAACAGTAGATTATGGTTGCTTTGCACCTGTGAAAGCCTTTATGGATTCATTTGCACATTATGGTGTTGAAGTTACAATTGAAGAAACCAGAAAACCTATGGGTATGCTTAAAAAAGACCATGTACGCACTATGTTTAATATGGAGCGTATTTCTAAAGAATGGGAAAAAGTTCATGGTTCTAAATGGACAGAAAAAGATGTTGAAAATGTGTATAATCAGTTTGAAGATAAACTATTTGCAATTTTACATAACTATGCTAGTCCAAAACCTCATGTGCTTGAAACCGTTATTAAATTAAGAAAAATGGGCTTAAAAATTGGTTCTACAACAGGCTATACAGATGCTATGATGGAAATAGTAATAAAAAAAGCTGAAGAACAAGGCTATAAACCTGATTTTTGGATTAGTGCAGATAGTGTAAATGGCAAAGGTCGCCCAAATCCTTATATGATATTTGAAAACCTTAAAAAGCTTGAAGTATCAAATGTTAAAAACGCCATTAAAGTAGGTGATACCGTTTCTGATATAAAAGAAGGTGTAAATGCTGGAGTTTGGACAGTTGGTATTATTGAAGGTAGCTCAGATTTAGGGCTTAGTTTAGAGGAATTTAATAAACTTTCAGATGATGAACGTAAAGCACTTTGCAAAAAAACTGAACAGAATTTTAGAAATGCTGGTGCAGATTTTGTAATTAAAGATATTTCATATTTACCAGAGCTTATCAAGTGTTTAGGTATATAAAAAAGACTATATTTTTTATAAACAGGATAAAAGATTGAATTAAATGAGTTTAGTTTTATACTGAACTCATTTTTTTATATTTCTATCATCTAATTGCAATTAATATATTGGGCTTATTTAAAAAAATTTTTTAAAAATTTGCAACAAAGTTATGTTGCTAACTGTATATAAAGTGTCACAGGAAAAATAACTAAACAATGAAAGGATTGATTATTATGTTGAACAAAAGAGTTTTAGCAGCATTTTTCTCATTGACACTAGCAGGTTCTATGACATTACCCGCATTTGCTATCAACACAACTACATATGAGATGAAATCTGAATTAAAACCTGTGATTTCAGATTACACAACTGTTATATCAGATGAAAATCCTCTTACACGTGTAGAATTAGTATCTGTGCTACACAACAAAGAAGGAAAACCTTATGTTAATTTTGCAATGAATTATGACGATATAGCAAGTGATACTGAATATGCTGAAGCTGTTCGTTGGGCTTCAAGCGAAAAAATTGTAAATGGTTATGGTTATGGTAACTTTGGTCCAAATGATTTTGTTACAAGAGAACAATTAGCAGTAATTCTTTATCGTTATGCACAAAGCAAAGAACAAGGATTTACAGGAAATTGGGCTTTCCCTCTTGATTATTCTGATGCTAAAGAAATTAGTGACTTTGCTTATGAGGCTGTATGTTGGCTTACAATGAAAAATATCATTGGTGCTACACAAGATAACCTATTTGCACCAAAAACTCAAATTACTCATAAAGATGCAAATCAAATATTTGAACAATACTTCAAAGTTATAGATGCAATTTAGATTGCCAATTTGTTTATCTGATGTAATAATATTTTCATAAGACAGCAAGATTTTCTATATAGCTTACTTGAAAAGTCTTAAACTAGGTCGCATGGGAAAATCCTATGCGACCTTTATTGTGTTTAGAAAACCACCGGCTATGCCGGTGGTTCAGAAAAAGCTTTAGCGATAAGTATATGATGGATTGTCAAGTCAAAAGCGACAGTTGATGAAAGAAAACTTCATAGGCAGATTTCCACTTGAGACATTTGCGAGGTCTAGAATTTATAAGAAATAAAGCTTTTTGTAAATCATTATAGGAAACTTTAGC
>JAGHIZ010000074.1 GCA_017886875.1 Butyricicoccus sp. | reverse complement strand
TTAATTCCAAGCAAACGAAATTATAAAATTGAACTAACTGGTTTTGTTAACACAGACGATATAAATGTAAATCATAACTTCACAAAGAGTTATGATGAGATAAAAAATACAATTTGCATTTATATTGATAATATTAAAACCGATGAGCAAATTGAAATAGCTATAAACACCAAATATAAAACAAATGATAACCATGTTTTAAAACGTTGTTTTGATTTCCTAAACCAAGCTGAAATTGGTTTTATACTCAAAGATGAGCTGTTTAATATTATTTCAAATGAAACTAGAATGTCTGTTTTACTGTCAAAATTAAGTTCTATAAATATGGATAAACATATTTATAATGCTTTAGTTGAAATTTTAACTGCTTAAATAATAATAAAATCCTCCTTAATTTATAAATTTGAGGAGGATTTATTTTAAATTATGGGAGAATTTTATGTATACATTACTTTTAGCAATTATTTATTTAATATTTATAAGCCTTGGCTTACCGGACTCACTTCTAGGCTCTGCATGGCCTGTTATGAGAATGGAATTTAATATGCCTATTTCATCAGCTGGAATTATATCTATGATAATTTCAGGCGGTACTATTTTTTCCAGTTTGATGTCTGAACGCTTAACAAAGAAATTTAAAACACAATATGTAACTATTGTAAGTGTATTTTTAACCGCAATCGCTTTATTAGGTTTTTCTTTTTCCACACACTTCTATATGCTATGCTTATGGGCTATACCTTATGGTTTGGGTGCAGGTGCTATTGACTCTGCAATAAATAACTATGTAGCACTTTATTATAATTCTCGTCATATGAGTTGGCTTCATTGTTTTTGGGGTGTAGGTACTATCTTTAGTCCATATATTATGAGTTTAGCACTAACTTATTCAACATGGAATAATGGTTATAGAATAGTTTCAATTATTCAGTTTGTTATAGTAGCGATTTTATTTCTTACATTGCCATTATGGAAAAAAGTTAAGCATAACAGACATATAGTACATCAAACGGAAGAAGTTTTAGGGCTTAAAAATGCAATAAAAATAAAAGGCGTTATATATATCTTTATTGGATTTTTTGCATATTGTGCGGCAGAAGGTACCGCTATGCTATGGGCAAGCAGTTATTTATATGGCACAAGAAATATATCAGAACAAATAGCAGCGGCTTTTGGTTCGCTTTTCTTTATTGGTATAACAGCTGGACGATTTATTTCTGGGCTTATCGCTGATAAGTTAGGCGACCATAATATGATAAGGCTTGGGGCTTTTATATCAATTATTGGCATTATATTTATGTTTTTGCCTTTAAGTATAGATTTATTTGCTCTTTTAGGACTTATTATATTTGGTATAGGTTGTGCTCCTATTTACCCTAGCATAATACATTCTACACCTAATAACTTTGGTGAAAAAAATTCACAAGCTATAATAGGTATGCAAATGGCAAGTGCATATGTAGGTACTACTTTTATGCCGCCTCTATTTGGTGTTATTGCTAATAAAATAGGTCTAAACTTTATGCCTGTTTTCTTGTTTATTTTTGTTTTTCTAATGATAGTAATGATAGAAATAACATATAAAACAGTGAAAAACAAATAAAATATTATTATGGTAATATATGTCCGCTATCTAAGTAAAGCTTGTACCATTCTTCACGCTCAAGAGTTATTTCACTGCCATTTATAATTTCACGCATACGATTTATATTTGTTGTACCTGCTATCATTTGAATTTTTGCAGGGTGTCTTAAAATCCAAGCGGTAGCAATAGCAGTTGGAGTTGTATTATATTTTTCACTAAGAGCATTTAATGTTTTATTAAGCTCAGGGAATTTTTCATTATTTCCTATAAATATACCTTCAAAAAAGCCATATTGGAATGGTGACCATGCTTGTAAAGTTATATCATTTAAGCGGCAATAATCTAAAACAGAACCATCTCTATCTATTGCACCATCAGTTAACATATTAACTTCTAAACCATTTGCAATCATATTAGACATTGGCAAGCTAAACTGCATTTGATTTACAACTAAATCCTGTTTTAGATATTTTTTAAGTAGCTCAATTTGATAAGGTTTATGATTTGATACACCAAAATTTCTAACTTTACCAGAGATTTTAAGAATATCAAAAGCTTCTGCTACTTCTTCAGGCTCTACAAGTGCATCAGGTCTGTGAAGTGCAAGTATATCAAGATAATCTGTATCTAAACGTTTTAAAATTCCATCAACAGCATTTAAAATATGTTTTTTTGAAAAATCATACATAACACCAGATACAATACCACATTTAGACTGTAAAATTATATCTTCTCGTTTAAAACCAGTTTGTTTAAATGCTTTTGCAAATTGTGTTTCACATTCACCAGAGGAATAAATATCTGCATGGTCAAAAAAGTTTAAACCATTTTCAATACAAAAACTAAGATATTCAGGCAAGTTTTGCATATCTGCAATTCTCATACAGCCTACTGCAATATTAGGTGCTAAAATATCACTTTTACCAATTTTAATCTTTTTCATAAAAATCACCTCAAATTATTCTTTTTCAAGTTTCATAACAACTGTTTGTGCAAGCTTTACATTTTTGTTTTCAGATATTATCTTCAGTTTATAACCATTTGTATTAGTAACTATCATAGGTGTTGTAAGGTCTATATTATGTTCATTGATGATTTTTCTATCAATTTGAATTATAGGTGTACCTAATTTAACTTTTTTCCCTTCGGAAACAAGAGCTTTAAAACCTTTACCACCTAAATTTACAGTATTAAGTCCAACATGAATTAAAATTTCTACACCATTTTCAAATTTCATAGCAAAAGCATGACGAGTTTCTGCAATAATACTAATTTTACCGTCAGCTGGTGCACAAATAAAATCTTCATCAAATGAAAATGCTACTCCATCACCTGTAACCTTAGCCGCAAAAGCTGGGTCTGCTACATCTTCTATATTTATTAAAGTTCCATTAACAGGTGCAAATAAATCAATGTCTTTATCAATGTCTTTCTTTTTAAATATATTAAACATTATTACTCACCTCAAATAAATATCTAATACAATTATAATAAATAGATTTTAAAATGACAATAAATAAAATACTTTATCAATATAAGAAAATATTAAATCTAACTCAAATATAAAAAATATTAAAACTAAAACTTAATTTTCTGATAACAGAAAAATATTAAATCTTAAAATTAATGGTCATTAAATAAATTACTTACATTGCTTATTATTCAATGTTAGAGTAAATACCATATGCCCAACCAAATTTACCACCTGATAAAAGATGTTGTTTTAAATTTTTTTGAAGTGTAGTATTTTCAGGTAAATTTTTATATTCAATATCTCTATTATAATATATCCAGTCCATAAAATCAGGATTATCATAATCAACTTTATTTATAATGAACTGATTTTGAAAGTTAATAATATTAGAATTTTCAGGTAATAATTTTTTTAGTTCAGGAACAAGAAGCCAAGTTTCACAAATAATATTTACATTTTTATATTCTGGGTAATATTTATTTGCAAAATCAAAAATAACATCAATTTTTCCATTTTTTAAATCCGCATCTGACGGAATATGAAGTGATATAGTTTTGTTATCTCCCATAAATTCAAATTCAAAATCATCTATTCTAAATTCAAACATAGAAATTTGTCTTACAAACCACCAATCCCATGTAAAAGCATATACTCCATAATTTTTCTTGTGTTCGTTTATAAAGCGAGGTAAAAATCCCATAGTATCAAAGAAAATCTTATCATTAATTCCCTTTTGTTTGTACATATTATATGTTTTTAAAAGGCAGTGAAGACAAATTGTCAACATCTTTAAACCATTTTTATCCGGTGCAACATAACTTTCTAATTGTTTTATACCATTATCCCAAGTGTTTTTATCATATAGCATATTTATTTTATCTTGAATTTTATTGTAATTTATAGTTTTATCATAATTTAATACTATATTAGTTATATAATCATCAAAATTCAATTTTTCACATAGATTTTTCATAATAATGCTCCTATATTGTTTTATTAATCAATATGTTTAATAAATAATAAAATTATAACCACTCAGAACATGTATTTTTGAGTGGTTATATTGTTTTTTAAGTTTTCATTTGTTTTTCATGAAATATAGATTTCAAATTACGATAACAATAAATATAAGCAGGTATTAAAAATAAATCAGCTAAAATCCAAGCAAAAGGAGAAGCAAAACAAGTTGCTAAAAAACCATAAATTGCAGTTAAATAACTTACGAAACCACGAGCTACCATCTCAAAAATTCCAGCAACAGTAGCTAAAGGCGAAAAACCAAGTCCTTGAATCATAAATCTTATAATATTTACAAGAGCAAGCGGAAATAAAAACGATGCATTTATCATAGAATATTGCTTAGCTATTGGAAGAAGATGCATGCTGTTATTATCTAAAAACATAGAATTGAGATTATCAGCAAATCCAAATATTACTATAAATGCTAAGGTTGAATATATAGCTCCTATAAAGATACATGATTTTAAACCTTTATTTAATCTATCAAGACGACCAGCACCTAAATTTTGACTGCTATATGTTGCCATTGTTGTGCCCATTGTATCAAAAGGACAATAAAGAAAAATTAGTATTTTATTTGCAGCAGTTACAACTGTAACATAATCTGTACCTAAACTATTAACCGCTGATTGTATCATTACAGTGCCTATTGCAGTTATTGAAGTTTGCAATCCCATAGGCAAACCAGCAATACATAAATATTTCATAATAGAAAAATCACATTTTAAGTCTTTTATTTTGATTTTAAATACAGGGAAGTTTTTATATATATGTATACAACAGCCAATACCTGAAACAAATTGTGCTATTACTGTTGCTAATGCTGCACCAAATACATCTAATTTAAAGGTAATTATAAATAAAAGGTCAAGTATTATATTTAATATTGAGCCTATAATAAGCCATTTAACAGGCGTTTTGCTATCGCCAACCGAACGAAGCACACCGGCAGAAAAATTATAAATAAAATAAGAAGGAATACCACAAAAAATAACAATAATATAGTTATATGACCTATCTAATATATCATTTGGTGTGTTTATGCTTATTAAAATTTTAAAGCATAGCAAAACCATAGATATAGTTATTATAAAAGCAAATATAATACATAAAATAATTCCATTTATAAAACCTGAACGCAGTCTTTCATTATTTTTTGCTCCGAATTCTCTTGCTAAAGGTATAGCGAATCCGTTACAAATACCAATGCAAAAGCCTAATACAAGAAAGTTTATAGACCCAGTTGCACCAACAGCAGCCAGTGCAGATCCGCCCAATGTTTTTCCTACTATTGCAGCATCTATCATATTATATAGCTGCTGAAATATATTTCCTAACAATAAAGGTATTCCAAAACTCATTATTACATTTAGAGGTTTACCAATTGTTAAATTCTTTTCCATTTATCCACCTCTTAATTATATATTATTTATATCTGTTTTTTGAATATCTTCTTCTTGTTCCTCAGGTAAAAATTTTCTGAAGATTTGAACAAATACACTAGACATAAGATAACCGTAAAGACCTGCACCACAGATTATCATAAGCCCAATAAATGGCACAAAAAACAGCGTTAAAATTAAAAAAGTTAAAAAAATAGCCACTAAAATAATGGTAAAAGGCAATGCAGAGATTGACATAAAAATAGCATTTTTGAAATTATTAAATATGCTGTTATCAAATTTCGCCTGTACAGGAAAAATATAAATAGAAATTATTATTGCGGGTATAATTAAAAAACCAGATGTAAAAAGCAGCACTTTTCCTAATAATCCATCAATTTGTAAAGAAATTGATATATCAATAAAAAGCAAGGAAAAAACGCAAACTATAATACACCATATAATGGTTGATTGTCTAAAATTTTGTTTGAATGATTTAAAGAAGTTTGTTGTTATATAGCCTTCATCAGTTCGTATTCGTTTCATGCAAGCATAATACAGTGCGGTTGAAGATGCACCAATAGTGATTATAGGTATACTGCATATTAACCAAATCAAATGTAAAATCATAACATCAGCAACAAGATATAAAAATTTAGATAAAAGACTTTTATAAGAAAATAAGTTCATTTTTATCACCTTAAATTAATTTAACTTTTTACATAAGTAATTATAGTATTATAAACACAAAAAGTCGACTAAAAATACTTAAACGTTATAAACAAAAATATTTAGATTTTTCTGTATAATTTTAATAATATCTAAAATATAGTATTGCATATTAAAAATTTACGGTGTATACTATGCCATGTTATATTAATTTAATCTTTTTAAAAAAGATATTAAAATAGGGAGGTAACACCGTATGAAAGAGCAAAAAGACATAAAAACAGAATTTAATATACCATTTATAGCACAACGTGCTGACCCGTATATATACAAAGCGGATAATGGTGATTATTATTTTACTGCGTCTATTCCAGAATATAATAAAATTATTTTAAGAAAATCTAAAAAAATTAAAGATTTGCAAAATGCTGAAGAAATAACTATTTGGACAGCCCATAAAGAAGGACCTCAAAGCTTACATGTTTGGGCACCAGAGATTCACTATTTAGATGGCTGTTGGTATATTTACTATGCGGCAAGCCAAAAAGATGACCCATGGAGATTACGTCCTTATGTTTTAAGATGTACAGGGCAAGACCCTATAAATGATAAATGGGAAGAACTTGGAATGATACAACCTGCTGATGGTGATTTATTTAGCTTTCAAGATTTTTCACTTGATGCTACTGTATTATGCAATAAAAATGAAAAATATATTGTTTGGGCGGAAAAAGTTGGACATGGTAAAAAGGTTTCTAATTTATACATTGCAAAACTTGAAACACCATGGAAACTTGCAACCGAACAAGTCTTATTAACAGGCCCTGACTATGATTGGGAAAGAATTGGTTTCTGGGTAAATGAAGGTCCAGCGTTTTTAAAGCATAATGGCAAAATATTTATGACATATTCAGCTAGTGAAACAGGGGCTAGTTATTGCATGGGTATGCTTTCTATTGATGAAAATGCAGATTTACTTGACCCTAGAGCATGGAAAAAGGAAAGATATCCTGTGCTTTGCAGCGATGAAGAAAAGAAAATTTTTGGCCCTGGTCATAACTCTTTTGTTAAAGCAGAAGATGGCGTTACAGATTTATGTGTATATCATTTAAGGCAATATACAGAAATTGAGGGTGACCCACTTTATAATCCAGACCGCCACACTGCAATTATGAAAATAAATTATGATGAGGCTGGAAATCCTATATTTAATTATGAAAAAGTAGATTATAATCAACTATAATTATTTTAGATTAATTTAAAATAGTCTAAAATTTATATACATTATATACAAAAAACATAGAGATATTTCCGTTTAAAACAATGAAAAATGATTGTATATTTAATAATATTCTAATAATTATTGAATAATCTAAAATAATATGTTATTATGATGCACACAGGATACAAAAAATATTCTGCCAACGAAAAAGGAGGAAAAAATAATGAAATTCAAGAAAATGACAAGTGCATTGCTAGCGGCTGTACTTCTTGGTACAACTGCTCTTACTGGCTGCGGCTCTGGTAATGACTCAGTTGCCGAAGATGGAAGAAAAAACCTAAAAGTTTTCCTTTACTTAAATGACCATGAGTCCGAAATTTACAAAGAAATGATTAACAAGTTCCAAGAGGAACATTCAGACACAATTGCTAATATCGACCTTCAAATAACAACACAAGATGAGTATGAGACAACATTAACTGGTATGATGACCGCTGGTGATATGCCAGATGTATTTTATGTTGGCCCAAATGCTGTTGAACAGTATGTGGAAAATGGTTATATTGAAAACCTAACTCCTTACCTCGAAGAAATGAATATTTCAACCGACGGTTTAATGCAAAATATCGTTGATAGTTATCGTTATGATGGAGAAAAAACAGGCTCTGGAGATGTTTACGCTCTACCTAAGGATTCATCTGTATTTGCTTATGCTTACAATAAGGATTTATTTGATGAAGCAGGACTTGAATATCCAGACCCTGAAAATCCATATACATATGATGAGTTCGTTGAAGTTTGTAAAAAGCTAACCAAAGACACTGACGGCGATGGAGAAATCGACCAATGGGGTGCAGGCTTTGCAAACGCATTTATGTTATATCAGTTTATCTGGTCAAATGGTGCAAGCTTTACATCTGATGATTACAAAACTATAACTATTGACACTCCAGAATTTAAAGAAGCTTTGCAGAAATATGTTGATTTAACCCTTGTACATAAGGTAACACCAACTGTTGAACAAGATGCGTCTTTAGGCGTATATCAAAGATGGTTATCTGGTCAGGAAGCTTTCTACGCTTGCGGTACATGGGACGTTGCAGCATTTATGGACAAAGAAACTTTCCCTTATAACTGGGATTTATGCACATTCCCAACCCTTTCAACTGGTAAGTCTATGACTTGGCTTGGTACTGTTGGTTATTGCGTATCTTCTAGCAGCGAAAACAAGGCTGAGGCAGTAGAGCTTATAAATTATCTAAGCACAGATGCTGATGGACAGCGTGAAGTTTCTGGTATCACTACTGGTAATTCAATTCAAATTCCTAATATCACTGAACTTGCAGAAGGTGAATTTATTGAAGCTATCAACAATGGCACTTTAAAATATCCATCTAATGTAAATGTAATTTTTGATTATATGAACGGCACTGATAAGGTTGATGGTCGTTTTATGGAAACAAACTATACACCAAATGCTGAATGGAGTGACATTTTCTTTGCTGGTGTAGATAAGGTAAAAAATGGCTCAATGTCTGTTGATGATTTTATTGCTGAAATTCAACCACAGATGCAAGAAGCACTTGATAACGCTTGGGATAGCGTTTCATAAAAATTGCCATTTAGGGGTGAAAGAGCATGACTAGCGTAAAACAAAAAAAGAAAATGAGCAGAGCAGCTCGTGAAGAAAACCGCTGGGGTCTTGCTTTCGTTGCGTCACCTTTCATTGGATTCCTCATTTTTATGGCGTTTCCAATTGTGTTCGCATTCGTTGCAAGTTTGACCAAGTGGAACGGCATAAATAATATGCTGGATAATTTTATCGGCTTTGAAAACTATATAAAACTGCTTACCGATGAAAAGTTTTGGAAAGTTCTTGGAAATACCATTATTTATATGATAGGCATTCCTATTGGTATGATTTTGGGCTTAGTAATTGCAGTAGGCATGAACAGAAAAATTCGTGGTATTAAAGTTTTAAGAACACTTTACTATGTGCCTGTTGTATCCTCACTTGTTGCAGTTGCAATTCTTTGGATGTGGGTATTCAACTATGACTATGGTTTATTTAACAGTATTATCAAGGCTTTAACCGGAATGAAAGGCCCTAACTGGCTAGGTGATGAATTTTGGGTTAAAGTATCTATGATAATTTTTATGGTTTGGAAAGGTCTTGGCAGCTCAATAATTCTATATCTGGCAGGCTTACAAAATATTCCTAGAGATTATTATGAAGCGGCATCTATTGATGGTGCAACAGGTTTTGGACTTTTCAGACATATAACAATACCTCTTGTATCACCTGTTACATTTTATCTTCTAATTACTGGTTTAATCGGTGGTTTCCAAGTGTTTGTTGAAGTTCTGGTTATGGTTCCTACTGGCGGACTAGATTACAGTGCTGCAACAGTTGTATTCTATCTGTATGAAAAGGCATTTAGTTCCAGACAAATGGGCTACGGTTCAGCTATGGCATTTATCTTAGCAATTATTATCTTTATTATCACAGCAATTAACTTTAAAGCTCAAAATAAATGGGTAAAGGATTTAGACTAATAGGGGGTGCAATATGCGAAAGAATGTTAGTAAATCTAAAAAAACTAAAATTGTAGATACTATTATTTTTATATTGCTTTTAATTGGTGCAGTTGCAATGGTATTCCCTTTAGTTTACATGTTTTTTAGCTCTTTTATGACTAAAAACCAGATTTTATCCGCTAATTTTTCACTTATTCCAGACCCTTGGAAATTCGGTAAATATACTGAAGTTTTACAAAAACCTGAATTTTTAAGGGGTGTAAGAAACACTTTGTTAGTTGCTGTTCCTGTTCTTTTGGTTGGTAGCTTTACATCGTCTATGGCAGCATTTTCTTTTAGTAAACTAAATTTCAAAGGCAAAAATGCCATGTTTTTAGGTTTACTTTCAACAATGATGATACCATTTGCTGTTGTAATGATACCACAGTATATTATGTTTACTAAATTAGGTTGGGCAAATAGTCTTTTACCTCTAATTGTTCCTGGTTTATTTGGTAATGTAGGTATGATTTTCTTCCTTCGTCAAAACTTAAACAGCATTCCTTCTGCACTTGCAGAGGCAGCTAAAATTGATGGTTGTGGCTACTTCAGAATTTACTATCAAATTTTTCTTCCTTTGATGAAAGGTGCATTAATGACACAAGTTATTCTGTGGTTTATGGGTATTTGGAATGATTATTTAGCACCAACTATCTTTATTCAAGATGAACAATGGTTTACATTACAAGTTGTTATTCGTTCATTTAACTCATATTATGCTGTAAATAGCGATTATCCACTTATTATGGCCGCATCTGTTCTCGCTATTTTACCAACTCTTTTATTGTTCTTTTTCTTCCAAAGATTTATTATCGAATCCATGGCGATTTCTGGCGTAAAGGGCTAATTTTTAAAAGGTCGTTACATGTCTTGTAGCGACCTTTTATTTATAAAAGAGGTGAGAAATTTGAAATCAGTATTTAGATTAAATGATTTTTATTTAAAAAATAATGTGCTTGCAGGCTCGCACGACCCATCTATGATGTATGATGAAAATACAAAAAAATATTACAGTTATTCTACTGATATAAACGGTGAGATTATAGGTATAAAAGATAAAATAGGTATCCCTATAAGAAGTTCAGAAAATCTTGTTGATTTTAAATATGAAGGTATAGCATTATCCGAAAAATCTATCAAACAGGCTCAAGATAATGGCAAATATGAAAAAACTATCAATTTTTGGGCACCTTTTGTAGAATATATAAACGATGAATACAGACTTTATTATTCAGCAACAAGAGCATTTGGTTCATCAGAATCTAAAATATGGCTTGCTGTATCAGATAACCCTCTGGGGCCTTTTGAAAATCGTGGAGTGGTAATTGACACTTGGGGAACAGATAATACATATCCTAATGGTATTGACCCCCATATTATATGGTCTGAAAATAAGTGTTTTTTAGTTTATGGTTCATTTTTTGGCGGAATTTATTTAAAAGAATTAAACCCTAAAAATGGTATGCCTTTAGATAATAATCCTAAAAATTTAGGCAAATGCATAGCTAGAAAAGCTAAAAATCCAAGAATTGATGGCCCAGAAGGTGCATCAATAATTTATGTAAAACAAACAGGCTATTATTATTTGTTTTTATCTTATGGCTGGCTTGGTGAAAACTATGATATAAGAGTTGGACGAAGTAAAACAGTAGATGGTGATTATTTAGATATAAATAATAAAAATCTTATTGAAGAGTCAATGGGACTAAAAATAGCTAATAGTTATTGTTTTAAAGCTGAAAATCCAGCTATAGGAAATGATAATCCAAATTGGAAATGGTCTGGATTTATGGCTAATGGTCATGGTGTTCCATTTTTCGACCCTGTAAGAAATCAATATTTCTTTGTGCATCATGTTAGAGATGGGGCAGAGATATATAAAAAACAAGATGAAAATAGAGCTTACTATACAAATCATTATATGATGATTAGACCTATGTTTTTTATAAATGGTTGGCCTGTATTATCTCCCGAACCTTTTGCAGATGAAAATTTCAAAGAAATATGTTTAGAAAAAACTTTAAAAGATTGTTTTAACTCTACCATACATAAATGGGAATTTATCTTTTTAGATGACCAAAACAATGATAAAAAGCATTCAGTTGTAAAAACAATAAATCTCAATAATAAACTCTTAAAACAAGGAAAAATACATTTATGTTGGGATTTTGAAAACCAAAAACAGACGTTTATTATCACTGGTATAAATCAATTTGGTGTTGCATATTGGGGCAAACTTTTATATAATAGTATTATAGATTTTTCTAAAATACTTTTATAATTATTGGTGGTGAAACTGCAATATGTTGCATATAAAAAATTTAGATGATGGAGTAGAAGTTTTTAAAGCTCTTGGCTCTGAACTGAGAATTAATATCTTAAAATTATTACTTGAATATAAAGAAATGAATATGAATGAACTTGCATCAAGTTTAGGAATAACAAATGGTGCACTTACAAGTCATATCAAAAAACTAGAAGATGCTGGTATTATAGCTGTTTTAACCGAACGCAGCGGTCATGGAAATCAAAAATTATGTCGTGTGAATGTTGATAAAATTTTATTTGATATAGAGTCCGATGAACTCTATGATGATAAAAATATCTGTGAAACAGAAATTCCTATTGGACATTATTCAGATTATGAAATATATCCTACATGTGGTCTTGCAACCGAAAAAGAACTTGTGGGCATTGTAGATGACCCTAGATATTTTGCATATCCTAATAGAATAAATGCAGGTATTCTATGGTTTACCAAAGGATATATTGAATATATTATTCCAAATTTGCTGCCAAATTCAACTAAAATAGAGCAAATAACACTTTCTGTTGAACTAAGCTCAGAAGCCCCAGGGGTCAATAGTGATTGGCCTTCTGATATATCGTTTATTTTAAATGATGTAAAAATAGGTACTTGGACAAGCCCTGGAGATTATGGAGATATAAAAGGTATATTTACACCTGATTGGTGGTTTCCTAACTGGAACCAATATGGCTTGCTTAAAATGATTGTAATAAACCGAAAAGGTACATTTATAGACGGTTTAAAAATTTCAGATGTTAATATAAATCAGTTTAATCTGGATTATAAGAGCGATATAAGATTTAAATTTCAAATTGCTGATAATGCCAAAAATGTTGGCGGTTTAACCCTTTTTGGTAAAGGTTTTGGAAATTATAATCAAGATATAAAAGTTAGAATTGCTCATAAAGATATTGTTTAAACTTGCTTTAAAAACCTAAACTCCTGTATTGGGAGGCTATATGTTTAAATATTTAAGATTATCATTAAAAGTTTCTTTTACTGCTTTATTATGTTTTTTGGTAACAGCATGTCAAAATAACACAAAATTAACTGCAAATTTTCCTATTGAAAAAACTTTTGATGAGGTTTCTGTGCATGACCCTGCTATTATAAAATCAGATGATGGCGAATTTTATATTTTTGGCTCACATTTAGCTATTGCAAAAACTGATGACCTTATCAACTGGGAATATATAAACCAAGGAGTTGAAAATCAAAATTCAGTTATTCCAGATGTATATCACCAAATGAAAGAAGCTTTTGAGTGGTCACATAGTAACACTTTTTGGGCTCCTGATGTTATAAAACTAAAAGATGGCAGTTATGCAATGTATTACTGTAACTGTCAAGGTGATGCACCTATTTCATGTTTAGGAATTGCAAGGGCTGAAAATATAGAAGGTCCTTATACAAATGAGACTATTCTTTTAAAATCGGGTATGGATAGCAAAACACCTGATGAAGATGGTGATTTATATCAAGCAGAATATGACCCAAATGCTGTTGACCCTGTTGTGTTTTATGATGCTGAGGGTAAACTGTGGTTAATTTATGGCTCATATTCGTGCGGTATATTTGTAAAGCAACTTGATGAAAACACTGGTCTGCCTCTTGAAAGCGGCTATGGTGAAAAACTTTTAGGTGCTAATCACCTAAGAATAGAAGCTCCTTATGTAATTTATAATCCTGATACTAAATATTATTATATGTTTTTATCTTTTGGTGGATTGGATTCTGACGGCGGTTATAATATTAGAGTCTGTCGCTCTGAAAAGCCAAATGGCCCATATTATGACTCAATGGGAAATGATATGATAGATTGTAAAGGCCCTTCTGGCACAGTATTTAGCGATGTAACCGCTGAGCAATATGGCACAAAGCTTATGGGCAGTTATAAATTTGAATGGGTTGAAGGTGAACAAGGTCAAGACCGCTACGGTTATCTTTCAACTGGTCATAACTCTTGCATTGAGGATAATGGCAAATATTTTATAGTTTATCACACCCGTTTTGAGGGAAAAGGTGAAGAACATCAAGTTAGAGTTCATCAAATGTTTTTTAATTCTGAAGGCTGGCCTGTAATTGCACCTTATCGTTATACTGGTGAAACAATAGAAAACTATCAAGATGATATTATACACGGTTCATATAAAATGATAAATCATGGTAGAGATATTTCTCCAGAAATGAAGCTTTCTGAGATAATTAATTTAGAAAAGAATGGTCAAATTTCAGGTGCTGTTAATGGCACATGGGAAAGAACAGGCAAAAACGGAATTATACTTACCATAGATAATAAAAAATATGATGGTATATTATTAAAACAGTGGGACGAAGGTGGAAAAAAAGAAGTTATGACGTTTTCCGCTGTTTGCAGTAAAAATGGTACTGCTATTTGGGGCAGTGGTTTAAATGCTATTGAAAACTAATAAAAGTGAGGATATTTAAATTATGGCAAGATTAAAAATTAACAAACAAAAAAAGCTTAGCAAAATAAATGCAGAAATTTATGGTCATTTTTCTGAGCATTTAGGCAGATGTATCTATGAAGGTATATATGTAGGTGAAAACTCGCCAATACCTAATGTAAATGGCATGAGATGTGATGTAGTTGAAGCTTTAAAACATATTAAAGTGCCTGTTTTACGTTGGCCTGGTGGTTGCTTTGCTGATGAATATCACTGGAAAGATGGTATAGGTGCAAAAGAAAACCGAAAGAAGATTATAAACACACACTGGGGCGGCGTTGTAGAAGATAACAGCTTTGGCACACATGAATATTTTGAGCTTTGTAAACAACTTGGCTGTAAAACATATGTAAATGGCAATTTAGGCAGTGGAACAGTTCAAGAAATGTCCGAATGGGTAGAATATATGACATTTGAAGGTGTTTCACCTATGGCACAGCTTAGAACCGAAAACGGCAGCGAAAAAGCATGGACTGTTGATTATTTTGGTGTAGGTAATGAAAACTGGGGCTGTGGCGGTAATATGAACCCAGATTTTTATGCAAATGAATACCGTAGATACCAAACTTATGTTAGAAACTATAACTCTGAAAAACCAATTTCAAAAATTTGTTGTGGTGCAAATGTAGATGACTACGAATGGACAGAAGAAGTTTTAAAAACATGTTTTAATCATAGCCCTGCATTTTTACATGGCTTTATGGACGGGCTTTCACTGCATTATTATGTTCACCCTGAAGGCTGGGAAATTAAGGGCAGTGCAACCGATTTTGACAAAGAAACATTCTATAAAACATTATATAAAGCATTGTTTATTGAAACTCTTATAAAAAATCATGGTCTTATTATGGATAAATATGACCCAGAAAAGAAAATCGGCATGATTGTTGATGAATGGGGCACTTGGTACACAGTAGAGGAAGGTACAAATCCTGGATTTTTATATCAGCAAAATACAATGCGTGATGCACTTGTTGCAGGTTTATCACTTAATATATTTAACAAACATAGCGATAGAGTTAAAATGGCAAACCTTGCACAGATTGTCAATGTACTTCAAGCGGTTATCTTAACTGAAGGCGATAAAATGGTTAAAACTCCAACTTATCATGTATTTGATTTATATAAACATCACCAAGACGCTGTCTTACTTGATAGCTCAATAGATACAGAAGAAATTGGTACTTATGAATGGAAAATTCCAAACCTTACAGAATCAGTTTCTATCAATAAAAACGGAGTTATAAATATAACTGTTACCAATCTTTCAGCTGACAAATCATATGAAATAAATACTGAAATAGATGAATATGAGAATATTTCAGCTCAGATTTTAACAAATGAAATGCATGCTATGAACACATTTGAAAAGCCTGATACGGTTGAAATAAAAGAATTTAACAATTTTGAAAAAACTCAAACTGGTTTTAAATTTAATATTCCAGCTTGTAGCGTGGTTCATTTTGCAGTTAAATAATAAAAATATCCGAGCAAAAAAGCTCGGATATTTGTTTTTAGAGAGGTTTTAATATGAATATATGTAAAAAATGTTTGATTAGAGATATGGCAGAAAAATCATATACTGAAAATTTAAAAAGCTATATGCAAAGAATAGATGAAAATATTAAAGTAAGCGAACAAGAATATGAAAAACGCTTGTCAATTTGCAAGCAGTGTGAAAGTTTGCTTTCAGGTATGTGTTTAAAATGTGGTTGCTATGTAGAGCTTAGAGCCATGACAAAAAAACAGAAATGCCCTAATATACCTAATAAATGGTGAATATTATACACTAAAAATATAGATAATTTGTTATATGCAACTTTTTAATCATCAACTATAATCAGATAAACTAAATTCATTGGAAATGATATTTATACTTTTTCTTTAATCCAAACAGACATTTCTCCTGTTTTTCTATTTCCCCAATAGCAGTATGGAACAGCTTTTACAGTTAGCGGTTCTTTTTCTGGTTTATCAGCGGAATATAGATTATTACTTTGAGAAGGCTTAATTTTTTGTGCTGAAAGCTCTAAAATCTCACTGCCACCTAATAAATTATTATCAAATTTACATTTTATTTTCTTATCTGTATCAATAAAAATAGAAGAAAGATTTTTACCGTTGTCAACCTCTTCTAAGCAATATACAATAGGACCTTTTACAATAGCAACCTTGCCTGTATCTGCTCTAACCTCAGAATTTGCATAAATAAATGTAGCAGGTGCATCAAATTCAATTTCTATGGTATCATTTTTAAATAAACCATCAAGTTTAGCATAAGAATTTTCAGTTTTATATTGAATTTCTTGTCCGTTTAGCTTTATTTTATAGTTTTTAGCATAGTTTGGTATGCGAAATGCAAATAAAGCATTTGTTTTACTTTGTCCATTTATTTCAAACTTAATTTTATTTTCCCAAGGGAAATTACTGCTTAGTTTTAATGTAAAAGGAATGTCATTTATTTCTGTTTTAGTTTCATTTGCAATAAATAAATTTGTATAAATTTGATTATCTTCTTTAAAATAAATATACTGACCTAGTGAAGAAAGTGTTCTTGTTATATTAGGTGGACAACATGCAACACCAAACCATGTTTGACGAACAGGCTTTACATGCTCCTTTGAAGTCCTTTCCATGCAGTTTTCAGTCCATACTTCAAGCGGATTTACATAGAAGAAGCTTTTTCCGTCCATTGCAATGCCAGAAAGCAATGTATTATATAAAGCACATTCAACAGTATCTATATAAGACGCATCTTTTTTAATATTCGCCATTCTTTTGCCAAACATTGCTAAACCAATGCTTGCACAGGTTTCAGAGTAATTGCAATCATTAGGCAAATCATAATTGGTGGTAAAACGCTCTAAAAGACCAGAAGAACCGATACTACCTGTTATATACATTCTTTTATTAACAATATTGTTCCAGAGAGTGTCACAAACCTGCAAAAGCTCATTATCATTAAACTGTTCTGCAAGGTCTGCCATAGCACTATACATATAAACTGCACGAACAGCATGACCTTCTGCGGTTTTTTGTTCTCTTACAGGTATATGTGATTGTGAATATTTAGTGTCATAGTTTGCAAACTCAGGGAAAATACGCTTGTATTTTTCGCTTTTTTCTTCTTTTAAAAAGTAATTTTCACCTTCTCCACGTTTATCAATAAAATATTTAGCAGTATTTAAATATTCTTTTTTGCCTGTGACTTTATAAAGTTTTACAAGTGCAAGTTCAATTTCTTGATGTCCTGGGTAACCATGAATTTTACCTTGTTCATTTCCAAATGTGTTACAGATTAAATCTGCAAATTTGCACATAATATCAAGAAATTTTCTTTTTCCAGTTGCTTCATAATAAGCAACTGCTGCTTCAATCATATGACCTGCGGTGTAAAGCTCATGCCCTTCCATAAGATTAGTCCAGCGTAAATCTGGTTCCTTTATGGTAAAATAGGTGTTTAAATAGCCATCTGGTTGTTGGGCTCTACCAATTAAATCAATGGTTTCATCTGCTAGTTTTTCCAGCTTTTCATCTCTGCCAAAGCTAAGGGCAAAACCAACTGCTTCAAGCCATTTTGCAACATCGGTATCTTGAAAAACAGCACCTTGAAATTCGCCTTTAGCTTCACCGGCTGCAATTTTAAAATTGGATATGCAATGACTTGTTTCTATTCCCTCGATACGGTCATTTAAAATATCCCACTGATAAGGAATGATAACTTCCTTGACTAGCTTTACATATTTATTCCAAAAATCATCTAAAATAGTTATGTTTTGTAAAGCAATATCAGAATTTGCATATTTGCTCATAACCCTTCTCCTTTTATTAAACGTTTAATCAAAATTCTAAAAAAATAAAATTTCAATTTTTAGAATTTTATAATATATTAAGTATTTACAATTATTTTATAACATATTAGCTTTAAAAAATCAATTAAAAGCTTTGTATAACGTTTAACTTTATAAAAAATACACAAAATCGTTTTTCAGACTTTGTGTATTTTGAAAATTTATTAACTTTTATTTTGGTGAACAGAAAAACGCTTTATTAAATAACATTTTTCCTCTATTATTTGATTTTTTTGTATATTATGTGGGTTATCAAGTGTGTTTATTATATTTTTGCAAGCTGTATAGCCTATTTCAAACAAAGGAAGTGCAACCGTTGTAAGTGATGGGTGATAATAAACTGACAATTCTCTATTATCAAATCCAACAACAGAAATATCATTTCCAATATTTTTATTTAGCTGTTCCAATCTATCATAGACACCACCAGCCATAATGTCATTCATACAGAAAATAGCTGAAACTCCTTTGTTTATTAAATAATCAGTATTATCATAACCGCTTTGCCTGCTCCAATCGCCTTTTATAACAAATTCAGGGTTAAAACAAATATTATTGTCATATAAAGCCTTTTGATAGCCTTCTAATCGGTCATTTGTATGAATACTGTTCTCTTTGCCTGTTATAACGCCAATATTTTTATGTCCATTATCTATTAAATGCTTAATTACTAAATATGCTCCGCTTTTATCGTCAACAACAACCGATGGTATAAACTCATTTTTGCTATAACCGTAAGCTATTATAGCCGGTATTTTTAAATTATCGGAAAAACATTTTAGTTTTCTTTCATGTGCGGTAACATAAATAATACCATCTACTTGTTTTGATAGTAATTCATTGATTTCTTTATCTACAATTTGCTCAAAATCTTCATTTACATAATAAGTATCACTGAATTTTTTATACATTCGCATATTTGTTAAAAGAATATGGTATCCAAATTCTTCACAGCATTTTGTTATACCATCAATTATTTCAGGAGTACAAAAAACGGTTATATCTTCAACTATAACACCAATAGCCTTGGATTTTTTCATTTTTAAATTTTTTGCAACATAATTAGGAGTATAATTCAATTGTTTTACTGTTTCAAGCACTTTTTTCCTTGTTTCTTCGCTGGCATTAGGTTTTCCATTTAAAATATTAGAAACAGTTGCAATTGAAACATTACATTCTTTTGCAATTTCCTTAATGGTCACCATATTATCACCTATTCTGATTATAATAATTATATTATAGTATATCATTTAACCAAAATCAAACGTTTAACATAATATTTAACTGCTTTCTTTTTCAATTAGTGTCCATGGTGCAAGTTGTGACATAGTTTTTTCATGATTTATCAGTTTTATCATAATTTTTGATGCCATACGTCCAACATTATATATGCCATGGGAAAGAGATGTTATTCTGGGAATTGAAAGTTCACTGTAATGGCTGTTATCAAAACTAACAACACTTATATCTTGAGGAATTTTCACACCTTTTTTAATTAGATAGTTTATAAGTCTGCTTGCAATTTCATCATTATAGCAAATAACAGCAGTGCAATCATTTAATATAGATATAATGCTTTCAATACCAGTATTATCACTAATAAGCTTATTTTTAAACTCGGTATTGTACCAAAAAACTTGGTTATCATCAAAAACTAAATCTAAATCACGCAAAGTATCTGTATAACCTGCATATCGTTTATGCCCCTGTATATCATCGTTTTTAAATATACCAGCAATTTTTCTATGACCTTTATTGTAAAGATAATTCACTAAAATTTGTCCACCCGAATAATTATCATCAAGAACAGAATAACATTCGGAAAGCTCTGGATAGTTGCT
This sequence comes from Butyricicoccus sp., assembly GCA_017886875.1. GTDB lineage: Bacteria > Bacillota > Clostridia > Oscillospirales > Butyricicoccaceae > Butyricicoccus_B. The sequence goes on along the minus strand of JAGHIZ010000074.1, from coordinate 4,608 downwards.
ATGTAAAAATACTATTGGAATTTGTTTCTTTATGAGTTTTTTATATAAATCAATATTTGGATTAGGTAACCCACTTTTTGTACCCTCAACTAAAATACCATCTAAATTATCAAGAGATAATAGGTTTTTTAATATTTTTCGCTCATTTGAAACCTGATTTTGTGTTGCAAATAACAAAGGTGTGCAACCATTTGCAGATAAAACATTTTCAATTTCCCTTAAAATGCTTGGAAATATATAATCACTAATATATGTAGTTACAACAGCTATAACTTTAAGTGATTTTGTGCTAGAAGAAGACAAACCACATATATGCGAACCGCTGCCTTGTCGTCGCTCAATAAGTCCATCTGAAACAAGAATTGACAATGCTTGTCTTATTGTTTGTCGGCTTGCCTTAAATCTTTCACATAAAATTTGTTCGGTCGGCAGTAGCATTTTATCATTGTATACGTCGTTTATAATCTCATTTTTGAGTGTATCAGCTATTATTTTATATTTAGGCGGCATAAAAAGCACTTCTTTCATATCAAATATTATACACAGTATAATATATTTGTATTGTTTTATCAAGGTTTATTAAAAGATTATATTGCTTTGTATAAAATGCCAATATATTGGATAAATTGCATTAAAATAAAACAAAAGACTTTATATGGGTTTTTATATTAAAAATAATAATAAAGCATACTTTTTTGAAAATATAAAAATTTGTATGTAAAACAAAGCTCTATTTAAAATAATTTGTATTGTTAATACATATGAAAAAGCAAATTATACTGACAAATTATTGACATTTGTTTTTTAAAAGGTCTATACTACATTTAGAACAAATCAGATTTAAGGGGCGTTCTTAAATGGATAAAAATGAAATTAAAAGTTTAATTGAAAATGCAAAAACATATTTAGGTATTGAGCTTGGTTCAACAAGAATTAAGGCGGTTTTAATTGCACCAGACTACACAACAATAGCGTCTAGTGACTATGGTTGGGAAAATAAATATGAAAATAGTTACTGGACTTATCATATGGAAGATGTTTGGACAGGTTTACAATCTGTTTTTGCATCTTTAGTACAAAATGTAAAAACCGAATATGATGTAACATTAAAACGTGTTGCATCAATGGGTTTTTCTGCTATGATGCATGGTTATATAGCTCTTGATAAGGATAATAATTTACTTGTGCCATTTAGAACTTGGCGTAACACTACAACAGGTAAAGCTGCGGCTGAACTAACACAAAAATTTAATTTCAACATTCCACAGCGTTGGTCTATTGCACATTTATATCAAGCGATGTTAAACAATGAAAAACATACCCAAAATATAAGCTTTTTAACAACTCTTGCAGGTTATGTACATTATATGTTAACGGGTAAAAAGGTGCTTGGCATAGGTGAAGCTAGTGGTATGTTTCCTATTGACAGTGAAATAAATGATTATAACAATCAAATGCTTGATATTTTTGATGATTTAGCTAAAGATATGCCATGGAAAATTAGAGATATTTTACCTAAAGTATTAAATGCAGGCGAAAATGCCGGTGTTTTAACTGTAGAGGGTGCAAAACTGCTTGACCCTACGGGAACATTTGAAGCCAATATTCCACTTTGTCCACCAGAAGGCGATGCGGGCACTGGCATGGTGGCGACTAATGCGGTAGCGGTTAGAACAGGTAATGTATCAGCAGGAACTTCTATTTTTGGTATGATTGTACTAGAAAAGGAACTTTCTAAGGTTTATGAAGAAATCGACATGGTTACAACTCCAACAGGCAAACCAGTTGCTATGGTTCATTGCAATAACTGCACAAATGAAATAAACGCTTGGGCAAATGTATTTAAGGATTTTCTTATTTCAATCGGTCAAACTCCAGATATGAATAAAATCTTTACTGCTATGTTTACTGAAGCTTTAAAAGGTGAAATAGATGCAGGCGGATTATTGCTCTATAACTATTTATCTGGTGAGCCAGTAACAGGACTTACAGAGGGCAGACCGCTTTTTGTAAGAACTCCAGAGGGTAAACTAAATTTTTCAAACTTTATGCGTGCACAACTTTATTCAGCTCTTGCAACATTAAAAATAGGTATGGATATTTTAGTAAATGAAAATGTTGCTATTGATAAGCTTTTAGGTCATGGCGGATACTTTAAAACTCCAGTTGTAGGTCAAAGGCTTATGGCAGCGGCTACAAATGCACCTGTTTCTGTAATGGAAACCGCAAGTGAAGGCGGTGCTTGGGGTATGGCAATTTTGGCAGCTTATATGTTAGAAAATAGCCAAACTTTGGAAGATTATCTTGATAATAAAGTGTTTGCAAATCAGCCTGTTACAACTATTGAGCCACAGCAAGAAGATATACAAGGCTTTAATCATTTTATGAAAAATTATATTTCAGGTCTTGAAATTGAAAAATCAGCATGTGCAAATCTTAAATAATATATTTTAGGAGGTCAAAACAATGAAAGAATTTTGGTTTGTAGTAGGTAGTCAATTTTTATATGGTGAAGAAGTGCTTGAAACAGTTGCAAAAAGAGCTGCTGAAATGACAGAAAAACTAAATGCATCAGGCAATTTGCCTTGCAAGCTAGTTTATAAAGTAACTGCCAAAACTAATAAAGAAATCACAGATATTGTTAAAGAGGCTAACTATAATGATAATTGTTTAGGTATTATTACTTGGTGTCATACATTTAGCCCATCTAAAATGTGGATTAATGGCTTTGTAAATCTGCAAAAACCATACTGTCATTTTGCAACACAATATAATAAAGAAATTCCTAATGATGAAATTGATATGGATTTCATGAACTTAAATCAAGCAGCCCATGGCGATAGGGAACATGGTTTTATTGCGGCTCGTCTGCGTATGCCTAGAAAGGTTATCGCAGGTTATTGGCAAGATGAACAAGTACAAAAGCGTATTGGCAGTTGGATGCGTGCCGCTATTGGTGTTGCGGTGAGCAAAGAACTAAAAGTTATGCGTTTTGGCGATAATATGCGTGAAGTTGCTGTTACCGAGGGCGATAAAGTAGAAGTACAAGCAAAGCTTGGTTGGCAGGTTAACACTTGGCCAGTAGGTAAGCTAGTTGAAACTATGAACGCTGTAACCGAACAGGAAATTGATGAGCTAATGGACATTTATAAATCCAAATATGATATGGCAACAGATAAAATTGATACTGTTCGTTATCAAGCTCGTGAAGAAATCGCAATGAAAAAAATGATGGACGCAGAAGGCTGCAAGGCATTTTCTAATACATTCCAAGACCTTTACGGTATGAAACAGCTCCCAGGGCTTGCAAGTCAGCACTTAATGGCTCAAGGCTATGGCTATGGCGGTGAAGGTGACTGGAAAGTTGCTGCAATGACAACAATTATGAAAGCTATGGGCGAAAACGGCAACGGTGCATCTGTATTTATGGAAGATTATACATATCACCTTGTAGAAGGTGAGGAATATAGCCTCGGTGCACATATGCTTGAAGTTTGCCCATCTTGTGCCGCTGACCGCCCAAAGATTGAAGTTCACCCTCTGGGCATTGGCGATAGAGAAGACCCTGCTCGTTTGGTATTTGAAGGCAAGGAAGGCGATGCTATTGTAATAAGCCTTATTGATATGGGTGGTAGACTTCGTTTGATTTGTCAAGATATTCACTGTGTGAAACCTATTATGGATATGCCAAATTTACCTGTTGCTCGTGTTATGTGGAAAGCTGAACCTAATCTAACTACTGGTGTAGAATGTTGGATTACTGCAGGCGGTGCACATCATACTGTACTTAGCTATGATGTTACAGCTGAACAGATGAAAGATTGGGCTACTATGATGGATATTGAATTTGTCCATATTACAAAGGATACAACTGTTGAGGCTTTAGAACAGCAACTGTTTTTAAATGACCTAGCTTGGAAATTAAAATAAAGGGGTGTAATTTATGTTAGAAAGCTTAAAAAAAGAAGTCTATGAGGCTAATATGTTACTTCCACACTATGGACTGGTAACTTTTACTTGGGGAAATGTTAGCGGAATTGACCGCGAAAAAGGTCTTTTTGTAATCAAGCCAAGCGGTGTTGAATATGACAAACTAAAACCAGAAGATATGGTTGTAATGGATTTACAAGGTAACAAAATAGAAGGTGAATACAATCCTTCTTCCGATACAGCTACACATTTGGTTTTATATAATCGCTTTAAAGATATTGGCGGTATTGTGCATACACATTCCGCTTGGGCTACAAGTTGGGCTCAAGCTGGTAGGGATATACCATGTTATGGTACAACTCATGCAGACTATATTTATGGCGAAATTCCTTGTGTTCGCAATCTAACAAAGGAAGAAATTGACGCTGGTTATGAAAAAAACACTGGTGTTCTTATTGCTGATGAATTTGACGCAAGAGGTAAAGACCCAATCGCTGTTCCTGCTGTACTATGTAAAAACCATGGTGTATTTACATGGGGCAAAAACGCATATGATGCAGTTCATAACGCTGTTGTTGCAGAAGAAGTTGCAAAAATGGCGGCTCGCTGTGAAATGATTAACCCTCGTGTAGCTCCTGCTCCTCAAGAATTACAGGATAAGCACTATTATAGAAAACA
>JAGHIZ010000121.1 GCA_017886875.1 Butyricicoccus sp. | reverse complement strand
TTATCGCATTAGGTTTAGCTACAACAGCGGCAGTATCGGCTATGAGTATGACTGCACTGGCAGGTTATGATGATACAGCGTATACATCTTTACCAACACTATCAGATGTGGATACATCAAATGCATCGTATGAAACACCAGTAACTTATGTTGACGAAGAAACAGGTGCAGTAGTTACAATATATGACCCTAATATAACTGTGGATTTTAGACCTTTTGATTTGTATGATTTGCAAAGTCAAAGAACTGTATTGGCAGAAGGATTCTTATATGTACCATATGCCAGCAATAGCAGTTATGGAGCTGCAACAGAGTCTTTCGAAGCTCCTTATGAAGGACCAGTACAATTTGCATTAACAACCTTTAATCACAATAAGTTTAATGTTAGTTTAAATAAAGAAGGGGTTACTGGCTCAGCATTAGCTGTTATAAAAAATCAGCCTGTTGGAACAGCTGCAATTTTAACTGGTGTAAAAGAAGGCGGTAGCTATGAATTTCGAGTAAGTTCATATGAAGGTGACGGCAATGCCACATATACATCTTTCATGTAATTGTTAAAATATAAATTAAAAATTGAGTATATTATACAGGCTTAGAAATAAGCTAATAATATATCTATGAAACTATTGCTCTCGATGCTTAAATAGTCATTTATTTTTAAATAAGCAGAAAATCATTATTGGTTTTCTGCTTTTGTTGTATCATGGCAGATGAAAGGAATAAAAAGTATGCTTGAATTGTACTAATCGTTAAATGGTTATAACATTATTGCGTCAATGCTCTAAATAAGGGGCAATTATTGTGTTTACCACACATGAGAGTGTCTTTTACAAATATGTGATAAGGTTATAAATATGTAGTGTTTTTTAAATTTTACTCAAGAAAAGCAAGATAATATCATACAAGATATTGTCTTGTTTTTTTATAGTTCAATAGTTGGCAAGCAATGCATCTGGACGTCCAGATGCAAAATTAGCTTGTTGAGGACAGTGTCCCCAAACCCCTTTGAACACAAAATTTTATTTTGTGGCTACGCATTTTACAAATGCTTTTTTACTACAACGCTTATCGTTGTGTATAATCTTTTTCTTTTTTGTGTTCATAGGTATCTGTTTCAATAAGTCTATCAATATTAGCTTTAGCTGTAAGTATCTGACGCATTTCATCACGAGTCTGACGATATTCAGAATATAACTTTTTCTTTTCATCTATAAGAGCAGAATATTCAGATTGCAAATTTTTAATGGTTGGTAGCTTTTTTAAACCTATTTCATCAAATGTTTTCTTAGCTGCTTTATGTAATAATATATCTGACTCATTCTCAGCTAAAAACTTTTTTGAATAACCAGATTTTCGATAAGCTATATATACATCTCGTGTTTTAGAATAATTTATGATATTGGTTTTTAAGATTTTAATTTCTGACATTCGCTTTTCAATATCCTTAATTTTTTGGGATAACACATTATAATTTTCCTTAATATTTTTAGATTTTTCTTCAAGCTGTGTATATTCCAAAAGACCATTTTCACTTAGATAATTTATTGTTTGAGCCATTTGTTTAAGATTGAAAACCTTTGCCCATCTTTCATAACCAATACCTTTACCAGCCTGTAGTTTAGCTTGAATATCTACTAGCAAATTAACTTTGATAGGTTGTTTGTTTGCTTTAGTTTCAACTTTTGAAATTATATAAATTAAATCATCTATTGTATATCCTGTGCTATTTAATCTAACACTTTTCTTCCAATCACTAGCTTTTAAAGTAATAGATTTACCTCGATAATTTATCTCATAACCATTTTGTTGTAACAGTTTTAATAACTCATCAAGGTTATTTGGTTTCTTATTAAGTGCATTGTCAATCGCTATACGAAGTAATTCTTTATGAGATATTTTCTTTTTATCTCCTAACCATTTATTATAACTTTTACCATGAGGTTTCGGATTTTCTACAATAGATAATCCATTTTCAATACAAATAGCGTCACTTAACTTTCTTACAGCTTTAGTGCTGCCCCAAAAATTTCTAAACTTTTTATCGCAATTTAAATTAACGGCACTCCATATAATGTGATTATGTATATGGGCTTTATCAATATGAGTACACACT
>JAGHIZ010000073.1 GCA_017886875.1 Butyricicoccus sp. | reverse complement strand
TGTTAAAATCGACTTTAGAGTCTGACGTTTGTCGGTTTTTCTTTAAGCAGAGTTCCGACTTCTGCTTCACTTCTACTAGAGTATAAAAACTCAAGCGAATTTTCAGGTTCGTCACATACTATTTAAAGTAAGCATTTCGTTGTTTAATTTGCAAAGTACAATATTTTACGATGTTTCTCAATCGTTTTACTCTCGTTAAAGAGCTTGTTTAGTTTACCATACTTATTTTAGCTTGTCAAGAACTTTTTTCAAAGTTTTTGACTTTTTTCTAATCTTTTCTAGTAAACTCGCCATCTCTCAAAGACAGCTTAGTTATTATATCAAAAGCAGTTTATCTTGTCAACACTTTTTTGAAGTTTTTCAAGTTTTTTCTTTTGACTTGCTGCCCTCATTAGACAACTTGATCAGTATACGACATTATATGTCATTTGTCAACATCTTTTTTAATCAATATTATATATTATTATCTTATGACGATATTTACAGATGATAAAGGAGGTTCAAATATATGAAATTAAAACCATTTCTAGCATTAACCATTAGTTTAACTTTTGCTTTAATTTGCACTGGTTGCTCTAACACCCCAAATTCCCCAGCAAAAGACACAAAAAACTCAGCTATTTCTTCTGGCACTGAAGAAAACGATTTAACAAAAGAAACATATCTAAAACCTGATTGGGAAACACAAGCCTATCAAGGAAAATACTTAAAGTACGAAATACCAAAGAACTGGTCTAAAAATGATGATAACTCTGTTGATGAATTAAAGTTGGACTTTTTTACCCCAACAGATATAACTTCTGAAATGCCATCTAACGTAAATGTACAGATTTCAAGTTTACAATCAAATAGCAAAAATATAGATTACTCTGATGAAGAAATAAAAGAAGATTTTCATGAATTTTTACTTTCATCTGGTCAGTTGCCAGAAGAAGCTCAAAATGGAGCATATTTTACAGAAGAAATAAATGGCGTTTGGGTTTATTATTTAACTTTTGATAGAGAAGCCCAAGATGGTACATCTGCAAAACAAACTATCTATCTTCCAATGGGGCTTGATTATTCTATTGTTATATGGGCAACTGATTTTAATGATGGTTGCACACCAAAAGCTGATGATGTCGCAAAACATATCTGTGCTACACTGGAAATTATATAAAAGGATTGATTAAAATGAAAATAGTATCCAACCCTAGTATTGCACCATACCCAATCAGCAAAAACGAAAAACAATCAAAAGAATTGGAAAAATCGCAATCAAATAATTGTGATACTGTTGAAATATCATCAAAACAAGAAAAAACTGTAATTGATGATAATACGTCCTATACTACTTTTTTAAAGGAGTTTGTAAAAAATAACAATAAAACCTCTGCATTAGCTGAAATAATAAAAAATACTTCCACCCCTAAAAAAGATGAACCTTCACCAGAAGAAATTCGCAGAATTTGTATGAAGATAGCTGCACGCATTAGAAAAGGTGACAAAGTACCTGTAAAAGACTTGCGATATCTTTTAAAAAAAGACCCTCAATTATATCAAATGGCAATGATAAATAAAAAACCTAATGATAATCCAAAGAAATGGAAACAGTTATCACCTGATGAAGATGATATTGCTTTGTCAAATAAAGGCAATGAAAACAATTCTTCTGAAAGTTCTGGAACTTGTCAATCTCCATCTATAAGTGTATCGACATCATCTGGTGAAACAAATTGAAAGGTCGCTAAATTAGCGACCTTTTTTATTTCAGAAATTACATTAACTTAATGATACATTTTCACTTATTTTATTGATATGCCAAAAATACCCCATTATAACATATAAAAAAGACAGTCAACTAATGACTGTCTTTTCATCATAGACCAAATTAAACTTCAGCCTTAATCTTCTTGAGGTTAGCGAACTTAGGCAGACCATTTACCTTAGGACCATTGTTCTCGCCAGCGATTAGAGGCATAGCATAATCTACAAAGCCCTGAGTGATACCGTTGCCCTCTTCATTAATCCATTCACGAGGAACTTTCTTTTCAGTGTTAGCAACAGTAGCAAGTGGAAGAAGCTCGATTTCACACTTATAACCGTTTTCATCACGAGTGCACTTGAAGCCTGGCATATAGTCAGTCTTACCAGCAACAGCGTTTTCAACAGCAGCCTTACCAGCCATATAAGACTCATCAACATCAGTCTTAGAAGCACAGTGAGCAGCACAACGCTGAAGTAGACTCAGCTCAATACCACGAACCTTAGCACCAGTTTCGCTCTTAACCTTTTCAGCAAGCATAGCAGCCAGACCGCCAAGCTGAGCATGACCGAAACCATCAGTAGCAGAAGTCTTAGCTTCAGAAACGAAAGAACCATCAGCATAGTGAATACCCTCAGAAACAGCAACTAAGCAGTTACCCTTCTCAGCGTAAACCTTCTTAACATCAGCGATAAACTTATCCATATCAAAATCGGTTTCTGGTAGATAGATAAGGTCTGGACCAGCACCCATAGCAGTAGCAAGACCAGCAGCAGCAGTAAGCCAACCAGCGTGACGACCCATAATTTCAACTACACAAATCATACCAGTGTCGTATACACGAGCGTCCTGATAGATTTCCATGCAAGAAGTAGCGATGTACTTAGCAGCAGAAGCGAAGCCTGGGCAGTGGTCAGTGCCAAACAGGTCGTTATCAATAGTCTTAGGAATACCCATTACACGGCACTCATAACCAGACTTCATCATATACTTAGAAACCTTGTTACAAGTATCCATGGAGTCGTTACCACCGTTATAGAAGAAGTAACGGATATCATATTTTTTAAACATTTCAAGGATACGCTTGTAATCTGTGTCATCAACATCTGGGTCAGCCAGCTTATAACGGCAAGAACCAAGAGCAGAAGATGGAGTATAACGCAGAAGAGCTAGCTCATCACGGTCTTCCTTATCAATATCATATAGATTATCATCAAGTAGACCACGGATACCATGAGCCATACCAAATACACGGGTAATGGAATCGGAGTCTAAAGCAGCCTCCATAGCACCTAGAACAGAAGTGTTGATTACTGAAGTTGGGCCACCGGACTGACCGATGACGCAAGCACCTTTTAATTCGCTCATTTTAAAAAACCTCCTAATAAACTTATAGTCTTAGATATATAAGACGTTTCAAGTCATTAAAATGATATCATGAAATGCGTAAAAAATCAATTTTTTTTACCTAATTTCTGCAAAAAATCGCTTTGTTAAAAAATGAACAAGAAAATGCTTGATTTTAGGCGATTATACTGGTAATATAATGATAGAATTGCTTTAAACAGGAGCAAGGTCAATAATTTTATATTCGAAAGGAAGTTATTAAGAATGCCATTAGTAACTACTACCGAAATGTTTAAGAAAGCATACGAAGGCGGCTACGCTATTGGTGCTTTCAATGTAAACAACATGGAAATCGTTCAGGGTATCACAGAGGCTTGTCAAGAGCAAAAGGCTCCAGTAATCCTTCAGGTATCCAAGGGTGCACGTGCATACGCAAACCACACCTATCTTGTAAAGATGGTAGAAGCAGCAGTTCAGGAATGCCCAGATATTCCAATCGCACTTCACCTTGACCACGGCGGAGACTTTGAAATTTGTAAGTCTTGCATCGATGGTGGCTTTACATCTGTAATGTTCGACGGTTCTCATATGGACTATGAAGATAATGTAAAGGTTGCAAAGCAGGTTGTTGAATATGCTCATGCACATGGCGTTGTAGTTGAAGCAGAGCTAGGTCAGCTAGCTGGTGTGGAAGATGACGTTGTAGCAGCAGACCACCAGTACACCGACCCAGCACAGGTTGAGGATTTTGTAACTCGCACAGGTGTTGACTCTCTAGCTATTGCTATCGGTACATCTCACGGTGCATACAAGTTCAAGCCAGGTCAGAAGCCACAGCTTCGTTTCGACATTCTGGAGGACGTATCCCGTCGTCTGCCTAACTTCCCAATCGTTCTTCACGGTGCATCTTCTGTTCCACAGGAGTTTGTAAAGAAGGTAAACGAGTTTGGCGGTAACTTACCAGATGCTATCGGTATCCCAGAAGATATGCTGCGTGAAGCTGCAAAGAGTGCTGTATGTAAGATTAACATTGACTCTGACATTCGTCTAGCAATCACAGCAGCTATCCGTGAGCACTTCGCTACAAAGCCAGGCGACTTCGACCCACGTCAGTACCTAAAGCCAGCACGTCAGGCAGTTAAGGACATGGTTACTCATAAGCTAGTTAACGTTCTTGGCTGTAACGGCAAGGCATAAGAAATTTTTAAAAATATTTTTTAAAAAATTCTTGACTTTTCTTTTAGAAGCGGACTTTGGAATATTCCAAAGTCCGTTTTTTAATGTATAAAAAGTTGCGAAAAATAGTGTTTTCAAGCAGTTTTACACAGCTTTTAATATTTTTCAAATTTTTCTTAATTTTTTTCACAAAAAGTGTTGACATATCGCTTTATATGCTATATAATAAACATCGTCGCTGAGAGATACAGCGGCAAACGAAATGAACAAGCTGGTGTAGCTCAGTTGGTAGAGCAGCTGATTTGTAATCAGCAGGTCGGGGGTTCGAGTCCGTCCACCAGCTCCACTTTAAAATCTTTCCTCTGGAAAGATTTTTTAATGAAATAAATAATATGGGAGGTTTCCCGAGTGGCCAAAGGGAACAGACTGTAAATCTGTCGTCTTCGACTTCGGTGGTTCGAATCCACCACCTCCCACCATATAAAATCTAGTTCATAGTGAACTAGATTTTTTTGTTTTCATAAATAAAATTTAAAGCTCTCTGAATTTGTAATCAGAGAGCTTATTTTTTATCTGTTTACAAAAGCCCAAGGTTCGGTAAAATCTTCTTCATCATCAATATCAAATAAAGATTCTCCTTGAGCCTTTTTTTTCTCCTCAGCGGTTTTACGAGCTTGTTCCGTTCCGTCCATAAGATTTTCAACTGTGCTTGCAGCTTCATCAAGTTGAGTTTGTAAACGTCTTTGTTCATCACCCATCTTTTTTAATTTTGCTTCTAAATCAAGTTCAAGTTTTTTTTCAGCTTCTAGCTTTTCATTTAAATCACAAAGCTTAATTTCATGCTCATTGCAATTATGTTCTAATAATCTAATCTGGTCTTGCATTTTCTCTAACGCTTCTGTATCCTGCTCTATTTGTTTTGAAAGCACAGAAACTCTTGAGCGACATTCATCTAATTTTATTTGAAGCTGATGTTGTTCTTTTTCATGGTCACGGACATAATGACCAGCATTTTCCCATTGTATTACACTTCTACGAAGTTTTTCTTCAAGCTTTAGCACTTCAGAAATAGGTTCTAATTTTTCTGTACACATTAGACCTGCGATAGAAACATCATCACCATTGCCCTTTTTACTTAAAGCTGGCAATATTTGCTCCATAGTTTTGGTAAGTCCATTTTTACCTTTTTCAAGATAAGTTGAAGCTAATTCTTGACAAAAACCATAAGCTCCGTCCATATCATTGAAAGCGGCTTCAACACCATCTGTAAAAGCGAAAACAGCCGCAGGCATTTGTTCACTAAATGAATATCTAAATTCTTTTATAGCATCTTCATCACATACAGAAGTGGTTAAATTATCTTTACAACGTTCATCAACACGTACAGGCTGTTCACAAGAGCCATCTGGTCTTATAGAAACACATCTGCCATCACCTAACTGAATAACCAACCAATATTTCTCTGTTATTATAGCAGCAATAAGAGTTGTACCATAAGCATTTTCAGTATATTTTCCCGCCAAATACTGCTCTCTTAATTTTGGTGATACACTTTCCATTTGAGTTTCAGAAAAAGGGTCATCAAATATATCAGCTTCTATTTGTTCTTTCCATCTTTGTAAAATTCTATCAAATAGTTTATGCATAATTTCTCTGCGTTCTGAGGCTCCACGCAGATGTAAAGCAGTTGTTTCCGCAGCAAAATCCATAAGTTCAGCCGCAGCAGCTTGAGTTATAAATTTAGCACCTCTGTCGCTTCTAAAATAATCATTTCCACCATGACCATCAGCAACTACAATTACTGAACAATTAGGTGCAGCATCGCTTGCCATTGCATAATCTTGACAAACTAAGCCATTTTTAACATGTCTATATCCCCTAACTATTTGGGAGAAAGCTCTATATTTATGCATAATATGCCTCCTTTACTAGATTATATAGGTGTATTTGCAGCAGTTATTTTATATGAATTAACATTATTAGCTTTAAAATCACGTAAAATAAGTGTAAGAGCTGCATTAGTAGATTTTTGATGATGTAAAGATATAACACAAGGGTTAGTAGTGTTATCTAATATATTTAAAATCTTTTGACTTGTTTTGCTTGCATTATATTTTTCATCTTGGGCTATTATTGAGTTTTGCCAAACTGTATAACCTGCATTTTTAATGTCATCAATATTTTTAATATCTTCATCAGCTAAAATTACAAGACGGCTCATAGTACCAGTTTTGCTAAATAGTTGTTGATTAGCAGCCTCTAGTTTATTTACTATATCCTGTTCATCATTTACAATCCAGCCTATATTATTACCTAAAACTATGGCTTTACGGATAAAATCATCATCTAGCTTAGAATTTACAGGGATAAAAAATGTAGCATTTGTTGAATAAAGCTGTAATGTATCAAGTAAATCATTAGAAAATTCATTTATCTCCCCCATAAAAGAAAGATAAACAAATTCTGGTCTAACTGTTGCTGGAGTAATAGGTTTTTCAGGCGGAACGGGTTCAGGTTTATTATCTGGTTCTGGTTCAGGCTCAGGCTTAACAACAGGGATTTCTGTTTTGCCCTCATTTTTATAATTATCTACTATTTCCTCTGTGTTTTGGTTTGTATCAGCTACAAAATCACTATCTGTTAGTTTAGCGTTTTGGTCACATATACGTACAATAAGACTTTCACCAGTTATAACAGAAAAAGACAAGCCAAATTGTGCACACATAAGCTTTACAGGCAAATATATTGTATCATTTATATTATAAGCCGGTTGAGATAAAGTGTTTAAATTTTTATCATAAGTATAACCTTGGGATAATGAAAAAGTTATTGTTTGGTTTTCAGTTTGCATAACTAAAGAATCGCCATTATCTTGCATATAAGATATTATACCAAAATTATTAAAAACAACATATGGCACATACCACTCACCGCTTTTTTTAGTAGGCATAGTATTATTTTCAAGCGGCAAAAAAGTGTCATTGACTGCTGTAAGTACAATGGAACTTGCATTTGCATGTATAGATATAAATAAAACTATTAACATAACAAATGATAAAATCTTTCTTGCTCTTTTCATAAAAGTTCTCCTTAAAAAAGCAAATTTTATATATAACAAGTATAACATATAAGCAAAAAAAAGGCAAAGTTATGGACATTCTAATAAAATTTCCTTGAGAGAAAGAAAGATATAGTGAAAAAACTAAAAAAAATAAATAATAATGTATAAAAATACTTGAAAAAGATTTAAGTGAGGGCTAAAATAAAAGTAATTTAAATAATATTCGGGAGAAAGGGATTTATCTATGTTAAACATTAAGTATGAACTTACAACAAAAAAGAAAGCAAAACCAGATGAAAATAATCTTGGTTTTGGTATCCACTACACCGACCATATGTTTATAATTGAACATACTGAAGGTACTGGCTGGCATGATGCTAGAATTGTACCATATCAGCCACTCACATTAGACCCTGCTGCAATGGTATTTCATTATGCAATGGAGTCCTTTGAGGGCCTAAAGGCTTATCGTTTGCCTGATAACTCTATACAGTTATTTAGACCTGAGAAAAACGCAGAAAGAATGATAAATACCAATAAGCGTATGTGCTTACCATCGCTTTCAGTGGAAGATTTTGTTCAGGCTGTAAAAGCACTTGTTGAAACTGATAAAGATTGGGTACCACATAAGGAGGGTACTAGCTTATATATTAGACCATTTGTTATCGCAACTGAACCACACTTAGGCGTACGTACATCAAAGCATCATAAATTTATTATCATTTGTTCTCCAGTAGGTGCATACTATTCTACTGGTATAAATCCTGTAAAGATTTTCGTAGAAGATGAATATACCAGAGCTTGTCCTGGTGGTACAGGCTTTACTAAATGCGGTGGTAACTATGCGGCATCTTTAGTATCACAGGTAAAGGCACATGATTTGGGCTATGAGCAGACACTATGGCTTGATGGTGTAGAGCATAAATATGTAGAAGAAGTAGGTTCTATGAACTGTTTCTTTAAGATTGATGGTACTGTATATACTGCACCATGTGTTGGTACAGTGCTTCCAGGTGTAACCAGAATGAGCTGTATTGAGCTTATCAAAAAATGGGGTTATGAAGTATCTGAGGAGCGTCTACCTATTGCTAAGGTAATGGAGGCTTCTAAGGAAGGTAAACTTGAAGAGGTATTCGGCACAGGTACAGCGGCTGTTATCTCCCCTGTTGGCGAGCTAAGATATGAAGATGAAGTAGCGTATATAAATGATGGTAAAATTGGCGAGCTTACACAAAAACTGTATGACACTCTTACAGGTATACAATGGGGCAAGATACCAGACGATATGGGCTGGACAACAAAAGTATGTGACTAAAATTATAAAAGCTGTGGTGATAACAATTCACCACAGCTTTATTTTTTTATATATTTCTATTCATATAATCTAATATTACCTGCTCTAACTGATTACAGTTGATAGGCTTGTTAACATATGTACTTATACCGCTTGCAGACATATGAGTTATATCATCATCTGATATATGAGCAGTTACTGCAATAATAGGCACATTTTTAGCATTATCAAAAGGTAATTCTCTGATTTCCAAGCAAGCAGAAAAGCCATCTAAAACTGGCATTTTAAGGTCCATAAGTATAATACTTATCTGCTGATATTTTTTTGTGTAAAGATTTACAGCTTCACGACCATTTTTAACATGTAATACATTAGTACCCAAAGACTCAAGGTATTTTATAATATATTCTGCATCTAGTTGATTGTCTTCAGCCAAAAGAATATATTTATTTCTAAGTTTATCTAATTTTTCATTATTATCAGCCTGTCGTTTTTCAATTTCAAATTTATCTGTTATCTGCATTGGCAAAACAACTGTAAATTTACTACCCTTTGAAAGCTCGCTTTCAAGATATATTTCACCATTCATTTGATGTACTAGCATTTTAACTATAGGCAATCCTAAACCTTTTTCCAAGCTGTTTTGTCTATTGCATAATTCAAATGCATTTTTCTTGGTTTCTTCACTCATACCAACACCAGTATCTTCAACACAAATAATATATTTGCCAAAACCATCTTCACCATTGGTTTCTTTTAATGATACAGTTATAGTATCGTTAGGATTGGTATATTTAATTGCGTTATTAACCAAATTATTTAATATTTGAGCTAATTTAATCGCATCACCATATACATAAGGGTGAACTATATCTGATATAAAGTTTATAGTTTTATCATTTATTTTGCTTTTTAAGATTTGAAGTGAATTACTAATAGATTTATTTATATCTATTGGTGTATAGTTTATAGAATTTTTGGTTGACTCTATGCGGGATAGCTCAAGCACATTATTAACAAATGACAGCATTTGTTCACCAGCCGATTGTATTTTACATACATATTCATCGACCTTTTCCCTATCATCTTTTTTAGCATGAGCGAGCTTAGATAAACCAATTATAGCACTTAAAGGGGTTCTCATATCATGAGAAATTGCGCTAAAGAATGTAGTTTTCTGTTTTATATTATTTTGAGCTGCATCTAATGCATTTTTTAAAAGTACATTTTGATTTAGCTCATATTTCTTTTGGTCATCAATATTTTTAAAACAGATAACCACTTGATTTTTTTGAATATCGCTTTTATAAATAACCTGTGCACTTATCCACTTATACTTATCATCAAATTTGCGTTTATATTGTCTTTGAAATTCAAATACGCCATTTGATATAAGCTCTCTTATATTTTCAATACTAAAATCATTTTTAAACTGAGAAGCATAATCTTCTTCTATTTTAGATTTAATTACATCTACAAGCTGTGAATAATCTTCGGCATCTTGATTTTTTATATCATCAGGTACTTTTATAGCTTTGTAAATACCTGTTATATAGTTGACACGATATATTTCATAATATGAGTCGCCAAGTAGTTTAAGTGTATCAATGGTGTATTTAACATTTTGGTTTACTAAATAGCTTTTAAGCATAAATATAATTATGCCACCTATTATTAAAACGCAAAGCATCGCAAGACCTACAATTACATCATTCCAGCCATCTTGTAAAATTTGTGCAACAGGAATTGTTATAACTGCTAACCAACCATTGCTCATTTCATAATAGTAAACCGCACGGCTAAAGCCATCAGGGTCAATAACAGTTGCATCATGTGAAATCATTTGTCCAGAACGTATTTGTTCAACTATATCATTTGCAAATTGTTGTTGACTTTCAGTATGAGAACTTGAATAACCAGTTGAATAAATAATTTTATCATCTGCACCATATAACATATAACAGAATTTTTCTGATATAATTACAGAGTTTTCATGTGCTTTAAAATTATCAATAATCATATCAAAAGCTAATACATTGTTTTCACCATGTAGCTTAACAGCCAAAGTGACCATATTTTTCCCTGTTATAGCATCTTTATATACATTAGTATATATAACTTCACCATTGCCACTAAGAGCTTTTTGATACCATTCGGTTGATTGGTAATCATAGTCCTCATCGCCTTCCCAAGGGTTAGCCGCTACTATTTTATCATTTATTACAGCATAAGGGTCTATTATAGAACTTTCAAGAATTACTCCGACTTTTTCCGAATAATCTTTAAGTAAAAATGATATCTCATCATCTGAAGCATGTGCATCTATTTTATCATTAGTATATCCTGAGCATATAGATAATAACATAGAATATGTTTCAATTTTATTTTCTTCCTCCCAAGCGTAGCTTTGAGCAAGATACATACCCATATCATTAGCATTTTTAAGCATTTTATTTCTTACTAATACTACACTCCATATGATAAGAGCAGAAAAAATCAAAATTGCGGATATTTTAAGCCATATAGGCACTTTTTTATGTTTTATACTTTTCAAATCTTGCGTTTGATATTTCACAGATTTTACACTTCCTTATCCCATGAAATTTCAAATTTTATCAATGATAGTTATAAATAATATTTTGACCATAAATACTACAGCCATTTTTAGCATTATTTTTAACTGAATATAGTGCTTTATCAGCATTTTTATATAGTTCATCAAATGTTTTTCCATCTCTAGGAAATAAAGATACACCTATAGAAGCAGCTATTTCAACTGTAGTTACATTATCAGTAAACTTAAGATTTAGGCTTTTAAGCAATCGTTTCATGAAATTAGGAATAATTTTTTCGTCTTTAATATTTTTCATAAATATAACAAACTCATCGCCACCTAAACGACCGACTAAATCGCTAGTTCTAAAGTTTTGTTTTAAAATATTTGCTACTTTTTTAAGAGCCTTATCACCTGCTATATGTCCAAGTAAATCATTAACATTTTTGAAGTTATCCAAATCAAGTAAAATAAATGCTGAAATACTATCTTCTAGCATAGTTAAAGCAATATCAACTTGTTTTTCCAATCCAAATCTGTTATAAATGCCTGTTAGATAGTCTGTAACTGCATCTTTTCTAATTTTGCGTTCTTCTTCAATGCTAAGCATATAGCTTGCAGTTATATCTGAACGCATAAGTAAAATTATATTTTTTTCTTTATCGTAGTATTGAAACTGAACGAATTTACGTTTATAATCACCGTTAGAGTCTATTATTCCATAAGACAAATTGCAAAATCCATTAGTTTCCAAATCTTCAAGCACATATATTGGCAACATTTTTTGTCTTACTATAGCTTGGTCATCTTCTACAACAAATCTATCAACATATTTTTGCATATCAGCTATGTAATCAAAACCTTGTTTTGATAAATTATCTTCTTTTATGCTTTTACCTGAAAATCTTATAAAACCATTTGTATTACAATTTATATAGTAAAGGTCTTCACAGTTTTTAGATACATATTCATTCATAAGGATTTCAAGCATATAATCTCCGCTGATATTTTTAATCATTAGAAATACTCTATTTTTGAGTTCCTTACTGCCTATAGCGGATATTCTAAGCCAACCATAACCGAATGTTTCATTTTTAAGCTGGATATCACAAGAACCTTTGCTATCATCAAGAGCTATTTTTCTAAGGTTATCAATCGATAAGAATTCTTTTATTTTATCCTCGTCTGTTTCTTGTGCATAAACCTCTACAAGGTTATAAATCATTTGTTCTAAATTACAAGAGCTTGTATAATCGCCAACAGTATATTTTAAAGGGTTTATTTTACCTGTGTTTAGGTCTACATCAAGTACCGCAGTATGGTCTGCAACTATTGCAGAAATAATAGCTTCTTTTTCTTTTTTTTCAGCTTGACGTTGTTTTTGTTCTTGTATACTATAACCATAAAGCAAAATATTTTCTCTACCATTAAGATTAACCAGTATACAATTCATTTTAATCCATTCATATCCACCAGATTGTTTTTTGCTTCTAAATTCTATATATTTTGCAGTTTTTTCTAAACGCATTTTAGCTATATTTTCTTCCTTGAGCATGTCAGATAATACATGTCTATCATCTGGGTGTACATGAGTTTGTATAAGTTTGAAAATATCGCCATTTTCTTCTACTGTTTTGTTAACTCTTTTTCTAAAGAATATTGTTTGTAAATAATTATTTTCTAAATTTATTTCATAGATTTCATCATAAACATCACAATAGAAACTACAATATTTTTTATATTTATAAGGGTCTCTTATATTATAAAGTTTTTCATCTATATCAGCCGATGTATATAAGCTTGTTATGTCCTGCTGATAGCCTCGTATCTCAATACATGAGCTATTATTGATAATTTTACCATTAATTCTTATATATAACCAGTTATCCTCTTTATTTTTCCAAGGATACTCTACTTCTACAAGCTTATCTACATTTTCTCTTGTAAATATATCATCAATATATTTTAGATAATCTTGTTTTATATGGCTTTTCCAATGCTCATACAAGGTTTCAGGGGAATTTATATTTTGTGCATCAAATAAAGCTTTTAAAACATCATCTAAATAGAGCTGTGGTAAAATAGACTTATCACTATTTATTATTATTTTGAATTTTCCGAGTTTTATATTCTCAAATATAGAAATATCATTCATTTTACCTCTCCTAATAATTTAAAAGACAATGGACATAAATTTAAGCTGCTATTTTGTTTATATCCTCATTTTCTCCTAAAATATTGTGACAATCTGTTATCGCTTGATTTAATTTATTATTAAGCTGAGTATCGTCCAAATTTTGCGATAGTGTTTTATATACATCTAATAGTTCAAATCTTACATCTGCACCAGAACCACGATTTAGCATAAGCATAGGCACATAATTATAACTTTTGACCTGTGCTTTACCTGTTTCACCATCTTTTTCAAGTTGAAGATTTAAAACTACAGTTGTATCAGTGTATCTATCTTTTTGACTTGAG
This sequence comes from Butyricicoccus sp., assembly GCA_017886875.1. Lineage (GTDB taxonomy): Bacteria > Bacillota > Clostridia > Oscillospirales > Butyricicoccaceae > Butyricicoccus_B. The sequence goes on along the minus strand of JAGHIZ010000073.1, from coordinate 106,656 downwards.
ATAAAATTGCCAAGTGAATAGCAAATAAAGCCTTGAGTTTGTTCACCATTTTGCTCATTTTTTATATAGAGTTTCATTGGCTGTAATACATGAGGGTGTCCACCCAAGATAATATCTGCACCATTATCAAATAAAAACTGAGCTATTTCTTTTTGATAGTTATTTTGCTGTATTTGGTATTCAGTGCCCCAGTGTATCATAATAGCAACAAGGTCAGTATTAAGACTTTGAGCATAATTCAAATCTTTTAACAATTTCTCTCTATCAAGATTGGACATATTAGTCATATAATCTGTATTAAATATGTTTATTGAGAACATTTTATCATCAGCTACAGGTATACCATTTGTACCATATGTGTAGCCCAAGAAAGCCACTGATATGCCGCCCACATCAGCAACAAAAACGCCACTATTTTTATCTCTTTCCTCTTGAGTGCGATATGTGCCAACATGAGCTATACCACGTTCATCAAGTACATCAAGTGTACGTACTAATCCATCATAACCCCTATCCATAGAATGATTATTAGATGTTAATAACATATCAAATCCAGCCTGCTTTAGTGCATCTGCAAGCTCATCAGGAGTATTAAAAGCGGGATAACCTGAATAATCTGGACCACCTGCAAAAGTGGTTTCTAGGTTTGCAACTGCATAATCAGCTTTGGAAACCCATTCAGTAGCACCAGAAATCATAGTGGAATAGTCATATTTATTTTGGGAGATACTCCATGCGTCATTGGTTTGAGGCATATGGCTCATAATATCACCACAAACAGCAAGTGTAGCTGTTATATCCTCATTTATCTCTTCAATTTCATTATTAATTGTAGAGCTAGAAGCATTAGATATTTTATTATCACTAGGGGTATTAGGAGTTTTTTTATTACCTATAACAAATGTTGCACCAATACCCAATGCTATAAAAATCATCAATGAAATAGATATTATGTTTTTTTTCATATTATCCCCCAAAATAATTTATATAGGATATTATAACATTATTTTTAAATATTTAAAATTACTTTTTACTATTATTTTTGATATATATTATCATTTTATATATCATTTGCACTTAAATAACCATATGCTTTTTGTGCACTTTTAACCCCATTTACAACAGCACGCCCCATAACATAAGCTGCAAGCGTTCCAACAGCATTTATATCTGCTGGTATATCGCCTACTGATAGAGCATAAATAGAGTCACCATCAGCCGTTGTATGTACAGGGCGAATAGTTCTTGCAAAGCCATTATGAGCCATAGCAGCTATTTTATTCATTTGAGCCTTGTCAAATTTTGCATTTGTAACAATAGCACCTATTGTTGTATTACTTACAAACATATTTTTTATAGGTGCTATATTATTATACATAGCCTGTTCGGTTGAGCGTAGACCATCTTTATTTTCATTTAACATACCAGCGATTTGTTTGCCTGTATCAATATCAAAAATATCTCCAAGAGCATTTACAGCGACAATAGCACCCACTTTAAGCTCACCAATTTGTACAGCAAATGTGCCTAAACCGCCTTTCATAGCAAATTCTCTGCCTGCAAATTTGCCCACTGTACAGCCTGTTCCCGCACCTACGCAGCCATTTTCCACCTTGTCTGTGCTTGCATTTTCACATGCTTTATATGCCATATCAGCATTAGGGCGTATATCATATCTTCCGACTGGTAAATCAAATAAACATGATTGACATACAAGAGGGACTTTAGTCACACCTACATCAAAACCGATATTATGTTCCTCTAAATATTTCATAACGCCTCCCGCTGCATCAAGACCAAAAGCCGAGCCACCAGAAAGCACAAGAGCATTAATACCCTCAACCATAGCAACAGGACTTAAAAGAGGAGTTTCTCTGCTTGCAGGACCACCTCCACGAATTTCCACGCCTGCTGGTGCTATTCTATCACATAAAATTACAGTACAACCTGTTGCAGCCTCTATATTTTGAGCATGACCTACTTTAATATTACCTATTTCACAAAATTCTATTTCATGCATTTTAAAATCCTCCATTTTGGGTATATAAAAAACGGTCTGCTAAATATCAGCAGACCGTTTATATATTTAAAGCTTAATTAATAGCAAATTGACCTTTGAAAGCAGTAAGAACCGCCTTACATACTGCTGCTGTCAATATAGCGGCAATGATTGCTTCCATAACACCATTAGTAGCTATAATACCTATTATAATGCCTAAAAGAAGCTGAGGGTCTTTACCGCCAGCTATTGCATATTGTTCACCGAAAAATATATAAATTAATCCCATAACACCAATGGTATTTGTCATAGCACCTGATATACCAGCTAACATTAAGCTTACAGTATCATTTTTTATAACTTTCTTAACTAAAATGAATACATAACCAGATACAACACCAATAAGTATTCTAGGCAGCATAGCAACAACTATACTCCATATACTGCCATGAAATTGTTCATTAAAGCTATAAAACGGTGTAAATACAAATGAAGTGATATTAGGGTTTATTGTAGCCATAACAACACTTGTAAGACCAAATAATGCACCAAGTCCAGCACCAACTCTAGGGCCTAATAGACACGCACCAATAATAACTGGAATATGCATAATAGTTGCTTTCATAAATGGTAAAGGAATGTAACCAAGCGGGGTTACGCTCATAACCATCATAATCGCAGCTAAAAGTGCAATTTGTACCATACGTCTTAAATCTTTTTTTTGCATAATTTTCCTCCTGCTGCCATCTTGCATTTTTGCAAGTATAGTGCATAAAATATTTAGGAAATTAGCCTTTTTGGTTTTTGTGCCAAATAGCGATAAGCCCTTTAAGCGTTACATTTGCATCACAGACAACATCTCTAGTTATAAATGGTGCTAAAAACTCACCTGTACCGCCACATAATAAAACATAAGGTTTTTCACCTAGTTCATCACTTATACGGTCAATCATACCATCTACCATAGCCGCAGCACCAAAAATAGTGCCTGATTTCATAGCGTCAACAGTGTTTCGTCCTAATATGCCCTTTTTAGGTGCTTCCATACGTATTGCAGGAAGTTGAGCACCTACATGCCGAAGTGTATCTATTGAGCTTTTTACACCTGATGCTATAGCTGTACCTATAAGAGTACCCTTTTTATCAACCACAGTAAAAGTGGTAACTGTACCCATATCAATTACAATGCAAGGTAATTTTTTATTTTTAAGTGCAAATACAGCGTTTGCGACCAAATCACTTCCCAGTGAGCGAGGATTATCTATTTTGATTTCCAAGCCAGTTTTAAGCCCTGAAGCAACATTAAGAGGCATTATCCCCGTCAATAGTTTTATAGCTTTTTGAACAGCTGTTGTCACTGCAGGCACTACTGAACACAGGACTGCACCCTTTATCTGATTTATCTGTACATTGTAAAGCTGAAGTACATCTCGAATTTGACATGCATATTGCTCTTTTGTCAGTCTTTCGTCTGTTGCTATCGAGGCGACAAACTGAATTTCGTCCCCGTAGGCTATTCCCATTCTCACATGACTGTTTCCAATGTCTAAAGCAATAAGCATAAATTACAAACCCCTTTTTAGGCTTTTTCCCATGGGATTTATTATATCGTGTTTTTTTATAATATGCAAGTTGTTTTGAAGTTATATAAGAAACAGGCATAGCGACAACGCATATTAAAAACCAGTATAAACTGTATCTAATGCATACTTGACCTAGTATATTTCCCCATTCCTCAGAATAATCCCAAACATTTAATTTAAAAGATATATTGACTATTACTCCCACAAAAAACTCAGCAAGAGTGACAAAAATTGTTCCAGTAACCCATCTTAAAGGTAATTTTTTATCTTGCATATTTTCTTCTATAATTCCAAGCCCAATAAATACAAGCCCGCCTGTTACAAACATACTCCAATGAGTAAAACCACGCCATAAAATCTCTATTAAAGCATAACCTGTGCCACCTAAACAAAAAAGCTCCGCTAAATGTCTACCTTTTTTCATAAACATCACCGAAGCTTATTTTGTCTTAAATTAAATTATATTATCCATAAATTAAAATTCCATTTTTTATTTTTTTAAGAAAATAACATGAAGCCAATCCAAACAAAATGGAATAAACATAATAAAAAATATTATTAACTTAGCTTTTTCTGTTAAAGCGTCCTTTAATTTTACCAAAAATGGCTGAATAAAATATACAATAATAAGTCCACCAAGCCCAAAACGAACACTTGCACTTAAACAAATTCTACCTTGAAACTGTATCTTATAAGAAGTATAATCCCAAAGCCAATAACCAATAGTCCATTCTAATAGATAACTAACTATTAGTTCTACAATAGTAGTTACAATAACAATAACCAAAAATGCTAAAACAGGTGTCATGTTTATTTTGCCAAGCTTTATTTTTTTATGAAGCCAAGGACTTGTACATGCTAAAATTAAGAGTGCACCTGTGCCATAAACAGGCAAATAAGGGCCAAATAACAATCCTCTATTAGAAAAGCCCCATCTATAAATAACCACTTCAAGAAATACTTCATATAACCAACCAATAATACAGTATGCCATGAAGTATAAAAAATATGTACGAAAACGCTCAAATGGCATTTTTTCATTATTCATGTTTTACCCCCCTTTTTTATTTTATTTTAACTATATAAATAAAAAAAGTCCAGTAAAAAACTGGACTTTAAAATTTAATTCTAATTATTGACCTAGACGAGCTTCAAGCTCCTTGCGTAAGTCTTCAAATCCTGGTTTACCAAGCAGAGCAAACATATTCTTTTTGTATGACTCAACACCTGGTTGGTTAAATGGATTAACGCCAAGCATATAACCTGAAATACCGCAAGCCTTCTCAAAGAAGTAAACCACATAACCAAAGTTATAAGAGTCAGCCTTTTCGATTTCAAGCACAATATTTGGAGCACCGCCGTCCATATGAGCCATCAGTGTGCCCGCATAAGCCTTAGAGTTAACAAACTGAACATCTTTACCAGCAAGGTAATTTAAGCCGTCAACATTGCCTTCCATTTCTTCAATAACGCAATCGCTACGCTGATTTTTAACCCAAAGTACGGTTTCAAATAGGTTGCGAGTACCGTCCTGAATAAACTGACCAATAGAGTGTAAGTCTGTAGAGAAGTTTGCAGAAGTTGCAAAAATACCCTTATGGTCTTTACCTTCAGACTCATCAAATAGCTGTTTAAACCATTCACCCATCATAACAAGAGATGGTTCATAGTTTACAAGAATTTCCATGCCTTTACCCTTACGATAAAGAATATTGCGAAGTGCAGCATATTCAAAACAAATATTGTCTTCTTTGTTAAACTCCTCACGAGCATCAGCAGCACCCTTCATAGCAGCCTCAATATCAAGACCAGCAACAGCCATAGGTAGCAGACCAACAGCAGTTAAAACAGAGAAACGACCGCCAACATCATCTGGAACAACAAAAGTTTCATAACCTTCAGCATCAGATAAGCTCTTTAAAGCACCACGAGCCTTATCAGTAGTAGCAAAGATATGGTCTTTAGCACCTTCCTTACCATACTTTTCTTCTGCAAGCTTTTTAAATACACGGAAAGCGATTGCAGGTTCGGTAGTAGTACCAGACTTAGAAATTACATTAATGCTGAAATCTCTATCGCCAATAATCTTAATAATATCATTGATATAAGATGAAGAAATATTGTTACCTACAAAGTAGATTTCTGGTATACCCTCTTTACGGGTTTGGTTATAGAACTGACCATTTACAAATTCAATAGCAGCTCTAGCACCTAGATAAGAACCACCAATACCAATAACAACTAAAACATCACAGTTACCCTGAATTTTCTTAGCAGCAGCCTGAATACGAGCAAACTCGTCCTTATCATAGTTAACAGGTAGGTCTACCCAACCATGAAAATCATTACCTGCACCAGTATGATTTACAAGCATATCATTAGCTTGCTTAATCAGTGGCTTCATCATTTCGGTTTCGTGTGCAGCTACAAAGCCTTCAAGACCTGTTTTTTTAAGCTCCATTACCATTTTTGAAACACCTCATTTTTAAATATCCATATATAATAAGACTTATAAAAGTCTTATTGACAAATTAGCAGTAAATTGGGAAACGACTGCACATTTCCTTTACATTAGCACGAATTTCATCAGCCTTTGCATCGAAATCTGTTGCAGCTTGCCAAATAAACTCGGCAATTCTAAGCATTTCTGGCTCAGAGAAACCACGAGTAGTAACCGCAGGAGTACCAACACGTAGACCAGAAGTTACAAATGGGCTTTCTGGGTCATTAGGAATAGCATTTTTATTTGCGGTGATATAAACTTCATCAAGGCGATTTTGCAGCACTTTACCAGTAACGCCCGCTTTACGAAGGTCAACTAGCATTAAATGGTTATCAGTACCACCAGAAATAAGGTCAAAGCCTTGGTTCATAAGAGCTTTAGCAAGAGCCTTAGAGTTGCTAATAACATTAGACTGATATGCTTTAAACTCTGGCTGTAATGCCTCACCAAAGCAAACAGCCTTAGCAGCGATAACATGCATTAATGGGCCGCCTTGAGTTCCTGGGAAAATAGCCTTGTTAAATTTCTTGGCTAAATCTTCATTGTTTGTTAAAATAGTGCCACCACGAGGACCACGCAGAGTTTTATGTGTTGTAGTAGTAACAACATCAGCATACTGCACAGGGTTCATATGTAGACCAGCAGCAACTAAACCTGCAATATGAGCCATATCAACAAACAAATAAGCACCAACGCTGTGAGCAATCTCAGCAAATTTTTCAAAATCAATCGCACGAGGATAAGCAGAAGCACCAGCGATAATCATTTTTGGTTTTGTTTCCTTTGCGATTTTTTCAACTTCATTGTAATCAATAAAGCCATTTTCATCAACGCCATAAGAAACAATATTATATAAAATACCAGACTGGTTTACAGGAGAGCCATGTGTTAAATGTCCACCATTATCAAGACTCATACCTAAAACTGTATCACCTGGTTTTACAAGTGCCTGATAAACAGCCATATTAGCTTGAGCACCGGAATGAGGCTGAACATTAGCATATTTAGCACCGAAAAGCTTACAAACTCTATCAATAGCTAAATTTTCAACTTCATCAACACATTCACAACCGCCATAATAACGTTTTGCAGGATATCCCTCAGCATATTTATTAGTTAAAACTGAACCCATTGCAGCCATAACAGCTTCGCTTACAATATTTTCAGAAGCGATAAGTTCAATATTTCGACATTGGCGTTCAAACTCCTTATAAATCATGCTGCCAACTTCTGCATCATAACGACTAACGAAATCCATAGCCTGTTTAATAATCATAGTGAAAAGCCCTCCTATACAGAATTAAAATTCATTCTGCTTAAATAAATTGCAAAAATACCTATAACAAAATTAAAACATATTTTTAATATTTTGCAACGACTTCTAAGCAACTTTTTTATTTTTCGGCACACTATACTTTTTTTGGGTAATGTGCTATTTTTTTTTGTTAATACCGCATATTTTTTTTTCTTGACATTTTGAGTTATTTATTATATTCATATTTATATATATGTGTATATTTATATTATATATCAAATTTTCAAAACTTTTAATAATTTTTTTGATAGAAAAAGGATTGTGATAAATTATGACAAAAAAAGAACGTGCATTAGAAGTTGTTTATGCACTTAAAAAAGAATATCCAAACCCAGAGTGTGCATTAAAATACACTCACGATTATGAACTTTTATTTGCAACCAGACTTTCTGCCCAGTGCACAGATGTTAGAGTAAATATAGTTACAAAGGATTTATTTGTAAATTTTCCAACTCTTGAAAGCTTTGCAAATGCACCAATAGAAAAACTTGAGGAAGGTATAAAAACTTGTGGCTTATTTCGCACAAAAGCCAAGGATTTAAAAGCGTGTGCACAAATGCTTTTAAGCGAATATAATGGCAAAGTGCCTGATAAAATGGAGGAGCTTTTAAAACTCCCCGGAATAGGTAGAAAAACTGCAAATCTAATTTTAGGTGATATATATGGCAAGCCTGCCATTGTAGCAGATACACACTGTATAAGATTATCCAATAGATTAGGTTTTGTTAAAGATACAAAAGACCCTGTAAAAGTGGAAAATGAGCTTAAAAAGATAATTCCGCCAGAAGAATCGTCCGATTTTTGCCATCGCTTAGTTCTTCATGGTCGAGAAGTTTGTTCTGCAAGAAATCCAAAATGTGATAATTGCTGTTTAGCTGCAATTTGTCCATCATATCCATTAGGTTAAACCAAAAAGGACGTGTATATACACGTCCTGATTTTTTATGCTCTTGACCACTGAACACCTTGGCGGGTATCCTTAATTGTAATTCCCATCTGAGCTAGTTCATCACGAATTTGGTCAGCTCTTGCAAAGTCCTTTGCTTTTTTAGCTGCGGTACGCTCTGCAATAAGTGCTTCAATTTTTTCTGCTTCTGGGTCTACTGCATCATCATGCTTTTGCACAATATTAAGTACCCCTGTAAGCTCCATAAACAAACCATGAGCTTTTGTTAAAAATGCCTTAGTTGCATCATCATGCTTGGACATATAGCTGTTAATCTCACGCACAAGCTCAAAAATAGCAGAAAGTGCATCAGCAGTATTCATATCATCGTCCATAGCATCAATAAATTTTTGCTTATATGTTTCAAGCTGTGTCATCTTTTCAGCTTCTTCTGCTGTCATTGTGTCACCTGTTGCCTTTTCAATACGGAATTCCATATTATTGCGGCTTTCATAAAGGCGAGCAAGAGAAGCCTTGTTCATCTCTAAGCTTTCAGCTGAATAATTAAGTGGAGAACGATAATGAGCAGATAACATAAACATACGGATAGTTTCATATCCGAATTCTTTAGCTGCATCACGCACCATAAAGAAATTGCCTTTTGATTTACTCATTTTCTCATTATCAATAGTTAAAAATCCATTATGCACCCAATAATTAGCAAAGGTGCAGCCATTAGCACATTCAGACTGAGCAATTTCATTTTCATGGTGAGGGAAAATCAAATCAAGACCACCAGAGTGTATATCAATAGTTTCCCCTAAATATTTACAAGCCATAGCAGAACATTCGATATGCCAACCTGGCCTACCCTTGCTACCCCATGGAGTGTCCCAAGCTGGCTCGTTTGGTTTTGCAGCTTTCCAAATTGCAAAATCCATAGGGTCTTCTTTTACTTCGCCTACACTAATTCTAGCACCTGCTTGAAGTTCTTCCATTGGCTGATGGCATAGTTTACCATATTCTGGGTCAGACTTTGTACGGAAATAAACATCACCATTTTCAGCAACATAAGCATGACCTTTGTTTATCAGTCTTTGAACTATATCAATAATAGCGTCCATAGTTTCAGTTGCTCTTGGGTGGAAAGTCGCCTTTCCTACTCCTAAACCTTCAGCATCAACATAATATTCTTTAATATAACGCTCAGCGATAGTGTTAAAGTCAACGCCTTCTTCATTAGCCTTATTGATTACTTTATCATCAATATCAGTAAAATTTTGAACAAAAGTTACTTTATAACCACGATATTCAAAATAGCGACGCAGTAAATCAAACATAATAAAAGGACGAGCATTACCAATATGGAAGTAATTGTACACAGTAGGGCCACAGGAATACATTTTTACTTCTCCTGCTTTTAAAGGTACAAATTCATCTTTTTGACGTGTGAGTGTGTTAAATAATTTCATTTTCTTAACATCTCCTTATATAGAAAAACGCCAACTGATTTTCTAGTTGGCGGTAAGATACTTTCAGCTTGTATGGTATCATATTCATTAGTTATTTGTCAAGGCATTGTATATTTCTGCTGTATCAATATCAATCATTTGGTTTTGCATAACATTTTCAAATAAAACATCATCTATATTTCTTTGCCAAACTATACGACCGCCATTTTCTCCATGTAGTGTACTAAGCTCAGCAAAGTATCTTTTAGGGAAAACACATGGGCTTGTAGGTCTATTATTAGCCATTGGCACAATAATTTTATCTGTCTTTTGTGCTTTCTCAATTAATTTATTTATAGTATCTACCGAAATAAAAGGTTGGTCTGCATTTAAAAATACTGCATGAGTTATTTTATCTGAAAGTGCTTTTACACCCTCAGCAACAGAAAAGCCCATACCTTTTTGTGCATTAGGGCTTTTTACGCTTAAAAAGTTATATTCTTTTGCTTTATCAGTGATTTTTGCATTATTAGTAACCACTATACAGCAAGCTATATCAAGTTTTTTAGCCAAAATAAAACTATGTTCAAACATAGGCATAGAATTTACATCTAAAAATAATTTATCTGTTCCATTCATTCTTTTGCTTTGACCTGCTGCAAGAATTACCACTGCAACCATTTTTTAAATCACCTCAAATATAACATCTATCTGTCCACCGCAAATCATACCTGATTTACCAGCTTCACCATTTGACATATTAAAATTATATATAGCCTTGTCACCGTTTTTAAAATTTTGCATAATTTTAATGGCTTCAAACTCGGCAAGACCTCCGCCAATAGTGCCTATAATTTCACCTGTTTTAAGTCTTAACATTCTAGCACCTATTCCTCTAGGTGCAGAGCCATTTTTATTTATTATAGTCGCCATAACTGAGCCTTTATTTTTCTCATCACAAAGAGCGTCAAGCATATTTTCAGTTAACACACTATCAGTATTTTTACTGCGTGTTTCTATAAGCTCAGCTGCTATTGCAACAGCAATTTCTTCTGGAGTTTGTGCACCTATTTTTAATCCTATTGGTGCAAAAACTTTTTTTATATTGCTTTCACTTATACCTTCACTTTTTAAAAGCTCAAACACAGCAGTATTTTTTTTCTTACTTCCAATCATACCAATATAAGGCAAATTTTTATTTATAACCTCACGCAGACAAATTGTGTCCGCTGCATGACCACGAGTTACTATAACAACTGAAGTATCAGGCTGTTTTTCCCAGTCATACTCACATAGCAGTTTTTTAAAATCACCACACATAACTATATCAGCACTAGGAAATCTATTTTTATTTGCAAATTCTGGTCTATCTTCAAACACAATAACACGATAACCCAGCATTTTAGCAAGCATACTAACAGGCACTGAAATATGTCCTCCACCGCATATAATAAGCGATTTAGTACCTGAAAAGCGTTCATATAGCAAACGCTCACTATTTTCCTGTGTTATACATGCTATATTTTCAAGATTTTCTGCATATATAGGTGTTCTATCAATATATGTTTTTCTATATACTGATTTACCGCTTTTTATCGCTTTAGCAAGGGACATATAACTATTCATAAATTAACCTCTTTTATAGTGTTAGCAAAACAAGCTTTTCATATTCTATATTTTCAAGACATTTTTTTATTTCATCTTGTTTATCCTTTTCATCTCGCCATGCAAGACCACAACCCGCTGAAATTTCTCTTGGCACAGGTATAAGCCTTCCTTTCAGTCCTATATTTTTAGCTGTACTTTCCATTTGAAATGCAGCCGCAGTTGTATGAAAAGTTACTATAAGCCATTCTTTTTTGTTACGTTTTATCATTATATCACCAACTGTTTTATAGCTTCTATTGTTTTTATAACTTCATCTTCAGTGTTTTGATGAGAAAATGAAAAACGCACCATTCCTTGCTTCTCAGTTCTAAAAGCCTTGTGTATAAGTGGTGCACAGTGTGCTCCTGCTCTTGTGCATATTCCAAAATCTTCATAGAGTGCATCTGAAATCATACCTGCATCTTCATCTTCTATATTTATAGACACAATAGCACCATGATTTTTGGCTAGTAAATCACCATAAACCTTGATTTGTGGTATTTTACAAAGTTCATTATAAAAAAGTCTAGCAAGATTAGTTTCTTTTTCCCTTAAATTAGCAAGTCCATTTTCATTAAGCCATTGTACAGAGGCATTTAAACCCGCTAAACTATGTGCATTTAATGTGCCTGCTTCCAGTCTTGTTGGATATTCTTTTGGGTGAGCTTCAGAAAAACTATGCACACCACTTCCGCCAACTACAAGCGGGTTTATCTCTATATTCTCTGCAACACATAGCCCGCCTGTACCCTGAACTCCAAGCAAACCTTTATGACCTGTAAAGCATAAAACAGAAATATTCATTTCTTTCATATCAATATCAAAAACGCCCGCAGATTGAGCAGCATCAACTATAAAATATAAATTATGCTGCTTGCAAAACTGCCCTACATATTTAATATCAATAACATTACCTGTCACATTGGAAACATGGCTTAAAATAACCGCTTTAGTGTTAGTTTTAATACTATCTTTTAGCATATCTATTTTAACATTTCCTTTTTCATCAATAGGTAAAAATGTTAAATCTGCACCTGTTTTATAAAGCGGACGCAGTACAGAATTATGTTCTTGAACACTTGTTATAACATGGTCATTTTTGCTTATTAGCCCTAAAATTGCGGTATTAAGTGCCATAGTAGCATTAAGAGTAAAGCACACTCGCATAGCATCAGCATTAAATAGCTTGGCTATATTTTGCCTTGTGCTATAAACAATTCTTGAAGCTCTAAGTGTCATTTCATGAGCCCCTCGACCGTCCGAGCCTATATTATCCATAGCATCAATAACTGCCTGTTTTACAAAACTAGGTTTAGGAAAGCTAGTGGCTGCATTATCAAGATAAATCAAAACAGTTTCACTCCCTGTTCATTTGATAAATGAATAACTGCCTCAAGCACTCCACCAGCAATACATCTAGCTTTATCTGAAATAGTAGTGCAATTTTCTTTTTGTTCTTTTCTTGGGTCAATATCAGCTATTTTCATACCTTTAGTTACATAATAACCTTCACGAATAAGCCCACGAAGTACACCGTCAAGTGTAGCTATAACAGGTGTATCATTTATTATAGCGATTTCTTGACCTTCACTTACTATTTCGCCTATGTTTACTAAATGCTTAATTTCACCAGTTGCAGGCGAATGAATTACACGTTTTACACTTTCACCTGCAATAATCCCTGGAATACCTGTGTTTGGTGCTGCTGAGCCTCTATAAATTACACGCCCTAAATTATGTCCTCTTTGAGTTTCAATTACTGCATGAACATCTTCACCTGCAACAAACCCCGGTCCTAATGCAATAGTTACAAATGCCATATCCATAGTAGTACCTAAATTTTTCTTAGCTATAATAGCATCTATAACTGCAACTGGTTTAATTTTCTTTAAACATTCCAGTTTTTCATCTACTAACAAAGGTACTTCGCATCTTTCAAAACAGCGTTCAATATCATTTAAATCAGTTATTTTTCTGCATATAACACCTTCAACAGTTGCACTGCCATCATAAACAGCTTCACATAAAGCGGCTTGTCTACGAATTGCACTAGGTTTTTCACATTCTACCGCTAGAACCCTTATCCCGCTTTTATGAAGTTTAACAATAGTACCTGTTGCAAGGTCACCTGCACCACGTACCAAAACAAAAGGCAAACTCATGGACGAACAACCTTTCCAGCCTCACTCATTTTCTCAGCTATTGTATACATATTAGTAACTTCACCAACAGCAAGTTTATCTGCTAAACCATAATGATTTAAACATGTGCCACAAGTTAAGATTTCTGTGCCGTTTTCTTCTAATATTTTAAGGTCTTGCACAGTTTCAGCACCCTCAACAGATAATTTTGCACCACCGTTATATAAAAGCACAGTATCTGGAGCATTATCAAGCTGAGTTAATGCATAAACAAAGCCTTTCATAAGTGCAGCACCTAAAGTATCATCACCTGTGCCCATGCAGTTAGAGGAAAGTACAACAACAGTTTTACCCACATTTGCAGGCATACAAGGCACACAATCAACAGCCGGCATATTATCAAGCATATCAGAAATAGCTTCGCCTGCATCGTTTAACACTGCACCCAAAACCTCACTACTAACCTGCTGAATAAGCAATCTAAAAGCACCATCATCAGTTTTATCTACCTGAACAGATAAGTTTATCTGAGCCGCCATTTTTTCTATATTTTGCCTTGCGATATCATTATCAACAAGCACAATTACTGGTGCACCATTTTCCTTTAATGCTTTTTTTGTTTCAATTACAGGTTGTGGGCAAGCCTTACCCCTTGCATCTACTATAGTTGCCATAATTTTATATCTTCCCTTCTATAATAATTTCTACGTCCATTCTTGGCATAATTTCACCAATAATAGCACTATTTAAACCTAAATTTATAAATTTTTGCTGTAACAAATCAGCCTCACTTGCTGAAAGTGCAAATAATAAACCTCCTGAAGTTTGAGGGTCAAAAACTAATTCTTCAGTTGCAAAATCTGATTTAATAAATTTAATTTTTCCATCTGCTGCATTGCGGTTTCGCTGTGCGGCTGCGGTTAAATAAAATTCCTCTGCAAAATATCTTGCATTTGTTATTTTAGGCAATCTTTCCGCATAAATTCTTGCTGATAAATCAGCTCTTAGCATTTCATGTAAATGTCCTGCAAGACCAAAACCAGTTACATCAGTACAAGCATGTATTTCAAACTCATCAGCTGCTTCAGCTGCATATTTATTAAGTGTTGTCATGCTTTTTATGGCCTCATCTAATGAGCTTTTTTGTTCACCTGCTCTTGCTGCTGTACAAGTAAGACCTACGCCAAGTGGTTTTGTTAAAATTAGTTTATCACCAACATGAGCTGTATTATTTGCCCTAACTTTATTCGGGTTTATAAGCCCTGTTACAGACAAGCCATATTTTACTTCACTGTCAGCTATTGAATGACCGCCTACAAGTGATGCTCCCGCTTCTATAACTTTTTGCTGTCCGCCTTGTAAAATTTTACCCAAAATATTCATATCCCAGTTTTCAGGAAAACATACAAGATTTAAAGCGGTCACAGGTTTACCACCCATAGCATAAACATCACTTAATGCATTTGCTGCGGCTATTTGACCAAATATATAGGGGTCATCAACCATTGGCGGAAAAAAATCCACCGTTTGAACCATAGCAAGCTCATCTGTAAGTTTGTAAACTGCTGCATCATCGCTTGCTTCTGTACCTATTAAAAGATTATCATCTGTAGGTTTTGGCAGTTTTTCCAGTATTCGAGAAAGCACAGCAGAACCTAACTTAGCTGTACAGCCTCCACCCCTGCAAAATTTTATTTCTTCTTGCATTTTTCACACTCCTTCTCATACTATCTTTATTTTACCAAACAGAAAAACTCATTGCAATAAATCATATTTAATCTATATAATTCTAGTCTATACTATGCTATAATGATTTTAAAAAAACTTGGAGGTCTTTCATGGGACTTTGTGATATTCATGTTATAAAAGAAGTGCTATCAAAGCATGGCTTTCATTTTTCAAAATCACTAGGACAAAATTTTTTAACTGCACAGTGGGTACCAGAACGTATAGCTGCTGAATGTGGAGTTGATAAAAATAGCTGTGCATTAGAAGTTGGCCCTGGAATGGGCTGCCTTACAAATGAACTTTCCAAACAAGCTGAAAAAGTTGTTGCAATCGAACTTGATAGAGCATTATTTCCTGTGCTTGAAGAAACTCTTGCAGACTGCCCAAATGTAGAAGTTGTGCATGGCGATGTATTGAAAACCGACCTTTCAGCAATTTGTAAAGAAAAATTTGGTGATAAAAAGGTTTATGCATGTGCAAACCTCCCTTATTACATAACTACACCTGCTATTTCTGCCCTTTTAGACAGTAAGATGTTTTCAGGTATAACTGTTATGGTTCAAAAGGAGGTTGCAAAACGTATTTGTGCTAAAGCTGGCTCATCAGATTACAGTGCATTTTCAATTTATGTACAATATTATGCAGATGCAAAAATCTTATTTGATGTACCTGCTGGCTGTTTTGTACCACAACCAAAAGTTGATTCTGCGGTTATCAGATTAAATCCGCTTAATACACCAAGTGTATCTGTTAAAAATGAGAAGTTATTTTTTGCTATTGTTAGAGCAGCCTTTAACCAACGCCGCAAAACGCTTGTAAATGCAATTTCTCCAGCGTTTGGCGGCAAGCTGGAAAAGACTGATATATTATCACTGATGAAAACTTGCAATCTTGATGAACGTATTCGTGGCGAAAAACTGACACTCGAAGAATATGCAGCTCTAGCTGATGCGGCAGATGATTTATTGAAAAGCAAATCATAACCCCATAAAAAGCAATATTCCAAGCACCACTAAAAGCTCGGTATCAATCTGTGTTTCTCCATTTTCTTGAATTATAAACCAGATTATTGCAATTAATATAAGTGTATCTGTGTCAAGTTTTACCTTTCCCATGCGTTTTGTAAGACCGTCTAGCAGTCCACCACCTGTATTTTCACAAAAAACATTTTCTTTTTGTTCGTTTACAGGGTTAATATTTGCTATCGGTTCGGGTTCATCTGGTTTAAATTGCTCTAAATATCTGTTATACATCGGTTGCTCCTCCATCGTTACTAGAGCCACCAAACTGATGAAGTGCGGTTTTAGCCATTTTTGCCATACCTACAAGCTTTATAGCATGGTCAATTTGAGTTTGGATAGGCTCGGAAACAAATGGCTTTACAGCATGTAAAAGCTGACGTTTTTCATAGCTTACTGCACTTTGACCACTTTGGGCAATTTGTGAGATAACAGGCATAGCTTTTTGCATAAGCATTAGCGAAGGGTCTTCAAAATCAACATTTACAGAATTGTTTTGTTGATTTTCTTGCTCTCCACCCAAAAATGATGATGCAACCGAAATTGCTTGCTGTAATTTTTCGGGGTCAGAAAGCAAGGACGATAACATATCTTCCATATTTTCTCCTTATTTTCCAATTATATTTTTTAGCTGCATTGCAAGATTTTTCCCCTCACTTGTTGAAAGAATTTGGCTAAGTGCAGCACTTGCAGCGGTTTTATCACCTTTTTTCATTGCTTCAGCTGCTTTTTCAATCTGTTTTGCAGTATCTCCACTTATACTGCTTGCAAGATTTTTACCTTGCTCGGTGCTCATAAAAGACTTTAAATTGTTTATAGTTTGAGCCGTTTTAGTGTCATTTTGTGATATTTTAAGCTGTTTCATTAGTTCATTTGCATCAATCATAGTGTGTTCCTCCCTATTTAATCTATCAGTTTAATATATGCAGTTTAAATCCAAATAGTAACAAATTCTTTGTTAAAAATTTTTCAAATACACTTTACATATCTTTACTTTTAATGTATAGTGTTCATGTTATGCGAGAATGAGGCTTTTCAATTATGAATATTCTTGTTTTTTCCGATTCGCACGGTAGAGTGCTCGATATGTTTAATTTAGTAGAAAATATATCACCAGATGCGGTAATTCATCTTGGTGATTATGATGAAGATGCACAGGATTTAAGGAGAAGTTATCCAAATATAACGGTTTATTCTGTGCGTGGCAATAATGATTATGGCTCTGATAGTCCTTGGTTTTCAGTTGTGACACTTGAAGGCATAAAATTTTATTTAACTCATGGTCATAGAGAAGGTGTTGTATGGACAAGCAGTGGTAATATATCCGAATATGCACAAAAATTCGGCTGTTCTATCGCTCTTTATGGTCATACACATTGTGCTAATCATGTTATAGATAATGATATACATATTTTTAACCCTGGAAGTATAAGCCTTCCACGCCAAGGAGTAGCAAGCTGTCTTTCACTGGAAATTCAAAACGGTGAAATTATAAATTCCGTTTTTCTAAATACTGATGGAGAGCCGATTTCACTTACAAAGCAAAAAAAATAAATCTAAGTTTAGGTGGTTCTGAACGATGTTACTTGCAATTGATGTAGGAAATACTAATATGGTATTTGGTATTTATGACAATGAAACTTTAATAGGTTCTTTTAGAATATCCACTTCAGATACATCAACATCTGATGAAATCGGTATGCAAATTTTGCAATATTACAATTTTAAAGGTATCGACCCTAAAAAAACAAGTGCTGTAATTATTGCATCTGTTGTACCTCCTGTTATGTATTCTCTTAAAAATGCCATTCGTAAATATTTATCACTTCGCCCGCTTACTGTTGGTCGTGATGTTGATGCTGGTATGATAAATTTATATAATAACCCTCGTGAAGTTGGTATTGATAGGCTTGTAAATGGTGTTTCTGCGGTTAAACGCTATGGCTCACCGCTTATTATTGTTGATATTGGTACTGCTATCACCTTTGACGCAATAGACGAAAACGGTGCGTATTTAGGCGGTGCTATCTTCCCTGGAATTAAGGTCGCAATGGAGGCATTATTTATGAAAGCCTCTAAACTTCCTAGAGTTGATATTGCCGCAACCGAAAATGCTATCGGTCGAAACACCGTACAAAGTATGCAGTCTGGTGCTGTTCGTGGCTATGTAGGTGCTTTAACTGGCATTATCGAGGATATGAAACAAGAGTTAAACGGTAATGTAAAGGTAGTTGCAACAGGTGGTATGGGACGTATGATGGCAGAACATTGTTCTCTTATTGATTTTGTTGACCCTAACCTTACTCTTGATGGTCTGCGTATGATTTACCAAAATAATCGTGCGTTATTTAAAGAAAAAGGCGTATGTGCTGAGGGCTCTGTAATAGAAGCAACTGAAGAATCATAAAAATTTCGAGTTAGATTTTATTCTAACTCGGTTTTTTTTATATTTTTCTGTACATAATAAATATCGAGGTGATTTTATTATGTTAGATTATACTACTATGAATAATGAACTTGGTGAATATTTTCGTTCACTTCCAGATGAGCTTAAACAAAGTATACTTTCAAGCGGTGTAGTATTTCACACCAAAACTGATATGGCAAGAGCTTTGACACATTTTAATGAGAATATTAACTAGCCTTATTATAGTATTTTTAGTAATTTTTATATCTAATGAGCATAATGCACATATAAAACCCGATGTTATACCAGTTAATATTACAAATATACTTGAAAAAGAAAATTGGTCATTAGACGATTATAATTTGCTAACCACTCAAACAGGGCTTACTCAAATATCATTAGATATTTTAAAGCAAGATGATATAAATGAAATATTAGATGTACAAAAAGCCTATCTTTCTCCTGTAAATATAGTTTGCAAACCTCATATGCTACTTTCAAGAACAGAAAGACTGACAGATACCTTATCACCCATAACTGCATTGGAAAATGGTGATATTTTAATAACTTCATCTTCTCATGTTTTGGGTTTTAGAAATGGTCATTGTGCAATAGTCATTGATGCAGAAAAAGAAATAATTCTTGAGGCTGCATTTATTGGCAGAAATTCAGAATTTAGTACAGTAGACAGATTTAGAAAATATTCATCAGTTGCGGTTTTTAGACTTAAAGATGTAAGTAGTGAAATTCGCTCACAAATAGCAGAGTTTGCCGCCCAAAGCCTTGTAAATAAGCCTTATTCACTTTTTGCAGGTATATTTGACGATAATTCTACCCATTGTTCATATCTTATATGGTCAGCTTTTAATGAATTTGGTTATGATTTAAATTCAAATGGAGGTAAAATTGTAACTCCGTCGGATATTGCTAAAAGCCCGCTTTTAGAGCTTAAACAGGTCTATGGTCTGCCTTTGACTTTTAAGTAATATCTATGTTAAAATCTAAAAAATAGATTTTAACGGTGGAAATAATGACAAATTTTAAAATAATAGTACAATATGATGGTTCACGTTATCAAGGCTGGCAAAGACTAGGTAATACTGATAACACTATACAAGGCAAAATTGAAACGGTTTTAAGTAAAATGTGCGGTCATAATGTGGAAATACATGGTGCAGGTCGAACAGATGCAGGTGTTCATGCTATTGCACAGGTGGCACACTTTAAAATAAACACTGATAAATTAGCAAATCAAATCAAGGAATATTTAAACGCATATTTACCACAAGATATAGGCATTTTATCATGTGAAGTTGTGCCTGAACGTTTTCATTCAAGACTTAATGCAAAATCAAAACATTATTCATATCGCCTATGGGATAGCAAGGATAAAAATATATTTGAAAGAAAATATATTGTAAGCATAGAAAAAGAGCTAAATGTAAATAAAATGCATGAGGCTGCTAAACTTTTATGCGGCACACATGATTTTCGTGCATTTAGCTCTGTAAATAAACGTTTTAAAAAATCAACTGTCAGAACAATAGAAAAAATTGATATAACACGTTTGGGCGGTGAAGTCAGAATTGACTTTTATGGTGATGGATTTTTATATAATATGGTACGAATTTTAACAGGTACGCTTGTAGAAATCGGCACAGGTGAACGTGATATAGAAAGCATAGAAAAAGCCTTTTGCAGTCTTGATAGACAAGATACAGGTATTACTATGCCACCACAGGGACTTATATTACAAGAAGTATTTTATTAAATCAAAAAAGAGCCTTTCGGCTCTTTTTTATGTTCCAAAATATGAAAAATGCATATAATCTCGTTTGTTTTGCCATGCGTCTCCGCCCCATGCAAAGCCATATTTTTCAAACGCTCTAACAACATCACCATCTGCTGGTATTGAATATGGGTCTTCATCTGGTAACCAATGTGAACCTGTTGTTATTTCAGTTACATTGCCCAATTCATCTATGTAACATTCCATATTTTCATTCCAGTTTAAATCTATTGCTGTGCCCCAGCGATGTTCTGAACGTGTATTAGTTCTCCATGCATAACTTCCGCCATCTTTTATAGGGAATTGTTCGCTTCCATTGAAAATTTCTTCAAAAATCGCTTGATATACAAGTGACAAACACTGATTTACTTCAAGTGTCATTTTACCCGCTTTTTTACTGCCGTCAGACTGTAAACGCCATACTGGAACGGTTATTTCTGTCATAGCTGCTTCTGCCTCTTGTTGGCTTTCAAACCCTATTTCTGTTTTTCCAAATATAATTTTAAGTCTTTCATCTTTGGTTAAACTTGCAGCTTCTTCTGGTTTTATTACATAAACTTCGTCTTGCTCGGTTTCATTTAGCTCTGGTTTTTCTGATATCTCTGGCTTTTCTGATACTTCTGGTTCTTCTGGCTCTTGCTCACTATCGTTTTGAACTCCGCTATAACAATCAGCAAAACGCACCGCCATAACCATAGCTTGTTCTCTTGATGTTGTTTGGAGTGGTTTTAATAAAGTTTGTCCATTTTCTATTGTACCTGTCATAATTCCATTATTAACAATGGTTTCTACATCTGTTTTTGCCCAACTTGCTACTAAATCACTATCTGGAAAAACATCTATAGTATTTGTTTCTGATATATCACTTTTTCCATTCACTGCCCTTACTACATTGCAAAGCATAACACAAAATTCCTGTCTGGTTATTGTGTTATATGGTGCGAATGTTCCATCACCCTTACCGTTTACAATTCCTAAAGCACTAGCAGCAGCGATTATTTGATTATCTGTATCTGTAAACGGGCTTATTGTATTTTTAGGTGCTGTTTTACCACTAATGGTTTCATAAAGCTCGACTGCAACTTCACAAAATTCAGCCCTTGAGATTGCCTTTCCCGCTTGTGTATTTTGTAGGCTATCTGGCACAATTCCCATTGCTATCGCTTGATTTACAGCAGGCTCTGCCCAACTTGAAACACCTGTAAATGCTCCTGCTTGTGATATAACTGTTGTTCCAATTAATAATGCACATAAAACTTTCTTCATATCTTTTCCTTTCTTTTTAACCATCTGATAAACCAAGTCTATCAAGTTGACGGTATTGTATTGCTTCTGCTATATGTACAGCATCTATAACTTCTGATGTATCCAAATCCGCAATAGTTCGTGATACTCTTAAAATTCTGTCATATGCTCTTGCTGTCATTCCTAAACGCTCAAAAGCTTGTTCAAGCATTTTTTGTGCTGCCTCAGTCATAGCACAATCTTTAGCAAGTCTATCAAGCGGGAGTTCAGCATTTGCTGAAATATCAGTATTTTTATAACGCTCTTTTTGAATTTCTCTTGCTTTAAGCACCCTATTTCTTATTTTTTCTGAGCTTTCTTCCTCTGTTTTACCTCTTGCGGCTAACGCTTCATATTGTACAGGTTGTACAGCAACTTGTAAATCTATTCTATCCATTAAAGGTCCTGATAATTTTCTTAAATATCTTCTAACACTTTCTTCTGAACATCTACAACGTGATGTACCATAATAACCGCATTTGCATGGGTTCATAGCGGCAAGCAGTTGAAATTTAGCTGGATAAGTGACTTTTCCAGATACTCTTGAAATTGTAACTTCACCATCTTCTAATGGCTGACGAAGTGTTTCAAGCACATCACTTCTAAACTCTGGCAGTTCATCAAGAAATAAAACACCCCTATGTGCAAGAGAGATTTCACCCGGAATTGGTAAACGCCCTGCACTTCCCCCACCACTCATAGATGCCGCTGAAACTGTGTGATGTGGTGCTCTAAAAGGTCTACCTGCCATTGTTGCAGCCTTTGTTCCTTCACCATCTACCGACCAAATTCGGATTACTTCAAGTCGTTCTTGTTGTGTCATTGGTGGTAATATTGTAGAAAAGCATTTTGCAACAAGGCTTTTACCCGAACCCGGTGGACCACTTAAAAGTGCCGAATGGCAACCAGCAGCCGCAATTTCTAATGCTCTACGAACAGCATTTTGACCAAGCACATTGGAAAAATCCATACCAACTATAAAATCATTAACTGGTTTAGGTGGTGGACAAGGTTTTATTTGCTCTTTTTTCATCAAATGAGCTATAACCTGTTTTACATTTTTTGCAGGATATACTTTTATAT
The DNA here is from genome assembly GCA_017886875.1 of Butyricicoccus sp. GTDB lineage: Bacteria > Bacillota > Clostridia > Oscillospirales > Butyricicoccaceae > Butyricicoccus_B. The sequence goes on along the minus strand of JAGHIZ010000073.1, from coordinate 83,821 downwards.
CTTCTGCATAAGCGGCTTCTTCTGCATTCTCAAAAGGAATAAAAACCTCTTTTTTACCTGCATCTCTAAGTGCAAGCAGCATAGAAAGCACACCCTTTATTGGTCTTAGCTCACCAGAAAGCGAAAGCTCACCTAAAAAAGCAATTTCATTTTGTGGTGCTGATATTTGACTTGTAGCAGTTAAAATAGCTATAAAAATAGGCAAATCATAAACTGCACCCTCCTTTTTGGTATCTGCTGGTGCAAGATTTACTGTAAGCCTACATGTTGGCCATTCAAAATTACAGATTTTCATAACTGCACGCACACGTTCAGCCGCTTCGCTAACTGCTCTACCTGGAAGCCCTACTATATCAAGTCTTGGCAGCCCTGTAGAGTTAAAACATTCTACCGTTACAGGATAGCCGGCTATGCCGATTATTCCCGCTGAATGGCATATAGCAACCATATTTTATATACTCTCCTAATTTTTTCATATAATATTTAATTATAATTCAATTTATCTGTTATTACAATTACATTATTTTAATGTTATTTTTCATAAATATCTAAAAGATTTATTGGAATTTTGTTTACATTAGCGGTTTAGTTGTGTTAAAATATATTCGACAAGAGGTGTCTTTCTGTAAAAGGCAGTGCTAACTCTGCTTTTTACCTTTTTGTTCATTTTAATTTAATTTCATATCTCCATAAGCGAGATTGAAGGAGGACTTAGAAAACATGGCAAGAAAGATGAAATCTATGGACGGTAATACGGCCGCTGCACACGTGTCGTATGCTTTTACTGAGGTTGCAGGTATTTACCCAATCACTCCGTCCAGCCCAATGGCTGACAGTGTAGACCAGTGGTCCGCACAGGGCATGAAGAACATTTTCGGTACAACTGTAAAGGTTGTAGAAATGCAGTCTGAAGCAGGTGCTGCAGGTACAGTTCACGGCTCTCTAGCAGCTGGTGCACTCACAACTACTTACACCGCTTCTCAAGGTCTGCTTCTGATGATTCCTAATATGTACAAGATTGCAGGCGAACTGCTTCCTTGTGTATTCCACGTTTCTGCTCGTACAGTTGCTTCTCATGCACTGAACATCTTCGGTGATCATTCCGACGTTATGGCTTGCCGTCAGACCGGTTTTGCTATGCTTGCTGAAACCAACCCACAGGAAGTTATGGACCTTTCCGCTGTTGCTCACCTTGCAACAATCAAGTCTCGTGTTCCATTTATCAACTTCTTTGATGGTTTCCGTACTTCTCACGAAATCCAAAAGATTGAAGTTTGGGACTTTGAAGACCTAAAGGAAATGTGCGATATGGACGCTGTTGAAGCATTCCGTGCTCGTGCTCTAAATCCAGAGCGTCCTGTAATGCGTGGTTCTCACGAAAATGGTGACGTATTCTTCCAGCACCGTGAAGCTTGTAACCCATACTATGAAGCTGTTCCAGGCATCGTTGAAGAGTATATGGGCAAGGTTAATGCTAAGCTTGGCACTAACTACCAGCTATTTAACTACTATGGTGCTCCAGACGCTGACCGTGTAATCATTGCAATGGGCTCTATCTGTGATGTTGCTGAAGAAGTTATCGACTACCTAACTGCTAAGGGTGAAAAGGTTGGTCTTGTAAAGGTTCGTCTGTATCGTCCATTTGCTGCTGACAAGCTAGTTGCTGCTATCCCTGCAACTGCTAAGAAGATTGCAGTTCTTGACCGTACTAAGGAGCCAGGTGCTCAGGGTGAGCCTCTATACTTAGATGTTGTTACTGCTCTTGCTAACGCTGGCGTAACTGATAAGACTATCATTGGTGGTCGTTACGGTCTTGGTTCTAAGGATACCCCACCAGCATCTGTATTTGCTGTATATGATGAGCTTGCTAAGGACGCTCCTAAGCACCAGTTCACTCTTGGTATCAATGATGACGTTACCCATATGTCTCTTGAAGAAAAGCCAGCTCCAAACACTGCTGCTGAAGGCACTACCGAATGTAAGTTCTGGGGTCTTGGCGGTGACGGTACTGTTGGTGCTAACAAGAACTCTATCAAGATTATTGGTGACCATACAGACAAGTTTGTACAGGCTTACTTCCAGTATGACTCAAAAAAGACTGGTGGCGTAACTGTTTCTCACTTACGTTTCGGTGACAAGCCAATCCGTTCCCCTTACTATATCAATAAGGCTGACTTTGTTGCTTGTCATAACCCATCTTATATCACTAAGGGCTTCCCAATCGTTCGTGACGTTAAGCCAGGCGGTGTATTCCTGATTAACTGCCAGTGGTCTCCTGAAGAACTAGAACATCATCTAGCTGCTTCTGAAAAGCGTTACATCGCTAAGAATAACATTCAGCTTTACACAATTAACGCTATTGACCTTGCTATTGAAATCGGTATGGGCAAGCGTACAAATACTATTCTTCAGTCTGCATTCTTTGCTCTTGCAGAGGTTATGCCATCTGAAGATGCTATCCGCTTCATGAAGGAAGCTGCTACTAAGTCTTACCTAAAGAAGGGTCAAGATGTAGTTGATATGAACCATAAGGCTATTGATGCTGGTGCTACTGCATTCGTTAAGATTGACGTTCCAGCTTCTTGGGCTGATGCTGAAGATAAGGCTGCTCCTGCTGCTGTTGTTGGTCGTGAAAAGACCGTTAAGATGGTTAATGACCTGCTCGACCCAATCGCTCGTATGGACGGCGACAGCCTACCTGTATCTGCATTTACAGATTATGTTGACGGTACTTTCGAACATGGTGCTGCTGCTTACGAGAAGCGTGGCGTAGCTGTTACTGTTCCATCTTGGAACGAGGCTACTTGTGTTCAGTGTAACCAGTGTGCTTATGTATGTCCACATGCTACTATCCGTCCATTTGCTCTAACAGAGGAAGAAGCAGCTGCTGCTCCAGCTTCTGCTAAGATTGTTGATGTTAAGGCTGGTAAGGGCAAGGGCGTTTATAAGTACTCTCTAGCTGTATCTCCACTTGACTGTATGGGTTGTGGCGTATGTATCGGCGTATGTCCAACTAAGTCTCTAACTATGGTTCCTCAGGAGCAGGAAGCTGCTCAGCAGGAAGCTTTCGATTACATGGTTGCAAAGGTTTGCGAGAAGGCAGACATGGTTGGCACTGGTTCTGTAAAGGATTCTCAGTTCAAGACTCCTCTGCTTGAGTTCTCTGGCTCTTGTGCAGGTTGTGCTGAAACCGCTTACGCTCGTCTAATCACTCAGGTTTGCGGTGACCGCATGTACATCTCTAACGCAACTGGTTGTTCCTCTATCTGGGGTGGTCCAGCTGCTACATCTCCATATACTGTTACTAGCGAAGGCAAGGGTCCAGCATGGGCTAACTCCCTGTTTGAAGATAACGCTGAACATGGTCTTGGTATGTACTATGGTCAGAAGGCTATCCGTGACCGTCTGATTGCTAAGCTGGAAACAATGACTGACGCTCCTGCAGAAGCTAAGGCTGCTATTGATGAGTTCCTAGCTACTAAGGACGATGGCGAAAAGAACCAAGCTGCTACTAAGGCTCTGATTGCTGAGCTTGAAAAGGGTGCTGGTGCTGGTTGTGAAGATTGCAAGTATGTTCTAGCTCAGAAGGATTACCTCAATAAGAAGTCCATCTGGATTTTCGGTGGTGACGGTTGGGCTTACGATATCGGTTTCGGTGGTCTTGACCATGTTCTTGCTTCTGGTGAAGATGTAAACGTTATGGTATTTGATACCGAGGTTTACTCTAACACTGGTGGTCAGGCTTCTAAGGCTACTAACATCGGTGCTGTTGCTCAGTTCGCTGCTGCTGGTAAGGCTATCGGTAAGAAGTCTCTATCTGAAATCGCTATGAGCTATGGTTATGTATACGTTGCTCAGGTTGCTATGGGTGCTAACATGCAACAGACTCTAAAGGCTATTGCTGAAGCTGAAGCTTACCCAGGTCCATCTCTGATTATCGCTTACTCTCCATGTGAAATGCACTCTATTAAGGGTGGTATGGTTAACTGTCAGAGCGAAATGAAGAAGGCTGTTGACTGTGGTTACTGGAATATGTTCCGCTTCAACCCAGCTCTAAAGGCTGAGGGCAAGAACCCATTCATTCTTGAGAGCAAGGAGCCAAAGACAGAAGATTACCGTGGCTTTATCATGAACGAAGCTCGTTATTCTGCTCTAACACGTTCTTTCCCAGAGCGTGCTGAACAACTGTTTAAGAAGTCCGAAGATGCTTCTGTAGAGCGTTATGCTCATCTGAAGAAACTTGTGGCTCTTTACAGTAACGAAGGCTAATTCACTTTAATATAGAAAACAGGTGCTCATTTTTGAGCATCTGTTTTTTTATGCAAAATTAAAAGTCCTAAGATAATTTAAAATCTTAGGACTAAAAAATTTAATTTTGCTCACTTTTCATACAATCGCTGCAAATACCTTTTGCAATCAAACTATATTGTTTGACTTGCATTCCAGAAACTTCTTCAATCTGTTTGTCAAGTGCTTGAGGTAAAGAAAAATCGAATACTTTACCACATTTTTCACAATATAAATGGTCATGCACTGTCATACGCCAATCAAATCTATCAGGCATATCTGGCATTTCAATTTTTCTAATCACACCATCGCTTGCAAGCATATTAAGATTTCTATAAACTGTTGCAAGGCTGATTGTTGGCAATTTAATGCGAATTTCTTGGAAAAGTTCATCAGCTGTTGGGTGAGTAGTGCTCTCCATAATTGCATTTTTTATTAACTCTCTTTGCTTTGTGCGTATCAAGTGCCTTTCCTCCTTCACATAATAAAGATTATCATTCTTAATGCTATTATTATATCAAAGCGGTTACCCATTGTAAACAAAATGCAAAGAAATCGTAATTTTTCATTATTTTTTACAATAATTGTATTATTAAAGATGTCTATTTCTGAGCATTTTTATCTATTTCATCGGTTTCTTCATGCTCATAATTTTTAATTTTCTGTTCATTTATATAAACACGTTTTTCAAGTTGACATAATTGCTGTGCAACTGGGTCTGGAACATTAATCTGGTCAAGGTCAAATGACGGAACTCTATGACCGCCAATTTTAACAACTCTAGCTTTAACACCAACAACTGTGGAATCTGGTGGTACTTCCTGCAAAACAACTGCATTTGCACCAATTCGTGAATTATCTCCTACGGTGAAAGGTCCTAAAACCTTTGCACCCGTTGATATAAGCACATTATTTCCTATTGTTGGGTGACGTTTACCATTATCCTTGCCTGTACCTCCAAGAGTTACACCATGATAAATTGTGCAATAATCGCCGATTTCTGCAGTTTCACCTATTACTATACCCATACCATGGTCAATAAATAAACCTTTTCCGATTTTTGCTCCTGGGTGAATTTCTACTCCTGTCATAGTTCTAGCAAATTGTGAAATCATACGAGCTAAAAAGAACCTTTTATGATTGTATAGCCAATGGGTTAATTTATGGTAAATAACTGCATGAAATCCTGGATAAAGTAAAAATACTTCTATTGTAGAACGTGCTGCGGGGTCACGTTCACGAATTAAACGAGCATCTTCGATTAAATCTTTTAATAACATCGTTTTATCGCCTCTTTCAATATTTTTTCACGCTGAAATGCAAAAGCATTTTAATTTATTTTACGCTATATATTATAATTTGTCAAAGTCTTTGATAAATTTGACATATGATATTGTTTTTGCTATCATCATATTATTATATTTTTAATGTTTTTGTGATAATAAAGGAGTTTTTTCTTATGCAATCTATAGAAAAATTACCTAATGGATTAGATTTAATACAAGATGATGATTTTTTTAAACTCGGTCAAGACTCTATTTTACTTTCTGACTTTGCAAAACCTAGAAAGTTTGCAAACGTGCTTGATTTAGGTGCTGGAGTTGGAACTCTTTCTTTTCTTTGTTGGCGAGCTGACCTTAAAATCACAGGTTTAGAACTTCAAGATGGTGCAGTACAGATTTTTAATAAATCTATTGAACATAATAAACTGGACAATATTAAAGCTATACAAGGTGATTTAAAATATATAAGAAATTATTTTTCCCATGGTAGTATAGACTATGTTGTTTGTAATCCACCTTATTTTAAATCTGGAAGTGGAAAAGTTAAAGCTCTTGATGCTCATGCACTCGCACGCATGGACGGTGAAGCAACTATTGAAGATGTAGCAGTTGCAACCTCATATGTGCTTAAAAGTGGCGGTAAATGTGCTATGGTTTTCCGACCAGAAAGACTAATAACCCTTATAACTGCACTTGAGCGTGTAAGACTTACACCAAAAAGATTAAGATTTGTACATCAGACAAGTGAAAAAAATCCTTCTGCTGTGCTTATTGAATGTCGCAAAGGTGGTTCTAGTGATGGTCTTATTGTTGAACCTCCTCTTATTATAAATAATGCAGATGGCACATTTACAGAGGAATATTTAAAGATTTATAACAAATAAAAGTTCGCCAAAAGGCGAACTTTTTTTATTATGTATTATGGTCTGATACATGAAATGTTTTTAGATTACCGATTTTTTGTGCTCTTTCGTCCATTTCCTTGCATACATCTTCTAATGTTACTCCACATTCATTCATCATAACCATCATATGATAAAACACATCATTTATTTCACCGATAAGCTCAGTTTTATCACCATTTTTTGCAGCTATAATAGTTTCTGCACATTCTTCGCCTACTTTTTTTAGGATTTTATCTAAACCTTTATCAAAAAGATAGCAAGTATATGATTTTTCTTGTGGCTCTTTTCTACGAAGTGCAATAACCGCTTCCATTTGCTCAAATGAATTCATTGCAAAACACCTTCCTTAATCTCTATTCTTTAAAAAGATAACTCCTACAATAAATAAAATAATCGCTATAACTGCAACCATAGAAATTGGAATAGCCATTTTTTTCACCTATTTTCCCAAAGTGTTGTATAAAAACAGTTAGGGTTTCCTGTGTGACACACTGGACCTTTTGGAGTACCTAAATAAATCAGTGTATCATCATCACAATCGGATAAAATTTTATTTACAAAGATAAAATTTCCCGATGTTTCGCCCTTATTCCATAGTTTTTGTCTTGAACGTGAGAAAAACCAAGCGGTTTTTGTTTCCATTGTGAGTTTTAAAGCCTGCTCATTTGCATATCCAAGCATTAACACATCTTTTGTGTTTTCATCTTGACAAATAACAGGAATAAGTTCACTTTTTTTAAAAAACTTTGATAAATCCATGTTTCTTCCCCTTATCTAACGCTTATATTACGTTTTCTAAGATAATCTTTGACCTGTGAAATACTGAGTTCACCATAATGAAATAAACTTGCAGCAAGTGCAGCAGTCGCATGTGTTTTTTCAAAAACCTCTGCAAAATGTTCTAAATTTCCACAACCACCAGAAGCTATAACAGGTATCTGTGCGACCTCACACACTTTTTCAGTTAAATCTAAGTCAAAACCGGATTTTGTACCGTCTTTATCCATAGAAGTTAATAAAATTTCACCAGCTCCACGCTGATAAATCTCTTTTGCCCAAGATACCGCATCAATACCTGTGGCTTTTCTACCACCTGCAACGAAAATTTCATAACCAGATGGCATATTTTCGTTTATTCTTGCGTCCATAGCCACTACAACACACTGGCTACCGTAACGGCTTGCAGCATCATTTATTAAATCTGGGGTTTTAACCGCTGATGAATTTATAGAGATTTTGTCCGCACCTGCACGAAGAATATCTTTAAAATCCTCTACTGTGCGAATACCGCCACCAACAGTTAAAGGTACAAAAACCTCTTTGCAAGTTCTTGCAACCACATCTGCAATGGTTTCACGTTCATCACTTGTTGCAGTTATATCAAGAAAAACTATTTCGTCTGCACCTTGCTTAGAATAAAACTTTGCAAGCTCTACAGGGTCGCCTGCATCTCTTAAACCTATAAAATTTACACCTTTAACAACTCTACCATCTTTTACATCTAAACAAGGGATAATTCTTTTTGCAAGCATTTTTACTCCTCCCCTGTTTTTATAGCTTTTACTAGGTCTAATGCACCAGTATAAATGGCTTTTCCTGCGATTGCTGCATCTATTTTAAGTGATTTTAATTTTGCAATATCTTCAAGTGTTGTAACACCGCCAGAAGCTACAATTTCACATTTAACTGCATTTTTAAGCTCTGAAAGCTGTTCAAAATTTGGACCTTCAAGCATACCATCTTTATCAATATCGGTAAAAATAATTGTTTTAACACCCATATTTTCCATTTTCTTCGCAAAAGCTATGTAATCTTCGCCTGAGTCACTAAGCCAACCATGAGTGCGTACAGTTCTACCAAGTGCATCAATACCAACAGCGATTTTATCACCGTACTTATCCACAGCCTGTTTAACAAGCTCTGGATTTTTAACAGCAGCAGAGCCTATAATAACACGACTTACGCCAAGTGCTAAAACAGCGTCAATATCCTCCATAGAACGAATACCTCCGCCCAGCTCTACTTTTGCACCTGTTTTCTCTATTACTTCACGCACTACATGATAATTTGCATGGCTGCCATCTTTTGCACCATCTAAATCGACCATATGAATTAAGGTTGCACCCGCATCAAGAAAACTTTTTGCGGTTGTAAGTACATCTTCTGCAACCTTATGTGCGGTTTCATAATCGCCTTTCTTTAGTCTAACACACATTCCATCTTTTAAATCAATAGCAGGTAAGATTTTCATTATTTAACCTCTGTAAGTTCTACGAAATTTTTAATAATTTTAAGTCCAATTTCTCCGCTTTTTTCTGGGTGAAATTGACAGCCAAAAAGATTATTTTTTGAAACCATAGCAGGAACTTGTGTACCATAATCAGTTATACAAGCTAAATCTTCTTTATTTTTAGGATTTGCCATAAAAGAATGTACAAAATAAACATGGTCACCTGTTTTTAAACCTTTAGTCAGTGCATTTGGTCTTAGTATTTCAAGCTCATTCCAACCAATTTGAGGTAAAATCAAATCGGTTTGTATTCTTGAAATATTGCCTTCAAGTAAGCCTAAACCCTCGCACTGTCTAACTTCATCAGATGACTCAAACAGCATTTGCATACCAAGACAAATACCTAAAAACGGTTTTGTCTTAGCAGCGGTTTTAACAGCGTCTATTAAACCGCTTTCAGCTAAAGCCTGCATTGCATCTGGAAATGCACCAACCCCAGGGAGTATTACACCAGCAGCATTTTCTATTGTCTGTGTGTCCTGTGCAATTCGGCTTTCATAGCCAAGATATTTTAAGGTGTTTGCAACACTCATAAGGTTGCCAGCACCATAATCTACAACAGCAATATAACTCACATTGTCCTCCTTTATAGCACACCCTTTGCACTTAAAACTTCTCCGCCTGTTTGTTGTACAGCTTGTTTTAAAGCTCTTGCAAGAGCTTTAAACAATGCCTCAGTTATATGATGTGCATTATCGCCATACATGCTCTTTAAATGCAAAGTAATACCTGCATGAACCGCAAAAGCTCTCATAAATTCCACTGTTAAACAGGTGTCATAATTGCCACACATAGGTTGTGGCATAGGTGCATCAAATACTAAATAAGGTCTACCTGAAATATCAAGAGTGCAAAAACCTAAAGCCTCGTCCATAGGTACATAAGCTGTGCCGAAACGAGCTATACCAGACCTATCACCTAAAATATTTGCAAAAGCCTGACCAAGAACAATGCCCACATCTTCAACAGTATGGTGACCATCAACTTCTAAATCACCCTTACAACTTACAGCCAAACCAAAACCGCTATGAACTGCAAAAGAATTTAACATATGGTCAAAAAAGCCTATACCTGTTTCAATTTTGCGTTCGCCACCATCAAGATTTAAGTATAATGCTATCTGTGTTTCTTTGGTTTCACGACATTTTGTACATTGTCTAATTTCTGTGCGAATATTTGGCATTTTACTTTTCCTCCTCTACTTGCAAAAAGCGAACTGCAACACTGTTTGCATGTGCATTTAACTTTTCAGCGTTTGCAAGTGCAATAATATCGTCAGACACCGCTTTTAACTGTTCTGCTGAATATTCAATAATACTTGTTTTCTTTAAAAATGTATCAGTAGAAAGCGGAGAGAAAAATCTAGCAGTACCAGAAGTAGGCAGCACATGACAAGGGCCAGCCATATAATCGCCAAGTGGTTCTGGAGAATATGAACCGAGGAAAATTGCACCTGCATTATTAAGCATTGGAAGTAATTCTCTAGGAGCTACTGTGCAAACCTCCAAATGCTCTGGAGCAATTTGATTTGCAAGTTTGCAAGCGTCTGTTAGTTCTTCAACAACAATAGCACAGCCATAATTTTGAACGCTCTCTTTTATTATATCCCAACGTGGCATAGTTTTGCCCATGCGTTCCATCTCGCATGAAATCGCCTGAGCCTGTGCCATAGAGTCGGTTAATAATAAACAAGATGCCAATTTATCATGCTCTGCTTGGCTAAGTAAATCAGCTGCAACATATGTTGGATTTGCTGTATGGTCGGCAATTACAAGTACCTCTGATGGACCTGCAATCATATCAATATCAACTGTACCAAAAGCCATTTTTTTAGCTGCTGCTACAAATGCATTACCAGGTCCAACGATTTTATCAACTTGAGGAATAAAACCTGCACCGTAAGTCAGTGCAGCGATTGCTTGAGTTCCACCAACTGCAATTACTTTGTCAACTCCTGCGATTTTTGCAGCAGTTAAAACCTCAATAGATAAATTTTCAGTTGGAGGTGTAACCATAATAAGTTCGCCTACACCCGCTACTTTTGCAGGAATTGCATTCATAAGTACGCTTGATGGATAAGCCGCAGTTCCTCCAGGGACATATAAACCCACTTTATGAAGTCCTCTAACTGTTTGACCTAAAACAGCACCTTTTGCACGTTCATATTCCCAAGTTTTAACCATCATTTGTTTATGATAGTCACTAATATTTTCTGCCGCACGTTCTAAAGCTGTACGAAGTTCTGGTTTACATTCATTATATGCCTTATCTATAACACTTTGCTCAATAATATAAGGCTTAGTTTTATCAAACTGTAAAGAATATTTTTCTACTGCATCTAAACCATTTTTGCGAACATCGTCCATAATGCTTTTAACAATATTCTCTATATCTGTACGAGTTTCACTCGCTCTTTGTTTCATTTGATTTAAGATTTGCTGTTCTTTATTACCATCTGCAGCCACAGTTTGCAAAAACATTTATTTATCCTCACTTTCCGCTTTTCTGCCGTTTTCAAGTGCATCTATAATCTGTTTAATATCATTTTTCTTCATTTTAGCACTTGCAAGGTTTACAATAACACGAGCAGAAATAGGTGCAACATCTTCTATAACTTCCAGACCATTTTCCTTTAATGTAGAGCCTGTTTCTACAATATCAACAATAGCATCTGCAAGCTCTAAAAGTGGTGCAAGCTCAACCGAGCCTTCAATTTTTATGGTTTCAACATCAAGGTTTTTCTTATGGAAAAATGCCTTTGTAACATTTGGGTATTTAGTAGCGATTACAGGGGTTTTATATCCACCATAAGCCTGTTTGCCCTTTTTAGTTGCAAGTGCAAAACGACATTTACCGAAACCAAGGTCAACCATCTCATAGAAAGAGCCGCCTTTTTCCATAATAGTATCTTTACCAACGACACCCATATCACATACACCATGTTCAACATAAGTTATAACATCAGCGGCTTTTGCAAGCACAATTTCAATATTAGTGTTAGGCAAAGTAAAGATAAGTTTTCGTGAGCCTACTTCAAGCTCTGATGTGTCATAACCGGCTTTTTTTAGGAAAGAAAGTGTTTTCTTTTCCAGTCTACCTTTGGTTAATGCTATTCTAACAGAATTACGTTGTTTTGTATCTGCCTCATCTTTGAGCTGTGCAAGATTTTCAACATCTACACCAAAACCGCCAGCAGGTAAATCTCTGCCGAATTTAGCACATAGAGCATTATAACGTCCACCAGATACAATAACAGTACCTGCACCACCTACATAACCTCTAAACATAATACCTGTATAGTAGTCCATTTCATGCACTAAACCAAGGTCAATCATAATTTCTCCACCAAAACCAGCTTTATCAAGTGCTGAATAAAGTCTGCGAAGATAAGCAACTGCACCCAAAACACGCACATTACCAGTGAGCATTTCAACCTCATCTAGCACTTCTACACCGCCGAAAAGCTGAGGCATAGCACAAAGTGCTTTCGCCTCTGGCTTTAGTCGGTAAGGTGCTAACATATCGCCGAGAGCCGCAAATGACTTATTTTCAATAAGTCTGCGAATGCTCTCGGCTGTTTGCTCATCGACATCTAGTGCAGCGATAAGAGCCTTATAAATTTCTGCATGACCTAGTTCCAAACGGAACTCAGTTGCACCCGCATTTTTAAGAGTTTCAAAAGCGGCAGAAACGATATCAATATCAGCTTCTAAACCATCAGCACCAATAAGCTCTGCACCGATTTGTAAAAATTCACCACGATGACCGTGACCAGCTGAAACCGAGCGAAATACCTTTTGACTATAATAAAGACGAACTGGAAAAGTTTCATCATCAAGACGAGTTGCAGCAATTCTAGCAATAGGGGTTGTGTTATCTGGTCTAGCAACACAAATTCTACCCGACTTATCTATAATTTTAAGCATATTCTCTTGGTCTAAATTAGGGTTAGCCTGAGCAAATACATCATAATATTCAACAGCAGGTGTAATAATTTCGCTATAACCTCTATTTTCAAGAGTTTCACGTATAGTATTTTCAGTTTGTCTTAACGCCTTACAAGATGAAAATAATAAATCTCTAGTTCCCTCTGGTGTAGAAATTCGGTAACGGTTCATGGTTTATATACTCCTTTATAAATCTCATTTTATCATGCTAAAATGTTAACACATTATCTTGTGAATGTCAAGTGTTACTGTAAATTTATGACTAATATTGCTGCATAAACTCCTCAATACATTTTAAAAAAGCTTCTTCTCCCAATGTATTTATTTTAAATAAAACTGCTTGACTTCCTCCAGATGTGATTGCACTTAAAAATAAATTATTTCCATTACCTACAAGTGTTAAATTCATACTTACTCTGCTACTACCTACCATACTATATCTTTCATAAACTCTAACTGCACACCTAACTTCACCATTTGTCCAGCTTGAGCCATCTTCATAACTTGCAGACATACTTCCATTGATTACAGTATTATGTAGCTGTGAAAGCACAGTGTCAAAATGACCAGTAAAATATTTTTCATACTTTGCCATATAAAACCCCCCTTAAAATAGGCTTATTTGTGTGGACTTTGGCATATTGCCAAGTGCACCAATTTCTTTCAAGGTATCAACAACAGATTTTGAAACTTTATTACATCTAACAATCAGTTCTTCAGACGATAAGAATTTACCGTTTTTACGTTCTTCAACTATATTTTGTGCCGCTTGCTCTCCTACCCCTGGCATTGATGTAAAAGGCGGAATAAGTCCATTTTCTGTAACTCTAAACATAGTTGCATCAGATTTATATATATCCATAGGCTCAAATTTAAATCCACGTCTATAAAATTCATGCACAACTTCAAGCGTTGTTTGAGTTTCTTTTTCAGCTGCGGTTATTGTTTTTTCTCTCTCTTTTTTTTGAAGTTCTCTGATTTTATTCATACAAACTTCATCACCTAAAATCATACATGAAGCATCAAAACCCTTTGCACGAATTGAGAAATAAGCTGAATAAAATGCTAAAGGCTTATGCACCTTAAACCAAGCAATTCTAAAAGCCATCATAACATAAGCTACCGCATGAGCTTTTGGGAACATATATTTGATTTTTTTACATGAGTCTATATACCATTCTGGAACTTGCTGTGCTCTCATAGCGGTTTCCCATTCTGGCTTTAAGCCTTTTCCCTTACGCACAGATTCCATAATAGTAAAGCTGAGTTTAGGCTCAACACCCTTTAAAATTAAATAGTTCATAATATCATCACGACAACAAATACAATCTGCAAGTCCAATACCTTGATGAACTAAATCTTGTGCATTGCCTAACCATACATCAGTACCATGTGACAAACCAGAAATAGAAACAAGCTCTGCAAAAGTTGTCGGTTTAGTTTCGCTTACCATGCCACGCACAAATTTTGTACCAAATTCTGGCACAGCTAAACAACCTAAATCACCTAAAATAGCATCTGGTGCATTATCAATATATTTAAGTGCTTTATTAGATGTAAAAAGGCTCATAACATCAGGGTCATCTAATGGTATTTGCTGTGCATAAACTCCAGTTAAATCCTGCATATGACGAATAATTGTCGGGTCATCATGTCCAAGTTCATCAAGTTTTAGTAAATTTTCATCTATTGAGTGATAATCAAAATGAGTTGTTATAATATCGGAATTTGGGTCATCTGCTGGGTGCTGTACAGGGCAAAAATCATAGATTTCAACCTCTCTAGGCACAACTACTATTCCCCCTGGGTGCTGACCTGAAGTTCTTCTAACACCTGTACAACCTGCTGTAAGTCGATTTTCTTCAGCTCTTGAACAGGTTATACCTCTTTCTTCCATATATTTTTTAACATAACCATATGCAGTTTTTTCTGCAACAGTGCCTATTGTACCCGCTCTAAAAACATGGTCATGTCCAAAAAGCTCACCTGTATATTTGTGTATTCTAGGCTGATATTCACCTGAAAAATTAAGGTCAATATCTGGCACTTTATCGCCCTCAAAACCTAAAAATGTTTCAAATGGAATAGCAAAGCCTTGTTTAGTAAGTGGTTTTCCACAGTTTGGACATAACTTATCTGGTAAATCCACGCCACAAGAATATTCATCATGCCATTCAACATATTTATCATCTGGACAAAGATAATGAGCAGCAAGTGAATTAACTTCTGTGATATCAGAAGTAAAAGCCGCAAAAGATGAACCTACCGAACCACGAGAACCCACTAAATAGCCATCTGCAAGCGATTTTGTAACTAGCTTTTGTGCGATAATATACATAACCGCATAACCATTACTGATAATTGAGTTAAGTTCTCTATCAAGACGTTTTTGCACTACTTCTGGCATAGGGTCACCATAAATTCTTTTTGCTTTTTCATAGCTCATATTGCGAAGGTCATCTTCTGCACCATCAATTTTAGGCGGATAGTTTTCTTTTGGTACAGGTCGTACATCTTCACACATATCAGCAATTTTATTTGTGTTAGTTACAACAACCTCATAAGCTCTATCTTCACCTAAATATGCAAATTCTTCAAGCATTTCATCTGTTGTTTTTAAATATAATGGTGCTTGTTTATCTGCATCAGAAAATCCCTGACCTGCCATAAGAATACGTCTAAAAACTTCATCTTCTGGCTCTAAGAAATGTACATCACCAGTTGCACAACAAGGATTACCAAGTTCATCAGCAAGCTTTAAAATTTTACGGTTTAAATTTCTCAGTTCTTCATCATCGCTAACCGTACCTTTTTCCACTAAAAATCTATTATTTGCTATTGGCTGAATTTCCAAATAATCATAAAAAGATGCTATTCTTTTAAGCTCGTCCCACTCTGCACCCTCAATTAGTGCATGATAAAGTTCACCCGCTTCACATGCAGAACCAAATATTAAACCCTCTCTATGCTTTATAAGCTCAGAGCGTGGCATTAGTGGCTTTTTATAGAAATGATTTAAAAAGCTATAAGAGATTAGCTTGTAAAGGTTTCTTAGTCCCTCACGATTTTTAACCAAGATAATAAAATGATGTCGCTTTAAGTTTTTAAGTGAACCGCTTTTATCACGTATACCAGCAAGTAGCGGGTTTATATCGGAGATATTAACTGCATTATATTCTATACACAACTTGTCTATGAGCTTGCACCATATTTTAGCAAGCACAGTTGCATCTTCACTAGCTCTATGGTGTTCAAAAGGTCCCACTGCAAGCTCTTTTGCTAAAATATTGAGTTTATATCTCCCCAAGTCAGGAAGTAAAATTCTACTCATTTCCAGCGTATCTATATAAGTAAATTCACGCTCAATATTAAGCCTTTTACAAGCTGCATTTAAAAATGACATATCAAACCCTGCATTGTGAGCAATAAGCGGTCTATTACCTGCAAAATTTAAAAATCTATCAAGTGCATCACTTAATTCTGGTGCATCTCTTACAGTTTCATCACTAATACCTGTAAGCTCAGTAATCTCTTTTGGTATAGGTTTATGTGGATTTACATAGCTTTGGAAAGAGTCAATAATTTGACCATCACGCACTAAAACCGCAGCGATTTCTGTTATTTCTTCTTGTGCAGGTTTTAAACCTGTTGTTTCAAGGTCAAAAACAATAGCTTCACCTCTAAGAGGTGCATCACCTGAACCACGAACAACCGAAACACTAGCCGCATCATTTACATAATAAGCTTCTACACCATAAAGCACTTTAATATCAATTTTATTTCGTTCTACTGCATGCATAGCATCTGGATAAGCCTGAACAACTCCATGGTCAGTTATAGCGATTGCAGGGTGCTCCCAGAGTTTAGCTCTGCTCATAAGTGCTTTTGTGGACGCTATACCGTCCATTGCACTCATATTTGTGTGTAAATGCAGTTCTACACGCTTTTTATCTGCTTTATCCATGCGTATTTTCTTTTTGGCTTTCATAATTCCAGTTGGCTCTATAATGCTTTCTTTTTCATAAGTATCATAAGTTACTTTACCTTGTATCATTATATAACTGCCTGTTTTAATAAGCGGAATAATAGGTTCAGCTTGCTCTTTAGATAAAAACTTACTTACACGCACAGAATTAGTATTATCTGTAATATCAAAAGCGAGCTTAACCCACTCTTTGCCTGTTTTTTTAGAACTAATTTCTCTATGGTCAACAAGGAAAATTTCACCCTCAATAGTAACTTGACCGTGTTCATTCATAGCATCACGGATAGCAATAGTTTTTTCTGAATATAGTTTACCATAAATTAAATCTTCATCAGAAACTTTTTGCATTTTCTGACGATGATATGTTTTATTATCAGATGATTTAGCTTGCTTTTCAGCCTTTTTATGCTCTATTGGTTTTGTAGGTAAATTTTGTGATACCTGCTTTAAAATTTGCTCTCTATCCTCATTTTGAGTTTTAATCAGTTTTTTTGCAGTTTCATCATCAATTTCAACCGCATTTACTTTGATATCAAGCCCTGTTTCTGCATATATACGTTCACTCATATTGTGAATTTGTATTTTTAGATGTTCTTTTGCCGACTCACTCATACTTATCTCAAGAGCATTATCATTAACTGTCCATTTACTATCGGCAAGCAAACCACAAGCAGATGGAATTTCCATTAAAACACGTTCCTTTAGAGTGTTTATATAAGGCTGTGTAAGAGTATCAAGTGTGTAGCGTGGAGAAATACGCATACGATTTATATTATAAGTTTTGGCAATATTTTTTTCTATTTCACTTAGTGAGCTTATAGGCACGATTTCATTAAAACCAACTTGACAAATCATAGTTTTTTTATCTGCACTGATTGCTAAAGAGCGTACTTGACCTTGTTCAAAGTACGCTCTTTCGGTTTCATTAAGCTCACATTGGTCAAACAAATCAGTTAAACCTTTTGTCATGCTTACTCCTTAAATTTATTAATTTCGTCCATAAGTGCATTTACAAGCTCAGCTTGTGGCACTTTTTTTATAACTTCACCTTTTTTAAATATAAGTCCTACGCCGTCACCGCCTGCAATACCAAGGTCAGCTTCTCTAGCTTCTCCTGGACCATTTACCGCACAACCCATAACGGCAACTTTTAGTTTTTTGCCCTTAATGCCAGCTACTTTCTGTTCAACCTCTTTGGCGATTTCAATTAAATCAATTCTTGTTCTGCCACATGTTGGACAAGATACAACTTGAACACCATCTTCATGAAGTCCAACAGCTTTTAAAATAGCCTTAGCTGCATAGATTTCTTTTACAGGGTCATCAGTTAGAGAAACTCTAATTGTGTCACCTATACCAAGAGCTAACAGCCCACCTATACCAGCCGCTGATTTAATTGTGCCCATATATTCAGTACCTGCTTCAGTGACGCCTAAATGAAGTGGATAATCTGTTTTTTCACTTGCAAGCTGATAAGCTTTCATAGTATAAGGTACGGAAGATGATTTCATAGATAAACAGATATCTGTAAAATCAAATTTTTCTAAAAGGCTTGCATGATAAAGTGCAGACTCAACAAGTGCTTCAGGAGTTGGCGAACCATATTTAGCTAAAATTTCTTTCTCAACAGAACCAGAATTTACACCAATTCTAATTGGTATATTTTTAGCTCTAGCCGCATCAACAACCGCCTTAACTCTGTCATCTGAGCCTATGTTTCCAGGGTTAATACGTACTTTTTGTACACCTGCTGCAATAGACTCAAGTGCTAAACGATAATCAAAATGTATATCAGCAACCACTGGAATAGGTGATTTTTCGCAGATTTCACCAAGTGCATGAGCTGCTGTCATATCAGGTACAGCACATCTTGCAATCTGACAACCTGCATTATAAAGCTCATTTATCTGTTTTAGTGTAGCTTTTGCATCTCTTGTATCTGTATTTGTCATAGACTGTATAACAATAGGTGCACCGCCACCGATTAACACATTACCAACTTTAATTTGCTTAGTTTTCATTTGTTTTAACCTTCTTTATATCTTTAACCTAAAAGTCTTAAAACATCATTACCTGTTGCATAAACCATAAGTGCTAAAAGGAAAATAAAGCCCGCTGCATTTACATAACCCTCAATTTTTGGGCTAAGTGGTTTGCGTCTAATCGCTTCAACAATTAAAAATAGTATTCTTCCTCCATCAAGTGCAGGAATTGGCAACAAATTCATAACACCTAGGTTTATAGAAATAAATGCAAGTAGTTGTAAAAATGGCTTAATACCAAATTGAACAGTTTGGCTCATAACAGCAGTAACACCTACAGGGCCCGAAAGCTGGTCAACACCCACCTGACCACTTGCAAGCTGACCTAGCGAATCCCAAATAAGTCTTGCCATATCCACACTATCCCAAAAAGCAAGTGATAAACGCATTGGAATTGTAGCATCTACAAGTGCAAATTTAAGACCATAGATTTTTCTGCCATTGTCCTCAATTTCTGGCTTCATAGCAAGGTCTTTTATTTCAACTTTCTCACCATTTCGCTCTACAACAATATTGAATTTACCATCGGCTGCACCTTTAGTTATTGCTGTGTCCACATCTGCTCTGCGATGAATTTTATAGCCATCAATTTCAAGGAAGGTATCACCAATCATAAGCCCATTTTCACCCTCATATTTAAAGCCTTCATAAAAGCCTTCAAGTGTAGGTGAAATAACCTGACCATTTTGTATGCTTGGTGCAATAAACAATAAAATCAAAAAGCCTGTGATGAAATTCATCACAACACCTGCAACCAGAATAATAAATCTTTTTGGGCGGCTTGCTTTACCAAAGGAACGTTCAGAAATAGCTTCACTATCCTCGCCTTCCATAACGCAAGCACCACCTATTGGTAAAAGCCTTAAATAATAAGTGGTTTCGCCCATTTGCTTTTTAAGAATTTGAGGCCCCATACCAATCCAAAATTCTTCTACTTTTACACCGCTTTTCTTTGCGGCTACTAAGTGACCTATTTCATGTACCATAATAAGTACACCAAAGCCAATAAGTGCTAAAACTATTCCGATTAAATTACTCATTAGTTACCTCTTAAAGCTGAATTTACAAGCTCTCTAGCCTGTTTGTCATACATAATAACATCATCAAGAGTTATATTATCTTTGTATTTTATTTGCTCCATAGCATTGTTTACAAGCTCAGGAATATCTAAAAATCCTATTTTTTCTTTTAAGAATAACTCAACAGCTGCTTCATTTGCACCATTCATAACAGCACCCATATTACCCTTTAAACTAGCGGCTTTTCTTGCAAGCTTTAGTGCTGGAAAAGCGATTTCATCTGGTGCAAAAAATGTCATTTTGCCCACTTTAGCAAGGTCTAAACGCTCCATTTTGCATGGTACACGCTCTGGGTATGTGAGAGCATATTGAATAGGAAGTCGCATGTCTGGCACATCAAGCTGTGCTAAAACTGCACCATCTTCAAATTCAATAAGCGAATGAATAATTGACTCAAGATGCACAACTATTTCGATTTTTTCCTGTGGCATATCATAAAGCCACATAGCTTCTATAAGCTCTAAACCTTTGTTAAACATTGTAGCAGAGTCAATAGTAATTTTTGCACCCATTGACCAGTTAGGGTGTTTAAGTGCCTCGGCTGGAGTTACGTTTTTAAGTTCATCATACTTTTTGCCGAAAAATGGACCACCAGATGCAGTTAAAATAATTTTATCAAGTTTATTGCCTTGTGCTGCTTGCACACATTGAAAAATAGCTGAATGTTCAGAGTCAACAGGCAAAATTTTAACTCCTTTTTTTCTTGCTGCCTCGGTCACAATAGAGCCTGCACAAACAAGCGTTTCTTTATTTGCCAGTGCAATATCATGCCCCGCTTCAATCGCTGCCATAGTTGGCAGTAAACCAACCATACCAACAACAGCGGTTACAACTACATCTGTATTTTCTATTGCTGCGGCATGAATTAAACCATTTATTCCACTCTCAACTTTAACATTTGTGTCTGCAAGCATTATTTTTAAATCCTGTGCTGATTTTTCATCAAATGCAACTGCAAGTTTTGGCTTTAATTTTCTCACTTGCTGCTCTAGTAGCTTTATATTTTTATTTGTTGTAAGTGCTGTAACCTCTGCATTTATGCTGTCTAGCACATCAACTGTTTGAGTTCCTATTGAACCCGTACTTCCTAAAATGGAAATGCGTTTTTTCATATTTTATGCAACTTCCTTTATTATTATGATACACCTGAAATACGCAGAACGAGTTCTGCCAGTGGTGCTACAAAAACAACGCTATCAAATCTATCTAACACACCGCCATGACCTGGGAACAAATGTCCATAATCCTTAATACCTGTTTGACGTTTGATAATTGAGAATGATAAATCACCAATTTGACCAAAAATAGCACCAACTGCACCTAAAATAGCCGCAGATACATAATGGATTTCCAGACCTGCTTTAGTGTTAAAGATAAACGCTACAAGTAGCATAAGTAACATTGCACCAACAACGCCACCAACTGCACCTTCAACAGTTTTTTTAGGGCTAATTACAGGTGCAAGCTTATGTTTACCAAAAGCCATGCCAGCAAATAAAGCACAGGTATCAGAGCCCCAAGCGGCTACAAGTGGCATTAAAACTAGGAATTTACCGCCAGTCATAGAGAAAATTCTCCAAAGAGATAACATCATAGCAGGCACTACAATAGCTGCAAAAAATGCAGTCGTAATTTCTGGAAAAGTCACTGTGTCATGATGTCTTAAAAGTGCGGCAAAAAGTGCGATAATAGTTAAAACCACAACCGCTGCTACAAGCATAAGCCAAATTTTCTGCTCAAAAAATACAGAGCCTATAGCATGGAAGATAGAAAAAGCTAATGCAGCAGTAGTTGCTATATTTTGCACAATACTATTTTTAACCAGTTTAGTTGGAGTTATAAGTTCATATGTTGCAACTGATGCAAGTGTACTAAGTGCAATCGCAAGCACAACAGGCGGAAAAACATAAAGAGCGAGCAGGACAAAAATAAATCCTACAACGCCAAATAAAACTCTTGCTTTCATAAAACTAAAATATCCTTTTTGTGAATTTAAACACCGCCAAAACGACGGTTACGAAGATTGAATGCATTTATTGCATCGTCCATATCAGATGTTTTAAAATCTGGCCATAGTACATCAGTAAAATAATATTCACTATATGCACTCTGCCATAATAGGAAATTAGAAGTTCTAATTTCACCTGATGGTCTGATAATTAAATCTGGGTCAGGCATTTTTGCAGTATATAAATATTTAGAGATAGTGTTTTCGGTTATATCATCTGGATTTATTTCACCTGATTTAACTTTTTCTGCAATTTTTTTAACTGCATTTTTAATTTCATCTCTGCCACCATAATTAATACATAAACTAGCAGTTGCAGCATTTTCACCAAGTTTATCAGCTATTTTATCTACCTCTGCAATTTGATTTTTTATATCATCTGGTAGTGGAGATAAATCACCTATTACACGCACTGCAACCCCACGTTCAAACATAGTTTCAGCGGCTTCTGTTAGGTATTTGCGGAATAAATCCATAAGTGCATCTACTTCCTGTTTCGGTCTTTTCCAGTTTTCAGTTGAAAATGCATAAACAGTAAAATACTGTACACCTATATCTTTACAATAAGTTGCAATGGTTCTAAACGTTTCTGAACCTACTGCATGACCTGCTGAACGTGGCATACCTCTTTTTTTTGCCCATCTTCCATTACCGTCCATAATAACCGCAATATGTCTTGGAACAGATGAAGGAACCTCATTATTTTTATTCTTTCCAAAAATATTTTTAAAAATCCCCATTTATACCTCACATTTTAATGAAAAAAGGACGACAAAACCGTCGCCCCTTTCAGAATAATTTTAAACTTCTGCAAGTTCCTTGGACTTTTTAGCAACAATTCCGTCGATTTCCTTTACAAACTTGTCAGTAACCTTCTGGATTTTATCTTCTGCATCATGCAGTTCGTCCTCGGTCATTTCGCTCTTTTTATGAGCAGCCTTCCACTTGTCGATAGCTTCACGGCGAACATTACGGATTGCAACCTTGCTATCCTCACCGATTTTAGCAACCTGCTTGATAAGCTCTTTACGACGCTCCTCTGTTAGTGGTGGGAAAGTCAGACGAATAACCTTACCATCATTTTGTGGGTTAATACCTAAATCTGAAGTCATAATAGCTCTTTCGATTTCACGAAGTACAGAACCGTCCCAAGGCTGAATAGCCAGTGTGCGAGGGTCTGGAGAAGAAATAGCTGCAACCTGATTTAGAGGTGTTGGAGCACCATAATATTCAACAGTGATTTTATCAAGTACAGCAGGGTTAGCACGACCTGCACGAACCGCTGCAAGTTCCTTGCTTAACACCTCAATAGTTTTAGACATTTTGTGTTCAAATGGTTTTAAATCTGCCATTATTTAACTTCCTCCTTTTTCACAATAGTACCGATGGTTTCACCAGTAACAACACGATAAATATTTTCTGGGTCACTAAGAGCAAACACAAGAATAGGGATATTATTATCCATAGATAGACTTGTTGCAGTTGTGTCCATAACACCTAAGCCTTGATTTAATACGTCCATATAGGTTAAGCTATCATATTTTTTTGCATTAGGGTTTTTAGCAGGGTCTGAGTCGTAAACGCCATCAATATTTTTAGCAAGTAAAATAACATCAGCATTTACTTCCGCAGCACGTAAAACAGCGGCTGTATCGGTTGAGAAATAAGGGCAACCAGTACCACAGCCAAATATAACAACTCTACCCTTTTCCAGATGACGAGTTGCACGAGAGCGAATATAAGGCTCAGCGATTTTATTCATTTCGATAGCGGTTTGAACACGCACATCAACGCCACGTTGCTCTAAAGCATCTTGCAGAGCTAAAGAGTTAATAGTGGTAGCAAGCATACCCATATAGTCTGCTCTGGTGCGTTCCATTTTTCCTCCGCCATCTTTAACGCCACGCCAGAAGTTGCCACCGCCCACAACAATACCAACTTCACAGCCGATATCACTTACACGTTTGATAACATCACATACAGGGCCGATAACGTCCTCAAAGTTAAGACCGAATTTGCGGTCGCCTGCGAGAGCCTCACCGCTGATTTTGATAAGTACACGTTTATACTTTGGAGTGTCCATTGTTTTAACCTCCCATAAAAATTCTTACAGTCTCATATTATTTTATCTTATCTAAGCGAATTTTGCAAAGGCTTTCATGCTGTTTTTTATGAACATATCGTAAAAATTTTTTCCCATTTTATGTAGTTTTTTAATTATTCCATTAAATGTTATTAAATACATTATAATTTTATATATTTATTTAACATTTAGCATAATTTAAAAGTTTATGATATATGCACAGAAACTGATGTTTTGTTTTTTAGGTTATAAATTAAAACAAATAGTTGCGAATTAAAGCGGTAACTGGTAAAATATATATAAGAACATAAACGCTGTATTTATTAGATTTAATGTTGCAATTTAAAAATTATGTTTTCTAACATCTAAACATAATTTATAAGGAGGGTTTGTATGGAAAACTTAAATGTACTAAAGCTCGAGCATCAGATTTTTTCTGACTTTTATCTATGCTATTGCGGCTATGGTTCATGCCAGCCGCTCCAACACTTTGGCCCTGCTGTAAGACCTAATTACCTTATCCATTTTATAACAGATGGCAAGGGTATATTCCAATCTGGTGATAATAAGTTCTCACTTCATGCCGGTGAAGGTTTTATTATCAGACCAAATCAGCAGGCTTTTTTCCAAGCTGATGAAGCTGACCCATGGAGTTATTTATGGATTGGTTTTGATGGTACTCGCTGTGGTGAGTATTTAAGTGCAATTGGACTTGATGAAGGACAATTCACTTTCCGTTCACCTGATGGCGAAACACTCCGTGAAATTGTTCAAGAAATGCTAAAATATAACACAGCAGGTATTGAAAATGATTTCCAGCTTCAGGGTTTACTTTGTAGATTTTTCTCATGCCTTGCTCGTTCACTTTCAATACCGCTTTCTTCTGTTCCTAAAAATGATAGAGAAAACTTTTATGTACGTCGTGCGGTTGAATTTGTACATTACAATTATGCAAACCATATAACAGTATCAGATATGGCAAAATATGTATCACTAAACCGCAGTTATCTTTTCACTCTGTTTCAGCGTGTGCTTAAAATTTCACCACAGGAATTTTTAACGACATTCCGCCTTACTCGTGCCAAAGAGCAGTTAAGACTTACAAATGCAACTGTTGCAGCAATCGCACAGTCAGTTGGTTATCGTGACCCACTTGTATTTTCCAAAGCATTTAAGCAAATGACAGGTATGACACCTGTACAGTATCGCAAGCAAAATTTAGAAGAAAATAAGTAAAACTAAGCGTGTTACAGATTTTTGTAACACGCTTTTTTGTTTTACATACCAACTAAAGTTTTACCATACGCATCAGCTGCTAAAATCGCATCATAGACCATTTTAGGAGTTACTTCAAATGGCATATTATGCATTGTGTCACCCTCTGCACAAGCAGCATTTGCAACCGCCATAATTTTTTCTTCGGTTACATCTTCAACACCTAGTTCTGCAAGAGTTATTGGCAAGCCAAGCTCTGCACACCAGATAGCAATTTCATCAAGTTCTTCTTTTGGTATATTTTCAAGGATAAGCTGGACAAGTGTACCAAATGCAACTTTTTCGCCATGATATTTTTCATGACACTCCTCAAGCACAGTAAGACCATTATGCACAGCATGAGCAGCAGCAAGACCACCTGACTCAAAACCTATACCAGAAAGTAAAGTATTAGCTTCTATAATCTTATCCACAGCCTGTGTATTAGCCTTAACTCTTAAAGCACATTTAGCTTTTAAGCCCTCCTTCATAAGAGTTTCAAAACAAAGTTTAGCAAGTGCAAGAGCTGCCTGACCTGTTTTACCACCTGCACAACTTGTTGCGCCAGAATTTGCACATGCACGAGCTTCAAAATAAGTTGCAAGAGCATCACCCATACCAGCAATAGTTAAACGCATTGGGCTTTGTGCAATAATTTCTGTATCCATTAGCACAAGGTTAGGATTTGAAGGTAAAAATAGATATTCTTCAAATACGCCTTGCTCTGTGTAAATAACAGAAAGTGCTGAACATGGAGCATCAGTTGAAGCAATAGTAGGACAAATTACAACTGGTGTTTTACACTTGTATGCTACAGCCTTAACTGTATCAAAAATTTTACCCCCGCCAACACCAATTACTATATCACAGTTTTGTTCCTTGACAATATCACATAAGCGATTAATTTCACTCTTACAGCATTCGCCATTAAAATATTCAAAAGCACAAGAAATACCAGCATCAGCAAAGCTATCTAAAATTGTTTGACCGCTTCTTTTGCGACCGTTTTCGCTTATTACAACTAAAGCCTTTTCACCGTAAACCTTTGCATATTTGCCTAAGTTTTTAAGCTCACCTGCACCCTGTACATATTTGCTAGGACTTATAAAAATATTTGCCATAATCTAAAACCTCCTATAATAATTTATTTTATCATATGGCTAACTAATTATGTATACTTAAATTAACTCTTTTTGATGAGTTGCATATAAATACTCGTCCATAGTATTTATAATTCTATCCATAATTAGTGCTTCTGGATTATTTTCAAGCAAACCTTCACGCACTTTGGTATACTGAATAGGCATAAACTGGCTTAAAAGATTTAGTGGGATACCATATGTTGTTAGATTGCTAATAAGTGTGTTTTTAGCATTTTCAACTGGCTCAGTTGGCATATAATAACGGCAACGGTCAGAGAATGAATATTTGCGTTTTAACTTAATTTCTGCATCTGTGCCTTTGTAGTGCTTAGACCAATACTTAGTATCTTTTAGCATTTGCTCATCTAAAGTTTTAGAGAACTCACTCAGTTTTACATCTGTATCAGCTAGAAGTTCCTTTTCAATATTTTCAAGTGCAAAAACAGCTTCTCTCATGGCAAATGTAAGTGCTGGACCTACCTTTAGAATACCAACACCATCTTCTACAAGCTCACGCAGTTTAATTTTTGTTTGATAATCGGTTGAGTGACCTTCAAAAACAAGCTGTGGAAAATCTGCAATAGATGCCATAAGTTCTTTAGCTTTTTCTCTATCATATTCAGTGCAACCGCTATCTTTTTCTTCTACACCAGGTTGAACAACAACTGCAATTACATTTTCCCAAGCATGGTCAAGTCCATTATCTAAAAATGCCTTTTTAAATGTAGCAACAGTGTTTTTAAAATCATCAACCTTTGTTACTTGTACACCGTCATCAGCACCGCCAACAGCACCACCTGGAATAGGTACTTCACTACCTACAATATAAACAGGCTCAATAGCATCAGGATTTGTTTCAAGTAGTTTTTTATAAGTTTCCTCAGCTACTTTTGCAAGTCTTGCACCTCTTTTAGCTATTGTTTCATCAGATAGGCGTGTATTTGCATCATCATCTGCGACTTTCATACTTGTATCAATATGAATTTTGGTAAAGCCTGCACCCACATAATGACGAATAAGCTCCTCAGCCTCAAGCATAGCTTTTTCTTCTGGCAGACTTGCAAATGTTAAAGGTCCTAAATGGTCACCGCCTAAAAATAGCTTTGATTTATCAAAACCGATTTCATCGGCCATTTTATTTACAAAGTTTTTAAAATCCATAGGCTTCATGCCAGTATAACCGCCGTTTTGGTCACACTGGTTTGCTGTGCTTTCAATTAAAACACAAGAATTATCTTGCATACCACGCTTTAATGCGGCTTTAATAACATATCCATTTGCACTACAAACAGAATAAATCCCGACTGCTTTTCCCTGCTTTTGGAGTGTTACTATTTTCTTTAAAGGATTGCTATTCATTTTACATTCTCCTTAATTTATGATATACTTAATTAGCTAAATAAAGCTAATATATTTTTAAAAATCGAGGTCTTTTTTATGCCACTGGTTACAACAAATGAAATGCTTTTAAAAGCACAAAAAGAACATTATGCAGTAGGTGCATTTAATGCAGAAAATCTTGAAATGGTAATGGCTATTGTAGCAGCAGCCGAAAAATCCAATGCTCCTGTTATTATCCAAACCACACCTTCAACTGTTAAATATGCTGGACTTGATTATTACCTTGCAATGGTAAAAACCGCTGCAAATCGTGCAAACGTACCTGTTGCAATGCATTTAGACCATGGTGATAGCTTATCACTTGCTATGCAAGCACTTCGCACGGGTTATACATCAATTATGATTGATGGCTCACATGAGAGTTTTGAAGACAATATTGCACTAACACGCAAGGTTGTTGAAGCATGTAGTCCATCAGGCATCAGTGTAGAAGCTGAGCTTGGCAAAGTTGGCGGCAAGGAAGATGACCTTGACGGCGGTTCAGGTAATCCATATACAGACCCTGCTGAGGCTAAGGAATTTGTAGAGCGTACAGGCGTAAACTCGCTTGCTGTTGCTATTGGCACAGCACATGGTCTTTATAAAGGTACACCAAAGCTTGATTTTGACCGTTTAAGCGAAATCCGCAAAGTTGTTGATATTCCGCTTGTGCTTCATGGTGCATCTGGTGTACCTGATGAAGCTGTTCAGAAATCAATCGAGCTTGGTATTTGTAAGGTAAACTTCGCAACTGAACTCCGTATTGCATATAGCAACGGTGTTAAAGCATACATGCAAAAAGACCCTGAAGTGTTTGACCCTAAAAAATACAGCAAGGTTGGTATGGAAGAAGTTACTAAACTTGTCTGTGAAAAAATTGCACTCTGTGGCAGCAATAACAAAGCTTAAATCTTATGTCCTCCAGCGTTTAAAAACTCTGGAGGACATTTTTTATTATTTCATTTTTGAAAAAGCAATTAAATGAATTATGCTGCAATATAGACCAAATAAAGCAAGAGCAATACTTAAAACCATAAGTGCAGAAGTATAATTTTCCATATAAGCATTTAAAACAACTAAAACTGCAAAAACTATATAAAGTATTGCTAACATTATTACTTTATTTTTTTCTTTATTTTCGACTATATATTTTATAGGCGAAAGTCTACGCTCAAAATCTATATCTTTAGCAACTTCAAGTTCTTTTAAAAAAGACTTACGGAATTTAAACTCTGCAAGCACTAAAGCCACCGCAAAAACTATTGCAGCCTGTAGCCATGTAAGGAAAGTACCTGCACATAAAATTGCAGCAAAGAAAATTACTGCAAAGCGATTTTTAAAAAACAAAGCTTGATTTTCATGTTTTTTATCAACAATATAGCCTTGTTTACTTATAAAATCATAGTAAATAGTGTGATTTTTCTTATCAGTATATATATTTTGACCTGAAAGCCTTATTTGAACCTTTTGTGTTTTTTTACCCATTACCATCTATCCATTTCATTTATAGCATTTCTTTGCCTCTGCAATATGTCTGCATTACATTGTAATCTTTATCAAGTACAACTAAATCGGCATCTAAACCAACTTTAATTGCACCTTTTCGGTCACTTATTCTCAGACAATCAGCAGGGTTTTTAGTACAAGCATTTATTGCTACATTAACAGGTACAAGAGCTTCTTCAATTAGAAGTCTTAAACCTTCATTTACTTTTAGTGTAGAACCAGCAAGACCACCTGTTGAAGTCAAATGAGCACTACCATCTACATAAATTTCGATTTCATTACCACCGAATATAAACTTAGAGCCAGCAGGAGAACCCTTTGCCATAAGAGAGTCAGTAACTAAAATACCATAGTCAGCACCCTTTTCATTAAAAAATTGATTAAGTGCACTCAAAGTGGAATGGTTACCATCACAAATAACTTCACCATACATAGTTTTAAAGCGATTTGCAGCACCTACAAGACCATTTGCACGATGATTAAAAGGTGACATACCATTATAAACATGAGTCATACTTCTAGCACCATGAGCGAAAGCCATTCTTGCTTGTTCAAATGTAGCTGCTGAGTGACCAATGCTAACTACAACACCATTTTGTGTGCAATAATGAGTTAGTTCGAAATTGTCATCGGTTTCGGTTGCCATAGTGATATATTTAATTAATCCCTTTGCAGCTTCTTGATATTTTTTAAACTGTTCAACAGTAGGTTTCACAATATATTGTTCTGGTTGAGCACCTTTATACTTCATATCAAGATATGGACCTTCAAAATGCACACCTAAAATTTCCGCACCAGTATAACCTTCCTCAACTACCTGTGCTACATTTTCAAGTGCTCTTGTTAAAACAAGCTCGCTTTGGGTAATTGTAGTTGGTAAAAGAGCTGTTACGCCTTCGCTTGGAATTTTTTCAACCCAATTTCTTAAACCTTCTGGATTAGCATCATTAGTATCAAAGCCATAAGCACCATGACAATGGATATCAATAAATCCTGGTAAAATTTTGTCTGTGCCATAATCTTTATCTACAGGCTTTGTATTATACTCATAAATATCCGAAATTTTGTTATCTTTAATCTCAATTTGTGCTGGAACAAACTGTTCTGCAATCCAAACACGTTTACTTTGAATAATCAAAATTACTTCCTCCTTTTTATAGCACTTGATTTTTCTGTGCATATACTCTAAAATAATAGGAAAGTTGTACATTATGCCCGTTTTTTCAGAGGTCTTTACTATGCAAAAAACAAATGAATTTTTATTTTCGCAATTTGGCTCTATATATTTCCACCCTATCGCATCTGAACGATATGATTTAAGCTGTGAACAGATAAAAACAAACAATCATAAAACCAATATACTTTACAGCTTTCCATGTGAAGTATACATTGAACCTACATATGGCATTGGCTCTATTTTAATAGGTAAAGAACCAAATAATTTAAGCAAATTCCCTATACATCATTGTTTGAAAATACAACCAAATACATATTTTTATGTTGTTTCAAGAGTTGATATATTTAGTTTCTCTTTGCTTACCCCTGAAAATATAACTCCTAAAATTATAAAGCTTTCGGAAAGCTATACCCCAGATGTTATTTCAATGCCTTTTCATATTTCACAAGTTTTCGATTGTTCTTATTTAACCCAAGAAACACCATGTACATTTTATAAAACACCGCATAATTATCACGAACTTATATATGTGTGTGAGGGATATATTCGTATATCTGAACATAATGAAACAAATTACAACTTAAACCCACACGATTTAATATTATTAAGTCCAAATGAAAATATAAGCAGGCATTTTTCACTTAATACATCATGTTCATATCTTACAATAATACTTGATATTGAGCTTAAATCAAATGAACAGATTTTAAATGAAGTTTTCAGTTGTCCTGTTGAAATTCAATCTGTTTTATGGCAAATTGTTCAAGAAAGCACATCAGATTTTTACTATACACAAACACTTATGTTATGTCATTTGCATGAAATGTTATCTGATATACTTAGATTGGATTATGAAAAAAATCAACATCACCTACAATCAGATAACAATTTCCAAAACAATCAGCTTAAAAAAATATTATCCTATATGGACGCAAGAGTTACCGAACCACTTACAATAGAAGATATATGCCATGAATTTTTTATGTCAAGGTCATCACTTCAAACCTTATTTAAAATAAATTTAGGTTGTTCACCGAAAAACTATCTTATAAATATAAAGCTACAAAAAAGTAAAGAGCTGATTCGCAAAAACGAACATACAATCAGTGAGATAGCGTATTTGCTTGGTTTCAGCTCAATTCATTACTTTTCAAGGCTATTTAAAAAATATTTTCAGATTTCACCGAGTGATTATGCTCGTGGAATAGAACCTGCATCACATAAAAATCATTTAGATGATGGTGCTGATGATTATTAATATTAACAAACACCTTGAATAGCATAGCGTAAAATTGTAATTACAACACCCTTGCTTATTTCAACATCAATTTTATCATCATTGATTTTTACTATTGTACCAAAAATTCCTCCGCCAAACATTATCTTTGCACCGACTTTAATTTGTTCTTGCAATACTTGCATAGAGTCTCGGCTTTTTTTCATATTTCTTGCAGATATAATTGTTACAATAAGAGCTGCTACACAAAGCAGAACACCAACTGTAACACTTGTCCACAAAATTACTTCCCAATTCATATGTTTGGCTCCTTTTCGTTTATTGCCTGTTTCCCCAAGCTATAAAAGCTTAGGGAAACAGGTTTTTCATTTTACTTTCTTGTGTAAGGATATAAAGTTACACCCTTAACAACACGGTTTACTTCACCAGTTGGACATGGATTATCTGGAGTGATACCCATAGAAAGTGATTTTAAAACAGCTAATGTCTGAGCAAATAGAATATAATCAAGACCTAGCATTACACTTTGATAATCGGTATCAAGATTATAACAAACAGTGTAATCAGCAAGTTCAGAAGCAACTGTATCTGGCTTAGAGGTTACAACAACAATTTTATTGCCCTTACGCTGAGAGCTCATTTCCTTTAATAAATCAATTTCATATTGACGAGTATAAGCATCATCGCTTAAATAAATAACAGTTAATGTGTTATCATCAACAATAGACTTAGGACCATGACGGAAACCAAGTGGAGTATCATACATTGTAACAACTTTGCCTGCTGTCAGCTCTAGCATTTTAAGGGCAGACTCCTGAGCAATACCTTTTAGACAGTTGCTACCAAGATATACAATTCTGTTAAAATCATATTCATCAACAACATTTTGAGCTATTGTATAATTCTCGGTTAAGAACTTTTCACCAGAATCAGCAATCTTTTCTACCTTTGCGATAGCTTCATCAAGATTATCAATGCAGAAACACAGATATGCTGCAAGATACATATTGCTAAAGCTTGAAGTCATAGCAAAGCTTTGGTCATGAGTTTCTGGTGTTAAGTTAATAGCATAGCACTTATCTGTAGTTTGTGCACGCTTAGAAAGTGCACCTTCATGGTTACAAGTGATAAACAGATGATAAACATTATCACAAACAGCTTCTGCAACATCAATAGCACCAACGGACTCTGGAGAGTTACCAGAACGACCAAAGCTGATAAGTAAAGTTGGCTTTGTGCGAGATAAGTAAGCCTCTGGAGTTGCAACTAAATCGGTTGTACCATAAGATTTTACTTTGTAATTCATAAGGGTAGCAAGATGTGGGAATAATGCATTGCCTACAAATTCACTTGTACCTGCACCGGTTAGAATAATATCAAAGTCTTCGCAGTCGGTTACATTTTTAATAAATGCTTTGATTTCGTCCTTAGCGTCCTTTATCTGCTGGCAGGTTTTACGCCATGTTGTTGGCTGCTGTGCAATTTCTGTTACAGTATAAACAGATGATGTTTCATTCATTTTTGCTTCATCAATATTAAAAATTGTTTTCATTTTTTAGTAACTCCTTTTTATATTAAAAGATTGTTTTAAATACCATCTTCAGGAATATCCTGAGCTACATTTACAAATTCATACTTTGCAATTTGCTCTACACCGCTTTCAAGAGCAGCTTTTGTTAGAGCATCTAGGTCTTCTTCAAACTTTCTTGTCATTGTCACTTCTAGCATCATAGACAGGTTAGTACCTGCTACAACATTTACATTTTGCATTTGAGTGCTAATTTCAGCTGCTTTATTAAATGGAGTACCACCTAACAAGTCGCAAAGAATAAGCACACCACTACAATCCTTTAGATTATCGAGTGCTTTTCTCATCTCTCTATCTAAATCATCTAGGTTGTAAGTAGGTAGAAAATCAACATACTGATAATTTTCTTGTTTACCTGCAATTAAATCAACTGCACTTGTTATGCCGCTACCAAAGTTTCCATGTCCTGTTACTAATAATCCAATCATAATATATCTCCTCTATTTGCACTGTTTTTTATAATTTGTTCTATTACAGGCACATATATTGCCTTTGGGTGAAAACAAACCTTAGCATTTTCATAATAAGTTTGTGCGTTTTCGGTGTCACCTAAATACTCATATTGTTTTGCGAGTAAAAATAGCATTACACCTAATGGAAAACCATAATATTCTTTTGTGTTTATTTCATCAATAATTGGCTTGACAAATTCTGTGCTTTTATCAAGCATCACATAAAAAGCCTGTTCATTATAGGCAGTAAATTTGTCATCACCAAGTTTTTTTATTTCATCTAACAGTAATTTTGCATGTTCTCTATCATTTCTGATAAGAAATCTATGATAATACTGCTCTAAAAATGTTTTTTTATCCTGATTATTAGGATAATCTTTTTTAGTCATCTCTTTGAGTTTTGTTTCAAAGTTTGACATATCTTCTGATAGATAATATGCCCTAAGCTGATATAAATCACAGGTATAATCACCTAAAAACTTTCTTGTTGTCGCCATATCAGCCATTTTTTGCACAGTATCAAAGTCTTTTTTGCGAATGCTCATATTAAGACTTCTCAGCTGAAAATTTTTCATTCCCTGATATGCAATATAAGCTAAAAAGGCAACAAAAATAATCAAAGCTGTTAACTGACTCATATTTGCACCCGACTTTCTAAATTTGTTTTTTAAAAAAAGGGGGAGGAAATAAGTATTCCCCCCCTTACCAACTTTCCATTATATTAAATGTTAAGTTTTTATTCTGGCATAGTAACCTCTACACCCTGCTCGTTAAGGCTCTTAACAACTTCTGTCAGAGCGTCCCAAGCCTGTTGACCAGTCTTTTCAGCTGGAGCTGGAGCTGGGTATTCATACCAAGAAACAAGTGGATTATAACCACCAAGAATGGTATTACCCTCAGCGTCCATAGCCTTAGAGTCACCAGTCCAGATACCGAATGCACAACCACCGATACCAACAACAAGGATAAGAAGGATACATTTAACTGGAGTCCAGCCTTTTTTAATCAGTGCGTAGATACCAAGAGTGATAAGCAGTGGAATTAACTTTGGCAGAATACCATCAAGCAATCCTTGAATATGGATTGCAGGGTCACCTATATAAATTCTTAGAGTTGTACCGCCATAGTTAGCAATCAGACCACCAACAACGAATACACCAAGAATACTAGCTGCACGTGTAAATTCCTTAGCGTTAGAAGTAAGCAATGTAACAGCCTTTGTACCAAGACCATAAGACCAATGCATTAACCACCAACGAATAACGAACTGACAAACGTTAAAGATAAGTAAGAACAGAACCGCACCAATAATTTGACCTTCCATAGCCATGTTAGCGGTAAGACCAGCAGTGATAGGCACAAGAGTTAGCCAGAACAGTGCGTCACCAATACCACCGAGTGGACCAGCAGCAGATATACGAACAGAGCGAATAGTCTGTGTATCAGCCTTATTCTGTTCAAGAGAAAGAACGATACCCATAACAAATGTTACTAAGAATGGGTGAGTATTTAAGAAGTCAAGGTTATGAGCCATAGAAGCCTTAAGATCTTCCTTATTTGTATGGATTTTCTTAAGACCTGGAAGCATAGCCCACAGCCAACCACAAGCCTGCATTCTTTCATAGTTGAAAGAAGCCTGTAGGAAACAAGACATCCAAACCATTTTATTAAGAGTAGCTTTATCAAGCTGCTTGGCTGGTGTTAAATCTTGGTATTTATCAGGAATATTATATGCCATCACAGTCACCTCCACCGCTGGACATGCTCATACCTGCATTTTCACGAATCTTTGTATGGATTGTGAAATCATAGATAGCAATAGCTATACCTACAAATGCACACAGCAACAGGGTTGCACCTGCTGTTGTTGAGTTTGCACTGCAAATTAAGCTCATTGCAAAACCAGCAAGCAGGAAGCCCCACATTTCTTTAGACATCATAACTTTCATTAGGATAGCGAAGCCTACAAACTTCATAGCACCGCCAGCAGCATCTAAGCCTGCCATTACCCATGAATAGCTATAAGAGAAATCCTTCAGTACATCGCCTAGCACAGTACCACCGTATAGACCTGCAACAGCAAGCAAACCGAACAAAGTACCTAGGATACCCATTTCAATAAAGTTAATATTGCGAATACCCTTATCATCAGCGTTTTCAGCACACTTATCAGCCTTAGCCATCATACCAGACATGATAGTGAAAGTAAGAGTAACAGCATACTGACCGAAAACTGCAAATGGAATTGCAAGACCCATTGCAGCACCAACACCATCTGCTGTAGCTTCCATATCAAGTGATACAGCAAATATAGTTGCCATAATACCGCCTAGAATAGCGTTAGGTGGCTGAGCACCACCGATTGGCATACTACCGATTTGGATAAGCTGATAAGCACCACCAACAACGATACCAAGTTCAAAATTACCTAAGATTGCACCAATTATAGGACAGGTAACAATTGGCTGATACAGAGATTCCAAAAAGCTAAACTGGTCAATACCCATGATAAATGCAACCACGAAAACCAGAATCGCTTGAATAATAGTAATGTCCATTTTGTACTCCTTTCTCAGAGAGTCCCTTTTTATTTCCCTTCTTAAATCGGGGAATACTGTTTACTTAAATAGTTTATCAATACTTTCAGCAGGAGTATCAGGAACACGCTTGATTTCGAGTTCTACTCCTAGCTCCTGTAGGCGTTTAAATGCTGCCACATCGTTGTCATCAACTGCAACAGATGTAGCCACTTGACGCTTCCCTTCCGCCATATGCATATTGCCAATATTGAGCTTTTTGATTGGTACACCACCCTCAACCAGCTTTAATACATCTTGTGGGTTTTCACAGATAATAGCAATATGCTGATTTGGAGATGCCTTATGAATGATATTGATTGTTTTTTCGATGGTGAAGAAACGAGTTTGAGCATAAGCAGGAGCTGCCATGTTCATAAGACCTTGACGGAACTCGTCTGCTGCAACAGCGTCGTTTGCAACAAGCAGCAAGTTAGCACCTACAACTCCACACCATTGGGTAGCAACCTGACCATGGATTAGTCGGTTATCAATTCGGGTTAATACAATGTCTGGCATAAATTGGTTTTCCCCTTTCTCTTATAATAAATTTAACAAATTTGGACTTTATGACTTGTTTGCATTCAAAACAATAATGGATTGCTATATTGCTGGGAAGTATGCGAGCCAATGTCCTTTTTCATTACAGGTTCATTTTAACAGATTGTTCATAAATTGCATTTGCACTTTTTATTAGTTCTTTTGCATTTTTGATTTATATAATTTCTACAAAAAATCGTCTTTTTAGCATGATATCATGAT
Source organism: Butyricicoccus sp. (assembly GCA_017886875.1). Taxonomy (GTDB): domain Bacteria; phylum Bacillota; class Clostridia; order Oscillospirales; family Butyricicoccaceae; genus Butyricicoccus_B. Next base: position 46,838 of record JAGHIZ010000073.1, on the reverse strand, counting down.
GTTTTTTCACATAAAAACGCAAAATTTAAGGTATTTTTAAAGTTTTTCCACTGTGCTTTTTTTATTTTACTAAAACTATTTTTATAAACTTTTTAATGTTTTTTAAAGGTTTTTATTAAAGGTATAGCGATAACCCTTAAACATTTTTTAAACTTTTTTAAAGAATTTTTAAGATATTTTTAAGAGTTTTTGTAATTTTCTGTATGCAACATTTGAACTGTTTATATTTTTGTTTTTTACTAAACAACAAAAAAGACACCAAAGCAAAAAACTTTAGTGTCATATTTTTTTTAAAGCACCTTACTTAAAAATTCTTTTAGCCTTGGGTGCTGTGGATTTGTGAAAAATTGTTCTGGTTCGTTTTGTTCAGCAATTACACCTTGGTCCATAAACAAAACTCTGGTTGCAACCGAGCGAGCAAATCCCATTTCGTGTGTTACAACAACCATTGTCATGCCTTCTTCTGCAAGCTCTTTCATAAGCTCTAAAACTTCGCCTACCATTTCAGGGTCAAGAGCAGAAGTCGGCTCATCAAATAGCATTACATCAGGGTTCATAGCAAGTGCTCTAGCGATTGCTATTCGCTGCTGCTGACCGCCAGAAAGCTGTTTTGGATATGCATTTGCCTTATCTGGCAAACCTACACGCTCTAAAAGCTCTAACGCTTTTTTCTCTGCCTCTTGCTCTGTCATAATACCAAGCTTTACAGGTGCAAGCTTTATATTTTCCTTAACAGATAGATGTGGAAACAAATTAAACTGCTGGAAAACCATACCCATTTTCTGACGCAGTTTATTTATATTTTGCTTTGGGTCGGTTATATCAGTTCCTTCAAATGTAATTGTGCCAGATGTAGGCTGTTCAAGTAAATTTAAACAGCGTAAAAAAGTGGATTTACCAGAGCCAGAAGCACCAATGATAACAACTTTTTCGCCCTTATGAATATGCTCATTTACACCTTTAAGCACTTCATTTTTACCAAAATATTTATGTAAATCTTTAACGTCTATCACTTTGTGCCAGTCTCCTTTCAATTTGTTTTTGAACCTGAGTCATAATTATTACAAGCACCAAATAAAATACAGCAGTAATCATAAGTGGTGCAATATTATAAACCTTATTTTGAATATTAGTTGCCATTTTTAGAATATCTTGAACAGCAACATAACCTGCAACAGATGTTTCCTTTAAAAGAGTGATAAACTCGTTAAATAGTGCAGGTAAAATATTACGAATTGCCTGAGGAAGTATAATTAAACGCATTGTTTGACCAGAAGTTAAACCAAGAGAACGACCAGCTTCAGTTTGTCCCTTATCAATAGATTGGATACCAGCTCTGATAATTTCGGCAACATATGCACCAGAGTTAATACCAAAACCAACAATAGCAGCTATTGTACCATCTGTCATAGTTACAAAAATACCCGCATAAATAATAAGTAATTGCACCATAACAGGAGTACCACGAATTACAGTTAAGTAAATATCGCAAATTTTCTCTAATATTTTGAGAAAAACAGGACATTTTCCGCTATTTGAATGCTGATTAGCGGATACCTTAATAATAGCGATAACAATACCAATGATAATACCTAAAACCACCGCACCAGCAGCAATCTGTAAAGTTTTTCCTAAGCCTTGAAAGTAGAGCTTCCAGCGGTCACCTTCAATAAATGCACCACTAAAATCGCTTACTACTTTTGCAAACCATTCATTCATTGACCCATCTCCCTTATTTAAAAATAGCAGGAGCATTTTTTACCCCTGCTTTAGTGTTTTTATTTATGCACCCATGTGCTTTGTGATAAGCTCATCAACCTTATCGCCCTTATATTCAGCAACAACTTCATTAATTACAGCAAGCAAATCTTCTTGGTTCTTCTGAACAGCAAAAGCATACTGTTCATCTGTCAGTTTGGTATCAAGCACTTTTAATTTACCATCATTTGCAGCCACAATAGCTTCTGCTGGTTTCTGGTCAATGATAATAGCATCAGCTTTACCGTTTGCAAGATGAAGAGCAGCTTCAGTTGCAGACTTATACTGAAGAACATTAGCCTTTTCAATAGTAGAACCAGTTGTTTCATCACCGCCTGCATACCAATCACCAGTTGTACCAGCTTGAACAGCTATATTCTTGCCAGATAGAGCAGTATCAAGTGCGTCCTTATCGCCTTCTAGGTCAGAGTCAGCACGAACTACAACCATCTGAGAAGAAGTAACATATTCATCAGAGAAATCAACCTGCTTTAAACGTTCCTCTGTAATAGTCATACCAGCAGCAGCAAAATCACCCTTACCAGCCTTTAAAGAATTAACGATTGAATCGAAATCCATATCAACGATTTTGAGTTCAACACCAAGCTTATCAGCAACCGCTTGAGCGATATCCGCATCAACACCCTGAACAGAACCATCATCAGCTAAATATTCAAATGGAGGGAAAGCGGCATTAGTAAGCATAACAATTTCGCCCTTTTCCTTAATAGCTTCAACTGCTGATGTACCAGATGTAGTATTATCTGCTGTTGAACCTGCATTGTCATTTGTGTTTGTAGAGCCACAAGCTGCAAGAGTACCCGTCATCATAATAGCAGCCAGAGCTAGAGCAAACTTTTTTTTCATAGTTTCCTTTCCTCCTAAAAAATCTTGGTAAATTCAGTATTTACCTTTTTCCGTTTTTCATACAGATTATATTATACACACTTTTTTACTAATATCAATGTCTGTTTGTCCAAAAAAGCCATATATTTTTTATTATTTTTTAGTTTATAGAATATAAAAAAGAAAAGAAAAGCACTAGAACAGTGTTTTCTAGTGCTTTTAAATCTTATTTCATATCTTAATTAGAGCTTTGAGGTAAACTCATTGTGAATATACTGCCCTTGCCTTCATAAGATTGAACCCCAACACTTCCGCCATGAAGTTCAGCAATATGTTTTACGATTGCAAGACCTAAGCCAGTTCCTTCAATGGTTTTACTATGGCTTTTATCTGCACGATAAAATCTTTCAAAAATATGTGCTCTATCATCTTGTGCAATGCCAATACCATCGTCTTCGACTTCAATATATGCCATATCACCATGTTTAGTAACTCTAAGCCATACATTGCCGCCTTCACGATTATATTTTACAGCGTTTGAACATAAATTTTGAGCAGCTTCTTCAAGCATACGAGGTACACCACTTGCTATAACGTCTTCCGCTTGAACATGAATTTTAACTTGTTTTTTGTCAGCATAATCTTTCATCTGATTGCTAACAGTTTCCAGTAATTTCTTTAAGTTTACTTTTTCAAATTGTAAGGTCATAGGTGCTTTTTCGTCAAGCTGAGATAATTTAATAATATCATCAACTAATACAAGAAGTCTGCCTGCTTCTGTGTGAATTTTTTCAGCAAAACCAGCTACATCTTTTGGTCTAGCCATACCATTAGAAATCATTTCAGCATAACCAGATATAGAAGTTAAAGGAGTTTTAAGTTCATGAGACACATTTGCTGTAAATTCTCTACGGCTTTTTTCAGCAGCATATTTTTCTGATATATCAACAATAAGCAATACGCAACCTCTAACATTACCATCAACCTGTACAGGGTTACAGAAAATCTGTAATTGTCTACCATTTTGGTTTTCCATTCGGTGCTCAGTTTTTTTGCCTTTTACAGCTTCATTTGCTCTACGGTTTAGCACTTGGTCTCGGCTAAGTGAAATAAGGCTTTGACCTGCGAAATCCTGTGAAACTGAGCCAAGCAATCTAATAGCAGATTGATTTACAGATAAAATTCTAATCTCTTTATCTAATATAACCATACCTTCTGACATGTTAGAAGTTATAGCTTCAAGCTCAACTTTTTGATGACGCATTTTATCCATTTGTTTTTGTAACTGTTCATTTTGTGTATGGATTTTGTGAAGAAGTGGGGAAATTTCCTCATAAATATCATTTTCAAGTGGATTATCAAGCTTTAGAGTATTTATCGGTTTTACAAGTCTATTTGTTAAGTAATTTGCAAGCCATACACTAAAAGCTATAACCAATACAATGATAAGAACAAGTGGAGGAATAGCACGTTGCAGGTCATCACTTACAAGGTCGGTTGTATTTGATACACGCAGAATTTGACCATTAGATAAAAGTTTTGCAACATAATAAGTTTGCTGACCTAAAGTTGCAGATGTTCTTGATGACTCACCTTTTCCATTATGAGTTGCTTCCTCAACTTCTGGACGCTCAAGGTGATTTTCCATTTGTGAAGGGTCATAATTTGAGTCATAAACAACTGTTCCATCAGGTTCAATTAAAGTTACACGTGAACGGTCACTTTTACCCACAGCCTGCATATAAGCTTGTTGTTCATCACTATCTAAAGCATCAATATGTTCAAGTCCAGCTGCAACCAAAGAGGCTTGACGCATTGTTTCTGTTTCCATGCGTGCAAGTGCAGTTTGATAACTTATAGTAAGTGTTGCCACAAAAGTGATAATACAAGTAGCGATTGCAAGCAAACACATACATAAATTTATACGTTTTTTCATATTTTTTCCTTTTTATATGGGGTTTTAATCATCGCCACTGATTTTATAACCAACACCACGAACAGTGCCAATCATACTGCCCGCATCACCAAGTTTTTTTCTTAGTGTTTTAACGTGCATATCTACAGTACGACTTTCCCCCTCAAAATCAAATCCCCAAACCGCAGCCATAATTTTTTCACGAGAAAGTACCAAACCTGCATTTTGCATGAAATATTGTAAAAGCTCAAACTCTTTAAATGTTAATGTAACTTCTTCACCATCAACATTTACATTTCTTCTACCTACATCTAATGAAATTTTTCCAAGTGTTAAAATTTCAGGAGATTTAGTCTGTTCTGTTCGGCGTAAAACTGCCTTTATACGAGCTATAAGCTCCATTACACCGAAAGGCTTTGTAACATAGTCATCTGCACCATGGTCAAGACCACAGACTTTATCATATTCGGTATTTTTAGCTGTGAGCATAATAACTGGCAAACTTGAAAAACGTGCATTCTTACGTATTTTACTTAGCACAGTCATACCGTCCTCACTTGGTAGCATTACATCAAGCAAAACAAGTGAAGGAACTTGCTGTTCAAGCCTTGCATAGAATGAATTTGCGTCTGCAAAACCTTCTGCTGCAAATCCACTTGCCTTTAATGCATAAACTACAAGTTCACGAATATTTTCATCATCTTCCACACAAAAAATTATCTGCATTTAGTACTTTCTCCCTTTCTCAAATAACGGGAATTTTATTCCTCATTTTTAAGTTTTCCTGTTAAAGAAAACTCAACCCATTCTGCAATATTTACAGCATGGTCACCAATACGTTCAAAATATTTAGAAATCATCATTTCATCAATAGCGTGTTCATCAATATTTTCATTTTCACGAATGCTTGTCATAAGCTTTTTACGAATATTGTTAAACTGCTCATCAACAACATCATCATAAGCAATAACTTCATGAACAAGCTCAATATCCTTACGAACAAAAGCGTCAATAGCACCGCTTACCATTTTAATAGTAGCTTTTGCCATTTCCTTTAATTCAACTGCGGTAATAAGCACCGCATTTTGCTCACAAAGCATAACAGTAAGTTGAGCTATATCAGCCGCTTGGTCGCCCACACGCTCAATATCTGTAATCATTTTCATAGCAGCAGAAATCATACGAAGGTCTGATGCTACAGGCTGTTGCTGCATAAGCAGTTTTAAACAGATATGCTCAATCTCACGTTCTTTTTCATCTATTGCATTATCAGACTCAGCAACCTTAGTAGCAAGCTCAATATCACGATTTTCAAGAGCTCTAGCCGCAGAAGCTATAGCTGATTCTACCATAGCACCCATAGTAATAATCTGTTCATTTAGGTTGTGTAATTGTGCTTCAAAACGATTTCTCATAATTATATCACCCAAATCTTCCTGTAATATAGTCTTCTGTACGCTTATCCTTTGGAACAGAGAACAGTGTTTCTGTATCATTCATTTCAACAACTTCACCCATAAGGAAAAAGGCTGTCTTATCTGAAATACGAGTTGCTTGCTGCATATTATGAGTAACTATAACGATAGTATAATCTTTTTTAAGCTCTAATACAAGATCTTCTATTTTAGCTGTAGAAATTGGGTCAAGAGCAGAAGTTGGTTCGTCCATTAAAAGCACTTCTGGAGTTGTAGCAAGAGCACGAGCGATACAAAGACGCTGCTGTTGACCACCTGACATACCAAGAGCATTTTTATTAAGTCTATCCTTAACTTCGTCCCAGATAGCAGCCTGTTTTAAACTTCTTTCAACTATTTCATCAAGTTTAGCACGGTTTCTAATACCATGAGTTCTAGGGCCATAAGCTACATTATCATAAATAGACATTGGAAATGGGTTTGGCTTTTGGAAAACCATACCCACTCTACGCCTAAGTTCACTTACATCAACACTTTTATCATAGATATCTTGACCATCAAGTTTCATACTACCTGTTATAACGCAGCCTTCAACTAAATCATTCATACGGTTTAGTGATTTTAAAAGTGTAGATTTACCGCAACCAGAAGGGCCAATAAAAGCAGTAATTTCCTGTGATGGAATGTTTAAAGAAATATCTTTTAATGCATGAAACTTACCATAATGTAAGTCAACATGTTCAACTGTAATTTTATCCATAATTATCCTCCGAATTGGTTGTTACTTATTAACACCGATTTTCTTTGCAGCAATATTACTTAAAGCGTTGATAACAAATACCATTATAAGTAATACAACACCTGTTGCATAGGCTTCGCCTGTATGGAAACCTTCGCTTGAGAGAATGTACATATGTACAGCAAGTGTACGAGTAGAGTCTAAAAGGAAATCGCTACCAACTGCAATTTCTGCAACAGTACCAGCAGTATAGATAAGAGCTGCTGTTTCACCTACAATACGACCAATAGCAAGAATTACACCCGCTAAAATACCTGGAACAGCACTTGGAAGGACTGCTCTAAAAACAGTACGCAGTTTACCTGCACCAAGACCAAATGACGCTTCACGATACATTTGAGGTACAGAAATCAGTGCTTCTTCTGTTGTACGAATAACAAGAGGTAAAATCATAATTGCAACTGTTAAAGCACCAGAAATAAGAGATAATCCCATTTGCAAACGCTGAACAAAAAACAGCATACCAAACAAACCATAAACAATAGACGGTATACCAGAAAGTGTTTCAGCGGTCATACGAATGACTTCAACAAGTTTGCTGCCCTTTTTAGCATATTCCACCAGATATATAGCAGTAAACACGCCTAAAGGAACAGCAATAATCAAAGCAAGCACTGTCATTTGAATTGTGTTTATAAGAGATGGCAGCATTGAAACATTTTCTGAATTATATTCAAGAGCAAACAAAGAAGGTTTTAAATAAGGAATACCATTTATAAGAATATAAGCAATAATGAAAATAAGAGCTGCAAATGTTATTAAAGCTGCTGCTGCAACTAATATTTTTAATATTAAGCTTAATGGTCTTTTGCGTTTTGATTTAATCTCAGCCTGCATTTGGGTCCCTCCTCTTTAGAACAGAGAATGATATATTGATAATCAAGATGAAAACAAAGAGAACTACACCGGTCGCAATAAGAACTTCTCTGTGAAGACCTTCTGCATAAGCCATATCCATAACGATATTACCAGTAAGTGTTCTAACGCCTTGGAAAATGCTTTCTGGCACTCTTGGCTGGTTACCTGCAACCATTATTACTGCCATTGTTTCACCGATTGCACGACCAACACCCAAAATTACACCTGCAAGCACACCAGACTTGGCAGCAGGAAGAACTGTGCGGAAAATTGCTTCTTCATGAGTTGCACCAAGAGCAGTAGCACCCTCATAATAAGATTGAGGAACAGCTCTAAGAGCTGATTCAGATACACCTATAATAGTAGGTAAAATCATAAGACCTAATAAAATTGATGCAGCTAAGATTGACTGACCTTTACAGCCATATTCCCTGCCAAATGCTTCTCTAAGCATAGGAACAATAACAACAAGACCAAAGAAACCATAAACAACAGATGGAATACCAGCTAAAAGTTCGGTTGCAGATTTAAGAGGACGATATAATTTTTTAGGACAATAAAAAGCCATAAATACAGCAGTAAGTACACCAAAAGGAACACCAACAATAATTGCACCAGCTGTTACATAAATTGAACCAATAATCATTGGAAAAATTCCAAACTGTGGATTACTTGCGGTAGGCTTCCAACTTGTACCGCCCAAAAACTTCAAAAATCCCACTTCCTGCATTGCAGGTACACCACTTGCAAACAGGAACACACAAATAAGCACTACGGCAAAGATGGAAGTTAATGCCGCAATTGCAAATACGCCATGCATAATTTTTTCTTTCATCTAGACACCTTTTTCTATACACAATGTTAGGGCGGTACAAAAGCCGCCCTAACTGGATTTTTTTACTTATTATTCAGCAATTTCAGACCAATCGGTGATTTCACCAGTGTAAATCTTCTGAACTTGCTCGCTAGTCAAACCAGTGATAGCATTTTCATTATTTACAATAACTGCAATACCATCATTTGCAATTACAGTACCAGTAAGCTCAGCAGCTTCTTCATCTTTGAGTGCACGAGATGCCATACCAATATCAAAAGTACCATCAGCAGCACCACTCATACCAGCAGTAGAGTCAGAACTTTGAACTTCAACTTCAGCCGCAGCATTGATTGCTTCATAACCTTCTGCTAATTTTTCCATTAGAGGATATACAGAAGAAGAACCACCTACAACGATTTTACCAGAAGAACCATCTGTTTCAAATGCAGCTGCATCATCGCTGATAGAGATATAATCCTCAGAAACTACCTTTTGACCATCAGCAGACAAAATATAATTTATAAAGTCTTTAGCTACGCCAGTTGGCTCGCCCTTAGTAGCGATATTAAATGGACGAGATACCTTGTAAGTACCATTCTTTACATTTTCAGCGGTAGCTTCAGCACCATCAATTTGTAATGCCTTTACTTTAACTTTATCATTTAGAGAGCCAAGTGATACATAACCAATAGCTGCTGGGTCACCTGCGATAGTAGACAGCATAACATCAGTTTTATTTGTAATCATAGCGTCAACAGTTGTCATATCGGTTTTGTTGCCGTCAGCGTCCTTTTGCTCAATGCCCATAAGTTCAATGAAAGCACCACGAGTACCAGAACCATCTTCACGGCTTACAACAGTAATCATGCCTAAGTCACTTGCACCACCATATGTTTGACTACCATCAGCTGAATTGTTTGAAGAACCACAACCTGTCATCATAGCTGCAATAGCTGTTGCGGTTAAAACTGCGAAAATTCTCTTTTTCATATTCATGATTTAAAATCTCCTTTTGTCTGCGTGTTTTTCATCACTGAAAATAGTCTATAATAGTTTTGTAAAGTGTTCATGCGGTATATTGTAAATCCTGTGTAAAATACTTTACAAAACAAAAAGTCTGATTTTACAAAAGAAAAAACCCTCTATTTATCGCTTTAAATAGAAGGTTTTTTATATTTTTAAGTATTTTTATTAACTTTTAATCATTATTAAAATAATCAAATGTAACAGGAATAGTAGTTGATTTGATGTTTGCAAAGTAATAACCATTTTTTCCAAGATAGTTAAGCATATACTTAACAGCTCTTGCAGTCGAGCTGTTATCATCTGCATCATGCATTAAAACTATAGCTTGGTCATAATCTTTTACATCTTCTGCAACATCTTGAACAATAGCTTCCCAATCTTCTTGATTGTCACCATTATCATCACTATTTACATTCCAGTCAAAGAATACAAAACCACGTCTTGTCATCTCTGATATAAGCTCTCTATATATTTTGCTGTTATACTCATTTATAGAGCCACATGGAAACCTAAATATATTTGGATATACTCCACATGCATTATATATAGCAGTATAAGCTTTATTAAAATCTGCAAGGAAAGCATCTACCGACTGATAAATTGTTTTATAATCAGTTGAAAAGCTACAAACACCAACTGTATGCCCTTCATCGGTCATACGTTTTATAATTGCTTCATTACCAGCTATATTTTCACCTGTAATAAAAAATGTTGCTTTCTGTCCACTGTCCTTTAGATAATCTAAAATATTTTCAGTGTTTTTTGATGGACCGCCCTCAAAAGTTAAATAAATAGCTCTTGTATCTATTTCATCAAGTGTTTGAGGTCTTTCAGCCATCATTTCAGGATATAGCTTTTGATAAGCAAAAGCTGTATCTGATGCACCTTCTAAAATATAAGCAGGCACATAATCTTGTACGGTTTCCAGTTTTGACTGTAAACTAGCAACTTCAGATTTAAGTTTTTTCTCATTTGATGCAATTTTTTGTGCACGAGTAGTTTGAATTACAGCTAAGGCAATAGCCGCAATAAAAATAATCAAGGTAATTAACTTAAATAATACTTTTGGGTTGCCACGACGATAGCCATTTCTATAGCCACCACGTCTACCATAATAAGCCAACTGTATCACTCCATTTCAATAAAAATAATATCATAAACAGTCGTATTCTATATTATTATACAAGATTTTAAAAAATAAGCAACATAAAAAAACATCTGCCCAATTAGGGGCAGATGCCTAGCACAAGTATAGATAAGCTATTTTTTGGGTTTTATATTGATATGGCTTAATTTAATGCCATACGCTTATCTATTTTCGTTCACCATGTTACTATAAATCTCTTAAATATATCTTAAATTTTTATTTAATAATCAATCAATTTTTACTTTTGCAAAAGATACTTTTTAAGATACTTACCTGTATATGATTTATCACAATCCGCAACTTGCTCTGGTGTACCTGTACAAACTATAGTGCCGCCACCATCGCCACCTTCTGGACCTAAGTCAATTATATGGTCAGCTATCTTTATAACGTCTAAATTATGCTCAATAACAACTACTGTATTGCCCTTGTCTACAAGCTGCTGTAAAACATCAACAAGCTTGTGAACATCAGCAATATGAAGTCCAGTTGTAGGTTCGTCCAAAATATAAATTGTCTTGCCTGTTGAACGTTTAGAAAGCTCAGTTGCAAGCTTAACCCTTTGAGCTTCACCACCAGAAAGAGTTGTTGATGATTGACCTAATTTTACATACCCAAGTCCTACTTCTTGCATGGTTTTAAGTTTTCGTGCAAGTTTTGGTACATTCTCGAAAAACTCTACCGCTTCATCTACGGTCATATCTAAAACCTCATAGATATTTTTGCCTTTGTATTTTACTTCAAGAGTTTCTCTGTTATATCTTTTACCTTTACATACATCACAAGGCACATAAATGTCAGGTAGAAAATGCATTTCTATTTTTAACAGTCCATCACCAGAACAGGCTTCACATCGACCACCTTTTACATTAAAAGAAAATCTTCCTGCACCATAACCTCTAGCTTTTGCGTCTGCTGTTTGGGCGAAAAGTTCTCTTATATCGCCAAATAAACCTGTATATGTTGCAGGGTTTGAGCGTGGAGTACGTCCTATTGGTGATTGGTCTATACCCACAACTTTGTCTAAATTTTCAAGCCCTAACATCTCTTTATGCTCACCCGCTCTAGTTCTAGCACCATTTAAATCAGCGGCTAACCTTTTATAAAGCACCTCATTAACAAAAGATGATTTACCCGAGCCAGAAACACCAGTTACACAGGTAAGCGTACCAAGTGGAATGGTGAAATCAATATTTTTTAGGTTGTTTACATTTGCACCTTTTACTTCTAGTGTTTTACCGTTACCCTGTCTGCGACTTTGTGGCACAGGAATTTTCTTTCTACCAGAAAGATAAGCACCTGTTTGGGATTTTTCGCATTTAAGCAAATCCTCAACACTACCCTGAAAAATAACTTCACCACCATTTACGCCAGCAGCAGGGCCTATGTCAACTATATAATCAGCCGCATACATAGTATCTTCATCATGCTCTACCACAATAAGAGTATTGCCTAAATCTCTTAAATGTCTTAGCGTGTTAAGCAGTTTATCATTATCACGCTGATGAAGTCCAATAGATGGTTCATCAAGTATATAAAGCACACCCATAAGCGATGAACCAATTTGAGTTGCAAGCCTAATTCGTTGAGCCTCACCACCTGAAAGCGTACCTGATGAACGTGAAAGCGTTAAATATTCCAAACCTACGGAATTTAAAAATCCAAGTCTATCCAAAATTTCTTTTATAACTCTATCGCCTATTTTATGTTGCATTTCTGTAAGCTCAAGCGATTTCATAAAATCAATAGCCTTAGAAACAGACTTTTCACAAAACTCAATTATATTAAGACCGCCTACTGTTACCGCTAATACTTCTTTTTTTAAACGTCTGCCTTTACAATCTGGACATACGGCTTCACTCATACATTCTTCAATTTCATTTCTAGCATATTCACTTGAGGTTTCTCTATATCTGCGTTCAAGGTTATTTACAACACCCTCAAAAGGTTGTTCCATCTTGCCACCAGAAAAACGGCTTACTGACAAAGTGAGTTTTTGCTCTCCTGTGCCATAAAGCAGGGCATTTAATGCTTCATCTGAAAAATCCTTTACAGGAGTATCAAGAGTGAAACCGTATTTTTTACCAAGAGCAGTATAATACATATAAGCAATGCTTCCCGCTTCTACATTTCCCCAACCACTTGCTTTAATTGCACCCTCATTTAAAGAAAGTGCAGGATTTGGAATAACACAAGCAGGGTCAATTTTCATTTGCATACCCAAACCAGTGCAAGTAGGACAAGCACCATAAGGGTTATTAAATGAAAACATTCTCGGTGTTAGTTCTTCCATTGATATACCGCAATCCTCACAGGCATAATTTTGTGAGAAACTGAGCATTTCACCGCCAATTACATCTACAAGCACTAAACCGCCTGTCAAAGCTGATGCGGTTTCTACTGAGTCCGTTAGTCTACCTCTTATATCATCTTTAATAACAAGTCTATCTATAACAATTTCTATTGTATGTTTTTTATTTTTTTCAAGTGTTATTTCCTCTGATAAATCATAGATATTGCCATCAACACGTACTCTAACATAACCAGATTTTCTAGCATCATCTAAAACCTTTTTATGTTCGCCTTTTCTGCCCCTAACAATAGGTGCTAAAATTTGTACTTTTGTACGTTCCTCAAGCTCCATAAGCCTATCTATAATTTGGTCTATTGTCTGTTGATGGATTTCCTTTCCGCATTTTGGACAATGAGGAATGCCAATTCTCGCCCATAGTAATCTTAAATAATCGTAGATTTCTGTTACAGTACCCACTGTTGAGCGTGGGTTTTTAGATGTAGTTTTCTGGTCAATAGAAATAGCTGGAGAAAGTCCCTCTATATAATCTACATCTGGCTTTTCCATTTGCCCTAAAAATTGTCTTGCATAAGATGACAGCGATTCTACATATCTACGCTGACCTTCTGCATAAATGGTATCAAATGCAAGAGAAGATTTACCCGAACCAGATAAACCAGTAAAAACAACAAGTTTATCTCTAGGGATTTTTATATCTACATTTTTGAGATTATGTTCTCTTGCACCTTTAACATAAATATGCTCGTGCATAATTAACTCCTTTTATATAAAAATTTCTGGCTCTGCCCTTCTTGTGTATTCAAGCTCTAATTCGGTTTTATGGTATAAGTATCCCTCATCATCAAAATATTTTGCACCTGTTGGACATTTTTTCTCACAAGCACAGCATTTAATACAAATACCTTTAATTTCTGACGGATTTTCTTTTGATATAGAACCCATTGGACAAGCGTTTGCACATATTCCGCAGTTATCACAAAGCTCAGTTTTAGTTTTTGGCTTTACCTTTAAAATATTTATAAAATTCCCCGCTCTATCCCTTGGTTTATAATATTCTCTTATAGGTGTAAAACCATTTACCTTTACACTTTTAAACTTATGACTGGTGTTTAACTTGTCAGCAATTTGTTTCCCAAAATCGTTAGCTTTCGCTAAATCTTCACTGTCTGGACGATTTTTCGCCAAAATTTTGGAAAAAGCATGTTGAGCTACAAAAGCACCGCCTGCAATAGCACAAAAACCATTGTTTTCAAGTATTGTTTTAAGCTCTATAAGTGCATCATCATAGTTTCTATTGCCATAAACAACAACTGGCACACAAAGACTATCTTCGCCCTTTATTTTATCTAAAAATTTTAATAACACATTAGGCACTCGCCCCGCATAAACAGGCACACCAATAACAATTAAATCTTTACTAGAAAATTTATATTCATTCTCTCTAATTTGCGGAAGTGTAAAATCTATAATTTTAAAATTTTCATTTATACTTTTTGCGATAGTACAAACAATCTTTTTTGTATTACCATTAGGACTAAAACACATAGCTGTTATGTTCATGTTATTTCCCCTCTAGCTGTTTTATCTGGTCACGGATTTCTGCTGCAAGCTCAAATTCTAACAGTTTTGCAGCCTCTTTCATTTGGCGTGTAAGACGAGCAATTTCAGCTTCTTTTTGTGTTTTAGTGAGTTTCTTTGTTGGCACTTTGCTTTCACTTGATATTTCAATAATATCTTTAATGCTCTTTTTAACAGTCTTTGGTGTTATTCCATGCTTTTCATTAAATTCCTGTTGAAGTTTTCTTCTTCGTTTGGTTTCTGTTATAGCTCTATGCATAGATGGGGTTTCACTATCTGCATACATTATAACCATGCCATTTTCATTTCGTGCAGCTCTGCCTATTGTCTGAATAAGTGAGGTTTCCGAGCGTAAAAATCCCTCTTTATCAGCATCTAAAATAGCAACAAGAGAAACTTCTGGTAAATCAAGACCTTCTCTTAATAGGTTAATACCAACTAAAACATCATAAACTCCCAGTCGTAAATCTCTTATAAGCTCCATTCGTTCAATAGTTTTAACATCATGGTGCATATATCTTACTTTTATTCCTACACCTTCTAAATATGCGGTTAAGTCCTCCGCCATTTTTTTAGTAAGTGTTGTAACTAATACACGTTCTTTTAAACTTATACGCTTGTGAATTTCAGAAAGCAAATCATCAAGCTGACCTTCAACTGGTCTTACTGAAATTATAGGGTCTAAAAGCCCTGTAGGTCTTATAACCTGTTCAACAATTTGCCCTGAACGTTCTTTTTCATACTCTGCAGGTGTAGCGGATACATATAAAACTTGGTTTAAACGCTCGTTAAATTCATCAAAATTAAGAGGTCTGTTATCCATAGCTGATGGCAGCCTAAAACCATTTTGCACTAATGCTTCTTTTCTGGCTCTATCGCCATGATACATCGCTCTAACTTGTGGAAGCATTACATGGCTTTCATCAACTATTAACAGAAAATCTTTTGGAAAATAATTTATAAGAGTATAAGGTGCAGAACCTGCCTTTCTACCCGAAAGCACTCTGGAATAGTTTTCAATACCTGAACAAAATCCTATTTCTTGCAACACCTCTATATCGTAGCGTGTACGCTGTGCAATGCGTTGAGCCTCTACCAGTTTACCCTGTGAATTAAAATATTCCACTTGTGCTTCAAGTTCTTTTTCTAACTCTTTTATTGCAACTTGCAATTTTTCTCTACTTGTAACATAGTGGCTTGCTGGAAAAATAGCTATATGACCAAGCTCTTTTATCGCCTTACCTGTAAGCGGGTCAATTCTGCTTATTCTATCTATTTCATCACCAAAAAATTCAATTCTAACACAATCACTATCAGAATAAACAGGCCATATTTCCACTGTATCACCACGCACTCTGAAACGGTTTCTTTCAAATGCAACATCATTTCGTTCATATTGAAGTTCTATAAGTTTTTTTATTAAATCATCTCGATTTTTTTCCATATTAGGGCGAAGTGAAATAACCATATTTTTATAGTCGATAGGGTCACCAAGTGAGTAAATACATGAAACCGACGCAACAATAATAACATCTTCTCTTTCACTTAAAACAGCGGTTGCAGAGTGACGAAGTCTATCTATTTCTTCATTTATAGAGGAGTCTTTTTCTATATAAGTGTCTGTTGATGCAATATAAGCTTCTGGCTGATAGTAATCATAATAAGATACAAAATATTCAACTGCATTATCTGGGAAAAATTCTCTAAGTTCTGAACAAAGCTGTGCAGCTAATGTTTTATTATGAGCTAGTACAAGTGTAGGTTTTTGCACTTTTTGAATTATATTTGCCATTGTAAAAGTTTTTCCTGAACCAGTAACACCAAGTAAAACTTGTTCATCTATACCATTTAAAAAGCCATTAGCAAGTTTTTCAACTGCCTCTGGTTGGTCACCTGCCATTTCATAAGGACTTTTAATTTTAAATTGCATTTTATTTTCACCTCCGATATATAATCTGTCACTATTTCACCAAAAATTATACCATGATGTATAAAAAAAGTATATACAAAAATAGAACATTTGTTCTTATTAAAACAGACAAAAAAGCTATAGTTTAAAACTACAGCTTTTAGTGTTCTTCTTTATTTATATCAAGTATATTTGATGCACATTTTCTTGATGGTTTTCTATATATTAGGTGTCTTCTTTCAACATCTGACTGCAAAGTACTTACATATTGCATCATATTGCTATCTTTTAAGGATACAAAATCATTACCAGCTATAATAATATGGTCTCTTACGATTATATCCATTGGCATTAGTGCCTCTTGTATTATTCTAGTTGCATTTAAGTCTTCATCTGACGGAATTGCAAGTCCTCCAGGGTGGTTATGTGCTAAAATTATACCTGATGCATTATATTTTAAAGCAAATTCAACAAGTTTTCTTATATTTATATTTGTACTTCTTATACTTCCCTTGCTTATTTCCTCTACACCTAGCACTTTACCCTTTATATCTGTAGCCATGGCGACAAGATATTCTTCAGTTTTATCTATAAAACGTGGTTTTAAATATCTGCCAACCTTTTCTGATGTGTCCATTGCGGCAAATTTAAGGTCATATTCCTCTTTATCTGTTGCATATCTAGCCATAAACTGACGAAAAAAAGTAATTAGTGCAATAGAGTTTTCACCTATACCCTTTACTTCCTTTAGAGCTTCAGCATTTGCGTCAATGACCGCATGAAGACTTCCGAATTTGTCCATAAGTTCATGTGCAATAGGGTTAGTATCAATTCTGGGAACAGAAAAATAAAGCAAAACTTCAAGCACCTCATGGTCATGGAACGACTCCAAACCATGTTTTAATAAACGCTCTTTCATTCTTGCTCTATGGTCTTTATGCGTAGTATCACCCATTGTTTATCTCCACTTTTTCATGTATTTTCTCTGCTGATGATTTAAATATCCTATCACAAATTGGTGTATTTTGTATGTCCTTAAATGGTATCGTTGGTTGAGGCGCTGTTTCATGTGCTCTAAGTTCTTTGCCCATCCATAGCACATCACGCCACTGACCAAATTTATACATACTGTTTTGATATGCACCTGAAATCAAAAATCCCATAGATTTATGGAATTTCATACTTCTCTCATTAGGTGAGGTTATACCAACATATATATTATAATATCCCTGAACATGCAAAATTTCAAAAATAGCCGAATATAATGCACTAGCTACACCATGACGATGAAATTCTTGTGATACATAAATTGAGGTTTCAACCGACCATTGATATGCAGCTCTTGTTCTGTGTGGTGCAGCATATGTATAACCTGCTATTTTCCCATCTATTTCGCACACAAGCCAAGGAAGTTTTTCAGTGTAAGTGTTTATTCTTTTGCAAAATTCCTCAATAGAAGGTACATCATATTCTGATGACACAGTTGTATGTTTTACATATGGGCCATATATATCTAACATTTTTTGTGCATCAGATAGATTAGCTGGTCGTATTTTAATTTCTTTCAAGCTATTTAACCTCCAGTTTTTTTATTTTATTATAACCTTTTTAAATTTGCGTTACAATCTTATTTTTAATAATTTAAAAAAGCTTGGTTTTATGTTATAATCAATTTATAGCATAAAAAGCCCCTAATTTGGAGGTACTCTCTCTATGGCACGACATGGATTTATTAAAACTAAAGAAGAAATTAAGTTTTTAATTCTTTATGCAACAGGATTTTTACCTTTTGCGGTTGATTTAGAAACTATTGTTGATTTATGTACATGGTGTGATGGTGGTTTCGGTTATTTTGAGCTTAAAGAAGCTTTTGATGAGCTTATAAAAACTGGACATATGAATAATATAAATGATGAGCTTTTTAAAATAACTGAAAAAGGCAAAGAAACAATGGAGCTTTTCAAAAATCATCTACCATACACTGTAAGAGAAGCCGCTGAACAGTCTGCACTTCGAGTTGTGCAAAAGCTAAGACGAGATGCAGCAGTTACAACATCTGTTAAAAAAATAGAAAATAACGACTTACTTGTTAGCATGAATATGCAAGATGTATTTTCAATACAAATGCATGTTGTAAGCCAAGGTCAAGCGGATATTTTACGCAAAACATTTAAAAATAATGCTGAGAAAATATATCAAGTATTGCTTAAAGCAATGACTGAGGATTATAAATAGTAAAAGGTCTGGATTTTTATTCCAGACCTTTTATTTTAATCTTTTAAATCCCAGTTAATAGGCTCTAAGCCTTGTGATTTTAGAAATTCATTGCATTTTGCAAAATGCCCACAGCCGAAAAAGCCGTTATATGCTGAAAGTGGTGAAGGGTGTACTGTTTCTAAAATTAAATGATTAGGATTTGTTATAAATTTCTTTTTATCTCTTGCATTTTTACCCCATAAAAAGAAAACAATAGGTTTTTCATGTTCATTTAATTTTTTAATTATATTATCTGTGAAAGTAGTCCAACCTATGTTTTTATGGCTGTTTGCATTGCCCTGTCTTACTGTAAGCACAGTGTTTAACATTAAAACTCCTTGCTTTGCCCATTTTGTGAGTGTGCCATTTTCTGGAGGGGTAATTCCAAGCTCATCTTGAATTTCTTTAAAAATATTTTTCAGTGATGGTGGAACAGGTACACCCTCTTTAACAGAAAAACATAAACCATGTGCTTGACCTAAACCATGATATGGGTCTTGTCCTAGTATAACCGCTTTTACATTTTCATATGGAGTATATTTTAAAGCATTGAAAATATCGTCCATAGGTGGAAAAATTGTATGCTCCTCATACTCTTTTTTTAGCCAATATCTAATTTTTTTATAATATTCGCTTTCAAATTCATCTTTTAAAATTTCGTCCCAGTCATTACCTAAATGCACCATTTTATAACCTCCACAATAATAAAATAGATAAATTTTATATATTTTTATATATTTTATCATAATATATAATATTAAACAATTATTATTTTTACATCTTGACAGTTTATGTATCAAAGGTGTATACTAACTGTACTAGATATGCTAGTACAGTTGTTACAATAATGAAAGGAGGATTTTCATGCTACGCATAGATTTTAGAGATTCAAGACCAATTTATGAACAAGTCGCTGATGGTATTGAAGATATGGCAATGCATGGTATTTATCAACCCAATGACCAACTTCCAAGTGTTAGACAGCTTGCAATGGAGCTTTCAATAAATCCTAACACCATACAAAGGGCATACGCCGAACTTGAAAACAGAAATATAGTTTATTCGGTAAAAGGTCGAGGAAGCTTTATCTCAAGCGATTGTCAAGGCATAAAAAGCAAACGTATGGAAGAAATAAGTGAGCAAATAAAAACCCTTGCACAAGACGCAAGAGAACTAGGGGCAACTGATAACCAAATTATATCGTGGATAAATGGGAAAAAGGAGGATTAAATCATGATTTGTTCTACAAATGCAACCAAATATTTTGATTCACTCTGTGCAGTAGACCATGTAAGTGCAGAAATTCAAACTGGTTCTGTATTTGGTCTTATTGGCTCAAATGGTGCAGGTAAATCTACCTTTCTTCGTATGCTTTCGGGCATTTTAAAACCAGATGAGGGTAGTATAACCATTGATGATGAAGAAGTTTTTGAAAATATACCGCTTAAAAACCGTTGTTTTTATATTTCAGATGAGCAGTTTTTCTTTTCTGGAATAACTCCTCTTGAGCTACAAAAACATTATAGTTTGTATTACCCTTTATTTGATAAAGAGCGTTATAAAAAACTAATGAATGCATTTGAGCTTGATGAAAAACGTAAAGTACGCACTTTTTCAAAGGGCATGAAAAAACAAGTTTCTGTTATTATGGGACTTTGTTCTGGTGCTGAATATCTTTTCTGCGATGAAACATTTGATGGACTTGACCCAGTAGCACGTCAAGCAGTTAAATCACTCTTTGCTGAAGATATTGCCGAGCGTGGAATAACTCCTATCATTGCAAGCCATAACCTTAGAGAGCTTGAAGATATTTGTGACCATATCGGCTTACTTCACAGAGGCGGTATTTTATTCTCTCGTGACCTTGACGATATGAAACTGGGTATTCATAAAGTTCAAGTAATTTGGAATAAGCCATTTCCAGAAAGCAGCCTTTCAGCTCTTAATATTATGCATAAAGACCGTAGAGGCTCACTTTACACACTGACTGTTCGTGGTACTCGTGACGAGGTTCAAAATATAATCTCAAATACACAGCCTACTTTCTTTGAACTTTTACCACTATCCTTAGAAGAAATCTTTATTAGCGAAACGGAGGTAATCGGTTATGACATCAAATCGCTCCTTCTTTAAGTTACAGCGTGAATTCATCAGAAGAAATTTAATTTTACCAGTACTTTCTGGTGTAGGATTTTTCTTTACTTTACCCCTTTTCACGCTAATGATGATACAACACAAACTAGATTATATATCAAACACTGATAAAAATGAAGTAAAAGTTATAATATCTAAATTGGCTTCAGATACTTTATTATCTATCTCACATGCAGGAGTTAAATTAGGTATTATAATAATGGCAAGTTTAGCTGCTTTTGTTTTATTTAGATATTTACATAGCAGTAAACAGATTGATTTCTTCCATTCTCTACCTATAAGCCGTGGTAATTTATTTATACAGCTTTATTTAACTGGCTTTATATCTGTTATTCCGTTTTATATCATTATGTATTTAGTTGCTGTTATATGTGCTTTTGCAATGGGTGCTGGTCTTTATATAACTGCAGGCTTGATTTTTAAAACGATTATAATAAATATTATATACTTCTTACTGTTTTATTCACTTGCTATACTTGCGGTAATTCTATCAGGTAATACTTTTATATCCGCTTGTATATATGCAATTCTTAATTTCGCTATACCTGCCACTTCTTTTATGCTTGTTAGTTTACTTGAATTATCACTTAAAACATATAATGGAAGCCAGCTTTTAGAAGCTATTGCAACTAAAGGTTTTCCAATTCTTTGTTACTTTGGAAATAGTGCTGAATTTAAAACTACAAGTATACTTATAGGCACACTTATTGTATCTATTATATTGTTTGCTTTAAACAAAGTATTGTTTACCATTCGTAAAAGTGAACGTGCAGGCTCTGCCCTTTCGTTCTATAAAACTAAAGCTCCACTTAAATGCTATCTTGTTTTAATGTGTGGATATGGTCTTATGTTTTTATTTATGAGCGTTGCTGGTTTCTCATGGCGTTATGTTGGTATTTTCTTTGGCATTGTGCTTGCACATGCAGTTTTTGAAGCACTTTATAACTTTGATATTCTCTCACTATTTAAAAACTGGAAAACAATGATTGCACTTTTAGTAGTTGCTTTCGGATTTTTAACATTCTTAAAAGCTGATATCATAGGTTATGACAAAAAAATACCTAATGAAAACGATGTAATTGGTGTTTCTTTAAATGCTGAGTATCCTGACGGCGGTTTTAGAAGCTATTTAGATACTTTTGATTATTTAACAGACGCTAAAAATATTTCAACTGTTTTAAAACTTGCTCAATATGGTGTTGATAATTTAGATAATGAAAACTTATATAATAGAACTTATACTGATGAAGTTGTTGAATATGATGCTCAATATATAAACATACAATATAAGTTAAAAAATGGCACTGAAATGTCCAGACATTATAACGTTCTTTCATCAGATGAATATATAGGCTATCTTGAAGATATTATGTTCACTGAGGAATTTATGAAAAATGAAAGTTATTCAATCTTTGATATTCCTGTTGACAAGCTTGTAAAGGCTGAAATTAATGTAAGAACTCAATCAACACCTTCAAATGATGTTTCAGGTACAATCATAGATTTAAACAAAGCAACTGAGATTATAAAAACTCTTAGAGAAGAAAGTTTAACACTTACCAAAGAACAAGCTAAAAATGATATCCCTGTTTTAAGACTTGATATTGATACATCATACTATGATGATGAATATGAAGGTTATATGGCTGGCAACTTTGTTGATTATGTACCTGTATACTCAACATATACAAAAACTCTTGCACTTATTTCTCAATATGCTAATGTGCAACCTGAGCCATTAAATGCAGAAGATATTGAAGGTTTGGAAATCTATGTTTACAGAGATGTAAAAAATAACACTAACTTAGATGAACAAACTCGTGAAAAGTTAAGTAAACTTACATCTGAAAAAGATGGTAGCTATCTTGTAACTGTAACTGATAAAGAAACCATATCAAAAATAATTGAAAATGCTATACTTAGTGAGGTTACAGGTTCTGCTAGTCCTTTGTTTAAAACTGAAAAAGACTATTCTATTGAGGTTATTGCCAAATATGATATTAATACAACAGAAGTCTTGTTTTATCCAGTTGGAAAATACCCTATTGAGCTTTTAACAAATATTATTTTGGGCAGCAATCAATAATTATAAAAAGCAGATGCTTTCTGGCATCTGCTTTTGCATAATAATGGAGGGGTTAAAGTGAATAAAAAGATATCTTTTAATACTATGGATTTAAAGCTTGTCGCCTGTTTTTGTATGCTTTTAGACCATATAAACAATCTTTTAAATTCTTCAATATACTGTTTATCAGGGTTTCAACTATCAAATATTTTCTTTGGCTTTGATATTATGTATGCTCTTGGTCGAATAGCCTTTCCTATATTCTGTTTTCAGCTTGCTGAAGGCTGTAAATATACTAAAGATATAAAAAAATACTTTTTACGTCTGCTTATTGCTGCTTTTATTTCTCAGCCTATCTATGATTGGTCACATGACCAAAGCTTATTTAGTAACTTGAATGTTATATTTACACTTGCTTTTGGTGTGTTGTGCATTGGAATTATTAAATTTATAAGCAGTAAAAATATAAAAGATTATATTAAATACATACTATATACTCTGTCTGTATGCTTAATATATTTTGTTACTCTACTGTTTCAAATGGAATATTGGCAATTTGGTTTGCCGTTTATTTTAGGTTTATACTTATTAGATGACCGTAAAAAGCAAGCTATTTTGACATTTGTATTCTTATTTATACTTTATTTCTTATATTGTGGCTTCAATGGTTTTACATTTCAATGGTTAAACCATTGGACAATTTTTATTGATTTTGTGCTTACACTTATAGTTGCATCAGCATCAGTATTTTTTATAAAACACTATCAGTATGCTAAAATTAAGTATAATAAATATTGGTTTTATATATTTTATCCGGCTCATTTACTTGTGTTATGTGTTATTCGTCAAATTTTAAATAGTTTTATTTAAGCAGATACCTTTGTGTATCTGTTTTTTATTGTTTTTAAATATCTAATATGTTAGAATATTTTTGTATATTCTTTAAATATGGAGTAATTCAGCTATGTTATTTAACTCCCATTTTTTTATTTTTTTGTTTTTTCCTTTGAGTGTAATAGCATATTTTGTTTTGCATAGATTGAAAAAACCTCAGTTTGCAAAACTATTTTTGCTTTTAATGTCGCTTTGGTTTTATGCTGCAAATGATATTCGCTCTTTACCAGTTTTAATAATTAGCATTTTAGTAAACTTCTATCTTGGAAAACAAATTTTAAAAACAGAAAATCACAAAAGGTTATTATGTACTTTAGGTATTTTATTAAACATTGGTGTTTTAGGTGTATTTAAATATTTGAATTTCTTTATGGAAAATATCTCATTTATTTTTGGACAAAGCTATACACCTATTAGTTTAATTTTACCGCTTGGCATTAGTTTTTTTACTTTTCAGCAGATTTCTTATCTTATTGACTGTAAAAATAACGCTGCTGATGATTATTCAATCAGCGAATATGCACTTTTTGCCTCATTTTTCCCATATGTCACAAGCGGCCCTATAGCTTTTCATTCAGAAATTATTACACAGCTCAAAAAAGAAAATAATTTTAAACCATCAGCTTGTAATATTGCAAAAGGTTTAACTGCTTTTACTTTCGGTTTATTTAAAAAGGTAATTGTTGCTGATACTCTTGGTGCTGCTGTAAATTATGGCTGGTCAAATATAGGCACATTAAACGCTTCATCGGCTTTAGTTGTAATTTTATCATACTCTTTACAACTATATTTTGATTTTGCGGGTTATAGTGATATGGCGTCTGGTATAGCTCTTTGTTTTAATATAAATCTGCCTATAAATTTTGACTCGCCTTATAAAGCAAGAAATATAAGCGATTTCTGGAAACGTTGGCATATGACCATGACCAGATTTTTCACACGTTATTTATATATCCCACTTGGTGGCAGTCGTAAAGGGCTTGCTAAAACCTGCTTAAACACACTAATTATATTTTTAGTTTCTGGTTTATGGCATGGGGCTGCATGGACTTTTATATTTTGGGGCTTTCTTCATGGTATAGCTATGGTTGTATCCCGTTTAATCTCTGCTAAAACCGACAAACATTTGCCTTATCCTATTGGTTGGCTTTTAACATTTATTTATGTAAATATATGTTGGGTTTTCTTTAGAGCTCCAGATATAAAATCAGCTTTTAGTTTATTTTCCAGACTTACAAGCGGTTTTGGACTTGTTGCAAGTGAGCTTTCACAAAATTTTTTAATAACAGAAATTAAACTTATTAAACTATTTATACACACTAATGATAAACTTTTTGGCACAGTCGCATGTGTTATATTTTTAATTTTAGCGTGTTGTGGTGCAATTTTCCCTCAAAATATGCAACGCAAAATACAAAACTTTAAGCCCACAAGAAAACTTTGTTATTTAACCGTTTTTGTTTTATTCTGGTCTATTATATCACTTTCAGGCATAAGCACATTTTTATATTTTAACTTTTAATTGGAGGTGGTTTTACGTCCTATCGTAAATATTTAAAACATCTATTTTTAGGTGTTTTTTCGCTTATTTTGCTTTGCGTAGCGACTATTTTTATTATAGACCCCGCTTTTCAATATCATATGCCATTTGGTAATATAAAGGCTGTATATTCTAATGAAAGATATCAAAACTCTGGTATGATTAAACATATTGAATATGACAGTGTAATTATAGGTTCCTCTGTAACTTCAAATTTTAGAGCTTCATGGTTTGATGAGTTATTTAATTGTAAAACTCTAAAGCTTTCTTATCCCGGAGGCTGTTTTTCTGATTTTGATACCGCTTTATCATATGCTTTTGAACAAAACCCAAATATTAATCGTGTATTTTGGAGTTTAGACCCAAATATTCTTATAACTAAATATGATGCAAAATCAACTCCTATGCCTGAATATTTATATAATTCCTCTATTTTTGATAATGCAAAATATATTTTAAATAAAGATGTTTTACTTGAATTATGTGGTGAAAGCATACTTGCTACAATTATGGGAGAAGAAACATCTATAGATGAAGCTTTTACTTGGGATAGTGAATATGATTTTAATAATTCCCAAGCATTATGGGGGTATGTTCGCCCTGAATGGAGTGAAACTGTTATTTCTGCTGATTACTACGATGATATTATAAATGAGAACTTAAAGCATATACATTCATTTATAGCTGAGCACCCTGAAACAGAATTTTATTTATTCACTCCTCCATATTGTATATTGCATTGGGATAGAATAATCCGTGATGGCACTTATCCCGCTTTACTAAATCTATATGATAGACTGTTAACCGAATTTTCTGAATATGATAATGTAAAATATTATTGTTTTGCAGTTAATGATTTTATTTTCAATTTGTCTATTTATATAGATGAAGTACATTATTCGCCAGATATAAACCGCTATATAGCAGAATATATGGCAAATAACAATGGTGTTGATGAGTCATTTAAGCCTATAATGCATGATTTCTTTCGAAATATTATAGAAAATTATAGTATAGACTCTCTATTCCCCGAACTATTACAAGAAAAGCCTGAAAAACATAGAGTTTTAGAGCCATCTTATTAAAATAAAGTGCTGTTTATAACAGCACTTTATTTTTTTCATTTGTTTATTTTTATGATTGACCTTTCAACTTTAATTATCGTATAATGAATTTAAAAAATACTCTTTTAGGAGGATATTTATGAACAAAGAACATGTTACAATTTTAAAGTTTATTTCTATACTTCAAAGAAATACAAACAGATATTTTGACCTTATGCTTGAAGAAGATGGTATTGGCAGTGGTCAGCAATTTTTTCTTTTAAGAATATATGAAAATCAAGATATAAATATGCTTGATTTATCCCGCTTAGGCTCTTTTGATAAAGGAACTGTTACAAAAGCTGTACAAAAACTAACAGAAGAAGGTTATGTAACAGTAACAACAGACCAAAACGACAAACGTGTTAGACATTTGCATACCACTGAAAAGGCTTTACCTGTTATTGAAAAGCTTTATGATGTAAGAAATAAATGGATTGACTCTATTTTAAGAAATTTAGATGAAGATGAGCGTTTAAAATTATTTAATACCCTTGGCGATATATCTGATACTTCCTCTGCCGTAATTCAAAAAATAATATCTGAAAAGGGTGAAAAACATGAATAATTTAGAAAATCCTTTGGGATATAAGCCTATAGGCAGTCTTTTAATGCAGTTTTCTATTCCAGCTATTATTTCTTGCTTAATAAACTCAATATATAATATAGTTGACCAAATTTTTATAGGTCAAGGCGTTGGCTACCAAGGTAACGCCGCTACAACAGTTGCGTTTCCAATTATGATTATACTTCTTGCTTTTGGTAATATGACTGGTGCTGGTAGTAGTGCTTTTGTTGCAATTCGCTTAGGTGAAGGAAATGACAAACTGGCAAAAAAATGCTTAAATAATGCATTTGTTTTTTCTTTTTTGCTAGGCGTTATTATAATGATTATAGGTATTTTATTCTTAAAGCCTTTACTTTGGCTTTTTGGTGCAAAAAATCCTGTAATAATGGATTATTCATATGATTATACTTTTATAGTGCTTTTAGGTACTCCTTTTAATCTTGTATCTATTTCACTTTCCAATCTTGCACGAACAGATAGCAACCCAAAACTAGCTATGTATAGTATGCTTATAGGTGCAGGACTTAACACTATTTTAGACCCTATTTATATATTTATATTTAATTGGGGTGTTAAAGGTGCTGCTATTGCAACTATAACATCACAAATTATATCTGCTATTGTATTAACATTTTATTTTGCAAGAAAAAGTAAAAAAAATCCTAGACATTTGCAATTTGAAAAGCAATATTTTAAACTAGATTTCTCAATTATAAAAAATTTCTTGTCACTTGGTTTTTCATCAGGTATAACACAAGCTGCTATTTGTGTAATGCAAATTGTTATGAATAATTCACTTATGTATTATGGTAATCTTTCATCTATTGGCGGTGATGTTGCCCTTAGTGCTATGGGTATTGTTATGAAAATTTCAACTATTATGACTTCCCTAGCCATAGGTGTGGGCATGGGTGCTCAACCTATCTTGGGTTTTAACCAAGGTGCTAAGAAATATTTACGTATTCGTAAAACATACTTATACGCTATTTTGCTTGCTACCACTCTTGTAATGTGCCTTTGGCTAATCTGCCATCTATTCCCTGAAAATATTATAGGTCTATTTGGCAAAGAAAGTGCAGAATTTACCGATTTTGCTGTAAACTGTATGAATATATATCTGTTTGGTACTTTTTGTTCAGGATTTCAGATTGTATCATGTGGCTATTTTCAAGCAACTGGTCAGCCATTAAAAGCATCTATACTTTCAACCCTGCGTCAGCTTTCACTTCTTGTACCCCTTATTATCATTTTACCTTTATTTTTCGGTCTTAAAGGAATATTATTTTCCGCACCTATAGCAGATATTGTTAGTGCTTTTATAGTTTCTCGTTTTATAATTCCTGAAATGAAAAAATTATCTGAACTTGAACATAACGCTGCTATATAAAATTTGTGTTAAATTAATCATCTATAAATAACAATATATATTTATAAATCCAATCAGTTTATATGCAGTTTTTCCTTTACTTTTGTCTTTAATTGGTGATATAATCATAACATAATTATGTACACTTGGGAGGTCTTGCTTAATGCCGACTTCAAATCCGTTTAATACAGCTCCAGCAACGGTTCTTATAATAGATGATAGCCCTGTAATTCATACTATATTAAAATCTCTTTTTGAAGATACTTATAGAATTGAACATGCTTTTGATGGGGTTGAAGGTCTTCTTAAAATAACCGAACTTTCATCTAGCATATGTGCTATATTACTAGACGTAATGATGCCACGAATGAGCGGTATAGATGTTCTTAAAAAACTTCATGCTCTTGGTATCTCTCATCAAATACCTATTTTCTTAATAACAGCTGAGTCCAGTAGCTCAATCACTCAAAATGCTTATGATTTGGGCGTTATGGACGTTATAAATAAACCTTTTGTACCTTATGTTGTAAAAAGACGTGTTAACTCTGTTATCGAATTATTTCAAACAAAAAAACAGCTTAGACATGTTATTTCACTTCAAACAGATAAACTTGAGTCACAGTCTAGAACGATTGTAGACTTAAACTATGGTATAGTTGAATGTTTAGCAACCGCAATCGAATTTAGAAGTGTTATGTCTGGTGAACATGTACGACGTATTCATGATATAACATATTATCTTCTTCGCCATACTGTGCTTGGTGAGGGCGTTTCACAAAGTGAAATAGATGCCATATCTATGGCCGCTATAATGCATGATGTAGGTAAAATTGCTATACCTGATTCAATTCTTAACAAACCAGGTAAGCTTACTACAGAAGAATTTGAAATAATGAAGAGTCATACAATTAAGGGTTATGAACTTCTTGAAAGTATACCTCAAATGCACCGCTTACAGGCATATCCTTATGCACTTGATATAACACGTCATCACCATGAACGTTGGGACGGAAACGGCTATCCAGATGGGCTTAAAGGTGATGAAATATCTATCTGGGCTCAAATTGTTGCCCTTGCTGATGTATATGATGCACTTATAAGCAAACGTGTTTACAAGGAAGCTCTTGATTCACGCACCGCTGTAGAAATGATTATAGATGGTCAATGTGGTGTGTTTAACCCTGATTTACTTAAATGTTTCCTTGAGGCTGTGCCTGAAATAAATAAGTTATATTTACCTGTACCCCATGCTGTGACTAAACATAAAATGTAAATACAGCATATATGTATTCACCATCAGATTATACACTATATCTGGTGGTGTTTCTTTTTTGGAGACTTGCTTAATTTATATGTATTAAATAAATATATTATTTGTATCTAGTGCTGAAAAAATTTTTGTTTTATTTTAAGCTGTTGACAAAATCCTATTATTTTTATATCATATTAGCAGTGAACAGGTCATATGACTGACGGATTTGTGGGGCTCACCACATGGAGTATGACTGCTGTATATGCCGACCGTCTGGGCTAACACATTGTTTTTTGTGTCCATTCGGCTTTTTAGGTCTTTTGGACACACCAAAAGGCTTTTTTTGTGCCCAAAAGGAGGTAATTTATGGCTAATGGTTTTATTCATTCATTTGAGTCTATGGGGCTTGTAGATGGTCCTGGTATTCGCTCTGTAGTCTTTCTTGAAGGCTGTAAACTGCGTTGTCAGTTTTGTCATAACCCTGATACTTGGACTAAATGCGGTAAAATTCAAATGTCCCCTGAAGAACTTGTAAAAAAACTGCTTAGATTTAAAACCTATTTTGATAAATCGGGCGGCGGCGTTACTTTTTCTGGCGGTGAACCTTTACTTCAGCCTGAGTTTTTGACCGAAGCACTAAAGCTGTGTAAACAACATGGTATACATACCTGTATAGATACAGCAGGTGTTGGCTTAGGAAATTATGATAATATTCTTGAGTACACCGACCTTGTTTTATACGATGTGAAGCACTATACATCTGATGGTTACCTTATGCTAACCGGTTGTGAGATAAACGAAACTCTTGCATTTGTAGATGCACTCAAAAAAAATAATACTCCTATTTGGGTGCGTCATGTGGTAATTCCTGAAATAACCGATAGTAAATCGCATATACAAGGATTAAGGGACTATATTAAGACTTTACCTAATGTGAAAAAAGTAGAACTTCTACCCTATCACCTTTTAGGTGCAAACAAATATAAATCTATGGGAATACCTTATCCGCTTGAAGGTATGCCCGCTATGGACAAAGATGTTTGTAAAGCTCTACAAACAGAATTTTTTAGTGAATTTGGAGGTAATGTCAAATGATGAATTTTGAACAATGGAATGGCTTTAATGCTGGTAATTGGCAGCGTGAAATTGATGTACGCTCTTTTATCCAAAAAAACTACACGCTTTACACTGGTGATGATAGCTTTTTAGCTCCTGCTACAGATAAAACTAAAGCAGTTTGGGAAAAATGCGAAAAACTGCTTTTAGAAGAAATGAAAAAAGGTATTTTAGATGTTGAAACAAATATAATTTCTGGTATTGATAATTTTGAAGCCGGTTATATTGATAAAGATAATGAAGTTATTGTGGGCTTGCAAACTGATGCACCTTTAAAGAGAATTGTTAATCTATACGGCGGTATGCGTATGGCTACCTCTTCCCTTGAGCAGTATGGTTATCATTTAAACCCTGAAATTCAAAAACATTTCTCTGAGTACCGTAAAACTCATAATGATGGTGTATTTGATGCTTATCCTAAGCGTACCCGACTTGCTCGCTCTGCTGGTCTTTTAACAGGCTTACCTGATGCTTATGGTCGTGGTCGTATTATTGGTGACTATCGTCGTGTTGCTCTTTATGGTATTGATAAGCTTATTGAGTTTAAAAAGGCTGATTTAGATGAAATTGATGGTGAAATGACCGAAGAACGTATTCGCCTGCGTGAAGAAGTTTCTATGCAAATCCGTGCTTTAGGCGAGATTAAAAATATGGCTATGCGTTATGGTATTGACCTGTCTAAGCCTGCTAAAAATGCACATGAGGCTGTACAGTTCTTATATCTTGGTTATCTTGCTGGCACAAAGGAAAATAACGGTGCTGCTACTTCTCTAGGCAGAACTTCCACTTTCCTTGATATTTATATTCAGCGTGACCTTGATGCAGGTATTCTTGATGAACAAGGTGCTCAAGAGCTCATTGACCAATTTATTATTAAACTGCGTTTAATTCGCCATTTGCGTACACCAGAATACAATGAACTATTCGGTGGTGACCCTACATGGGTAACCGAGTCTATTGGTGGTATGACAATCTGTGGTAAGCCACTTGTTACTAAAAACTCTTTCCGTTATCTGCATACACTGACTAACCTTGGTACTGCTCCAGAGCCTAACTTAACCGTTCTTTGGGCTGAACATCTGCCAGAAAACTTTAAAACTTACTGTGCTAAAATGTCCATTGATACTGACTCTATTCAGTATGAAAATGATGATGTAATGCGTCCAATCTATGGTGATGATTATGCTATCGCTTGCTGTGTATCAGCTATGAAAGTCGGCAAACAAATGCAGTTCTTTGGTGCAAGATGTAATATGGCTAAATCTGTGCTTTATGCTATAAATGGCGGTGTAGATGAAAAGAAAGGCATTAAAGTTGTCCCTAATATTGAACCTATCGCTGATGAAGTGCTGGATTATGAAAAGGTTCGTGCAAATCTTGACAAGGTTCTAGCTTATAATGCAGAGCTTTACACCGATACACTGAATATTATTCACTTTATGCATGATAAATATGCTTATGAAGCAAGTCAAATGGCTTTACATGATACACATGTAGGCAGACTGACTGCTTATGGTATTGCAGGTTTATCTGTTGCGGCTGACTCTCTAAGTGCTATTCGTTACGCTACTGTAAAGCCTATCAGAAATGAAGATGGTATTGCTATTGACTTTGAAATTACTGGCGATTTCCCTAAGTATGGTAATGATGACGATAGAGCTGATGATGAAGCAGTTTATATTGTTACTAAGTTCTCAAATGAGCTTAAAAAACACCCATTCTATCGTGGTGCAGAGCATACCCTTTCTGCTCTTACTATCACATCAAATGTAATGTATGGTAAAAAAACTGGTACTACTCCAGATGGACGTAAAGGCGGTGAGCCTCTCGCTCCAGGTGCTAATCCTATGCATTGTCGTGATATAAACGGTGCTTTAGCCTCTTTAAACTCTGTTGCTAAAATTCCTTATCGTGATGTTTGCCAAGATGGTGTTTCTAATACATTCTCCATTGTACCTGATGCACTTGGTAAAACTCCAGAACAGCGTCAAGCTAACCTTGTATCTATACTTGATGGTTATTTCAGTCAAGGTGCTCATCATCTAAATGTAAATGTATTTAACAGAGAAACTCTTATTGATGCACTTGACCACCCAGAAAAATATCCGACTTTAACAATTCGTGTTTCTGGTTATGCGGTGAACTTTAACCGTCTAAGCCGTGAACAGCAAGAAGAAGTTATTCGTCGTACTTTCCATGAGTCAATTTAATTTTTTTGATACTGCAATTTTTATTGCAGTATCTTTTTTTTGCTTATTTCCTTAAATTCACAAAAAAGACTGACGTTTTATTTAATCTATGTTATAATAAACTGAATACATAAAAATTTGAAAGGTCGTTTTTTGTGGTTTTTCTGGCAATTTATTTATTATTAGTCAATCTTATTGGTGCAATTCTCGTTGTTACTGATAAAAAACGTGCTAAAAAAAATCAGTGGAGAATACCAGAGCGTAATTTTTTTATATGTTGTATATTAGGCGGTTGCCCTGCTACATATGCAGCTATGAAAATTTTTCATCACAAAACTTTACATAAAAGATTTATGTGGGGTATTCCTGCTATATTTACAATTCAGATTATAATTCTTATTTTTATTTATACTAAAGATTTATTTTTGAAAGGCTAAGTTTTATGACTAAATTTATTATCAAACACTTTATACCCGACTATGAAAATGTTAAAAATGCGGCTGTACGTGAACGTTATGGCACTGTTTCTGGAATAGTTGGTATACTTTGTAATATACTTTTGTTTTTAGTTAAGCTCTCCATAGGTTTTATAACTTCATCTATCTCTATTGCTGCTGATGCGGTTAACAATCTATCTGATGCACTTTCTTCTGTGATATCACTTTTAGGCTTTAAAATCGCTAACAAAGCCCCTGATGAAGCTCACCCTTTTGGCTATGGTCGAACCGAATATTTAGCAGGTTTACTTGTTGCATTTTTTATAGGTGTTGTTGGTCTTGAATTTGCTAAATCATCAGTAAATAGAATAATAAACCCTGAGCCTGTGCTATTTTCCCCTGTTTTGCTCTTAATTTTAGCTATCTCTATTCTGGTTAAACTCTGGCTTGGTGTATTTAATAAGGAGCTTGGAACCCGTATAAATTCCACCGTTTTACTTGCTACTATGCAGGACTCGCTAAATGATGTTATTACAACTTCTGTTGTTGTAGTTGGTATGATTGCTTCCCGCTTCACAAGTTTGCCTGTTGATGGCTATATCGGTCTTGTAGTTGCACTGTTTATTTTATACTCTGGTATTGGTATTGCTAAGGATACGCTAAGCCCGCTTATAGGTCAAGCGGCTGACCCTGATATAGCTAAAAATATTGAAAACATTATTCTTGGTTTTGATGGTGTTGTAGGTGTTCATGACCTTATTATTCATAACTATGGTGCAGGTAAATCACTAGCTTCTATACATGCGGAAGTGCCTGATACAGCAAACTTTGTACAAATACATGAAGTTATTGATGAGGCCGAAAAAGCTGTTTGGAAACAAACAGGTGTATTTCTTGTCATTCATATGGACCCTGTTGCTATTGATAATGAACATGTAAATGAGCTTAAAAAACTTACTCTTTCCGTTTTAAATGAAATTGACAACCGTCTTACTATGCATGATTTTCGTATTGTTGATGGTGAAAGAAATATAAATTTGATTTTTGATGTTGTAGCACCTTTTGATTATCAAAAATTAAAAGCTGAAGAACTCATAAAAAATATTCGCTCTGGGCTTAAAAATCATGATAAACGCTATAATGCTATAATAACACTTGACCATCAAATGTAAAAATAGGAGGTTAAAAATTATGTTACTTATTAAAAACGCTCATATTTTAGACCCTTATACTGGGTTTGATAAAAAAAGCGATATTCTTATAAATGATAATGGAATTATAGAAAACATTGCAGATAATATAACTTGTGAGTGTGAAACCCTTGACGCTATGGGACGCACTATTTCAACAGGTTTTGTTGATACACATGTACACTTTCGTGACCCTGGTCAAACTCAAAAAGAAGATATTCACACTGGTATGAATGCCGCTGCTGCTGGCGGATATACAACCGTTGTATGTATGGCTAATACATTGCCTATTTGCGATAATCTGGAAACACTTAAATATATTCAAGATAAAATAAATGAAAAACCAGACAGCATAAATGTCTTACAGGCTTGTGCTATTTCTTATGGTTTTAAAGGGCAAGATGTGACCGACTTTGGTGCTTTACTTGACGCTGGTGCAGTTGGTTTTACTGATGATGGTATACCACTTAAAAATAGTGAATTTGTATTTAAAGCTATGCAAATGGCTGTTAAACATAACACTATTCTTTCTTTTCATGAAGAAGCTCCAGAATTTGTGCCATCTGCTGGTGTAAACTATGGCTCTAAAGCTGCCGAAAAATTTGATGTTGCTGGTGCTATGCCAATTTCTGAAGAAGTTATGATTGCTCGTGATATTGCTCTTGCTCTTGATACTGGTGCAAAAGTTGTTTTTCAGCACATTTCCTCTGCTCGCTCTGCTGAGTTTATACGCTGTGGCAAAAAAATGGGAGTAAAAATCTATGCTGAAGTTACCCCTCATCATATCTCTTTAACTGAAGATGATGTTTTAGAGCATGGCACACTGGCTCGTATGAACCCACCACTTCGCAAAGAACAAGACAGATTAGCTCTTATTGATGCTTTAATTGATGGCACTATTGATATGATTGCTACTGACCACGCTCCTCACACATCAGAAGAAAAAAACAGAGAATTTGCTAAAGCTCCATCAGGTATAACTGGTCTTGAAACTGCTTTTTCTGTGTGCAATACCGCACTTGTACAAAGCGGTAAAATGAGCAAAATGAAACTGCTTGAGTGTATGAGCAAAAATCCCGCTGAGATTTATGGTCTTAAAAACAAAGAAATTAAAATTGGTAACAAAGCTGAGCTTGTACTTCTTGACTGGAACAAAGAAAAGATTTACACTAATTATCAATCAAAGTCCTGCAACACTCCGTTTACAGGTAAAAAACTTACTGGTTCAGTAGATGCCGTTATTATGGGTGATAAAATTATTTCATTTTAAAAATAGGTAAAAAAAGAAAGGATTGAAGGTGCATTTATGCAAGAAAATCAAAACACTGGGCGTATGGATACCCAACATTTAGAACCTATGAAAACTACAAATTCCACCACAAATCTAAGTCAAACTCAACGTCAGCCATCTAATAATCCAAACCGCAGACCAAATAATACTGGCTCTCGTCCTCCACAACATCGCAAAAAAAGTAAAAAACAAATCGCTATGCAGCGTATGCTTATTGTTATAGGCATTATATTAGCTATTTTTCTTATTATTTTTTCTATGGGTGCTTCATGGGGTAAAGGTCGTGGAACTAAGTTGACCAAAGATAATATAATGAACGGATTAACTGCTATATCTGATATATCAAAAACAAACTATCATTACACAAATGTAACAAAATTTGATGCTGTTGATGATTTCTATGGTTTTGATGCTTCTGATTATTCTAACCTAACTATTAGCTATGATGGCGTAATTACTGCATATATTGATGCTTCTAAAATTAAAATAGAAATCGACGGTTCAAAAGTTAATATTACTTTGCCAGAAGCAACTATTGAGTCAAATGAAATAACAGAAAATTCAGTTGCAGTTTATAACTCCAACAATGGCTCATTTGAAAATATTACACTAACTGATTTTGCAGGTTTTGAAGCTACTCAGCAGCCTGTAGCTCAAACTAAAGCCACAACAAATGGTTTGCTATTTGATACTTCTGAAAGAGCTAAAACCGCTATCAAACCTTTAATTGAAGCTATTGCAGGTGCAAGAAAAGATAAATACACAATAACTATTAACTAAAAGAAACAAAAGCGAGAGATTTTAAAAATCTCTCGCTTTTAATATTACTTGTGATAAAGTTTCTTTGTTTGATGAACTGGTGAACATGTTAAATTCATACCCAATTTCTTAAATAAAGTTTCATCTACTTGTGCTAAAATAACCGATGAATGTACCTCACAAGCTTTCAATTTTGTTAACTGCTGCATTGCAAGGTCTGCTGCTGGGTTAGTAGCTGCTGAAATAGAAAGTGCAATTAACACTTCATCTGTATGCAATCTAGGGTTATGATTGCCTAAGCCTTTAATTTTTAACTGCTGAATTGGCTCTATAATCAGCGGTGGAAGTAAATGCATTTCATCTGGTAAGCCTGCAAGCTCCTTTAGTGCATTTAAAAGTGCTGCTGCTGATGCACCAAGTAAAGATGATGTTTTACCTGTGATAATTTTACCGTTTTCAAGTTCAATAGCTGTTGCTGGATTGCCTGTTTGCTCCGCACGCTGTTCTGCTGCTGCAATTACTGGTCTATCATCTGCTGATATCTTCATTTGGTTCATAAGCAGTTCTATTTTCTGAACACAGCTTTCATCTGCTCTACCCATGCGAACATCACAACGAGCTTGATAATATCTACGTATAATTTCTTCACATGATGCCTTTCTACAAGCTTCATCATCAATAATACAATTACCAGCCATATTTACACCCATATCTGTTGGTGAATTATATGGGCTTTCGCCTGCAATCTTTTCAAAAATTGCATTTACTACTGGGAAAATCTCTACATCTCTGTTATAGTTTACTGTTGTCACATTATATTTTTCCAAATGGAATGGGTCAATCATATTAACATCATTTAAATCTGCTGTTGCTGCCTCATATGCAACATTTACAGGGTGCTTTAAAGGCAAATTCCATACTGGGAATGTTTCAAACTTTGCATAACCTGCACTAACTCCACGCTTATATTCATGATAAAGCTGTGATAAACAAGTTGCCATTTTACCAGAACCCGGACCAGGAGCTGTTACAACTACAAGTGGTCTTGTAGTTTTGATATATTCATTTTTTCCATAGCCTTCATCAGAAACAATTAGTGACACATTGCTTGGATATCCCGCTATAGGATAATGCATATATACATCTACGCCAAGTTTATTTAAACGCTTTTTAAATGCATCGGCTGCTGGTTGTCCTGAATACTGAGTAATTACTACACTTCCTACATATAGACCGATTCCACGGAAAGCATCGATGAGTCTTAATACATCTACATCATAAGTAATGCCAAGGTCTGAACGCACCTTATTTTTTTCTATATCTCCTGCAGAAATTGCTATTACTATTTCTGCATCATCTTTAAGCTGGGTTAGCATACGCACTTTACTGTCTGGAGCAAATCCTGGTAAAACTCTTGATGCATGGTAATCATCAAAAAGCTTTCCACCAAACTCTAAATACAGCTTTCCACCGAACTGTGCAATGCGATTTTTAATATGTTCAGACTGCATTGCAAGATATTTGTCATTATCAAATCCAATTTGTTTCATGCGAAAAACTCCCCTCCGGTCAACATAAAAATTCATATCCTAAAATTAAAATTCATATTCTATTGTAATAAAAATTTCACTATTTTACAAGAAGTGATTTAAAATTTTTTCTTATTTTTTATACCACTTTGAACAGATGACAAAAGATTTAATATTTGATATAATATCACTGTATATAAAACTTTTACCGCACCTTTAATGGTGCATATATTTTTTATGAGGTGAAACACAAATGCGTAGAAAAGATATTCCGCCTGAGGAGTGCACTCAAGAACGAATTTTAGATGCTACATTCGATGTTTTAGAGGAAAAAACTCTAAGCGGTGTACGTATGGCTCTTGTAGCTGAAAAAGCTGGTCTTTTCCAATCTAACATTCATTATTACTATAAATCTAAACATGAGCTGTTGCTCGCTGTTCAAAAAAAGGTTTTACAGCACTGCATAGATTTAAGAAAAACTTTAGCTGGTGACAACTCTACTTTGGACGGTCAACTTGAAACTTTCTGGGCTCAGAAAAAAGATTTTATACTTAATGACCCTCGTTATGATTATGCAGAAATAGAATTTTGGGCTCAAGCTCGTATTGATGATGTTATACGCAGTGAAGTTTGTCGTTCTTTTTCTAACTGGCGTATGGAAATAGAACGTATGCTTGCTGAATTTGCTTCAAATCTGCCTGAAAACCGTCGTAAACTACTAGCTGCTGTTATGGTTTCTATGATGGAAGGTGCCACACTTCAATATTTAGCTGACCCTGATGCATTCTCTCTTGATGATTATTTTAACTACTGTACAGAACTTGTTAAAAAGGAGATTTTATAATGAAACAGGTGAAAACCGTTTCTGCTGTTGGGCATATACTTTGTCACGACCTTACACAAATTATACCTAATGAGTATAAAGGTGCAAGATTTAGAAAAGGTCATATTGTTACCGAAGAAGATATACCAGTTTTACTTTCTATGGGTAAAGAAAATCTCTATGTTTGGGAGAAAAAAGAAGGCTTTTTGCATGAAGATGAAGGTGCTGAAATACTTGTTTCTCTTTGCCAAAATGAGCACATGACCAGAAGTGAAACAAAAGAAGGTAAAATTGAACTTTTTGCAGATTGTGACGGTTTTTTTGAGGTTAACAGACAAATTCTCAAACAGCTTAACAGCCTTGGCGAAATTATGATTGCTTCTCGTCATGGCAACACTTATGTTAAAAAAGGTGATAAATTAGTTGGCACTCGTGTTATACCACTTGTTATAGATGAAAAAAAACTTGATACTGCTAAAAAAATCGCTGGTGATACACCAATTTTTAAAATTACACCTTTTAAACATAAAAAAGCAGCTATTTTAGTAACTGGCAATGAGGTCAAAAAAGGTCTTATCGAGGATAAATTTTCTGATGTAGTTAAGGAAAAATTTAAAGAATTTGGTGCTGATGTTTTTGAACCTGTTTTAGTTGGTGACGACAACGCGGAAACCACCAAGCAAATTTTAAAACATATTGAAATGGGTGCTGATATTGTTGTTTGTACTGGCGGTATGAGCGTTGACCCTGACGACAAAACCCCACTTGCAATTAAAAATACTGGTGCTGATATAATCAGTTATGGCTCGCCTGTTCTTCCAGGGGCTATGTTTTTACTTAGCTATTATGGTGATAAAAAAATACCTGTTTGTGGTCTACCTGGTTGTGTAATGTACGCTAAACGCACTATATTTGATTTAATCTTACCTTATCTTATGGCTGATATCCCTGTAAACCTTGATACTCTTGCTGGTCTTGGTGAAGGCGGTCTTTGTCTTAATTGCGAAACTTGCACATATCCTAACTGTGGCTTTGGAAAGGGACATTAAATTATGCTAACTCATTTTGATAAAGCTGGTAATGCTCATATGGTTGATGTAGGCTCTAAACCTTTAACAAATAGAGTTGCAATAGCTGAGGGTTATATAAAAGTCAATGATGAGGCATTTTCCGCTATTGTAAACGGTACAGCTAAAAAAGGCGATGTACTTGGTGTCGCTCGTATAGCTGGCATTATGGCAGCTAAAAAAACAAGCGATATTATCCCACTTTGTCACCCAATTTCACTTACACGCTGTAATATATCCTTTACACCTGACCAAAATACAAACTGTATTCACTGCACTTGCGAAACCGCTTGCAATGGTCAAACAGGTGTTGAAATGGAGGCTTTACACGCTGTTTCTGCTGCTCTGCTTACAATCTATGATATGTGTAAGGCAATAGACCGAGGTATGCAAATTTGTGATATTCGACTAAACACTAAGTCTGGCGGTGCTTCTGGCACTTGGAAACGTATGGAGGACTAAACTAATGGCAACTATTACTGCTGTTTGCATAAGCCCTAAAAGAGGCACTGAAAAAATAAATGTAAAACATGGTACTTTAATAGAAAATTGGGGCTTAAAAGATGACGCTCATGCTGGCAACTGGCACAGACAAGTAAGCCTTTTAAGTGCTGATAAAGTTGAGGAATTTAATAAAAAAGGTGCTAATGTTACTGATGGTGCTTTCGGTGAAAATATTCTTGTCAATGGTATAGATTTTGCTAAATTGCCTGTTGGCACTTGTCTTAGATGCGGTGATGCAGTGCTTGAGATAACCCAAATCGGAAAAGAATGTCATCATGATTGTGCAATCCGTCAACGTGTTGGCGACTGCATAATGCCAAAACAAGGCGTTTTTGCTAAGGTTTTGCGTGGCGGTGAAATCTCTGTTGGTATGCAAATGCATATAGCTTATAAAGTCGCAATAGTAACTTTAAGTGATAAAGGTTCTATAGGTGAACGTGAAGATATAAGCGGCAAAAAAATAGCCGAGCTTTTACCAGAAAATTATGCACCAGCTATATATAAACTGCTTCCAGATGACAGAGCTTTACTTGAACGCACACTTATAAATCTATGCGACAATGAGCATTGTGATTTAATTTTAACAACTGGTGGAACAGGTTTCTCCCCTAGAGATATAACTCCAGAAGCCACACTTGCGGTTGCCGATAGAAATGCCTTTGGCATTGCAGAGGCAATCCGCAGCGAAAGCATGAAAATAACTAAAAGAGCCATGCTTAGCCGTGGTGTGAGCGTTATAAGAGGCAGCACACTTATAATAAACCTTGCTGGCAGCCCTAAAGCTGTGGCTGAAAGCATGGCGGTTTTTATGGACACTATCTCTCATGGTTTAAATTTACTACATAACACTGATGGGGAATGTGCTGTTTCAAATTAAATAAAAATTATCCCAGTCTTTATTGGACTGGGATTTTTGCTTTTCCATTTTAAGTAAATTTAATTTGATTTTCAAATATTAAAGTGATATAATATTTACATACTTTGAAAATCTAACTATTTTTATGAGGTGTTTGAAAATGAAACCACTTATTATTGGTGATTTAACCGCTAAACTGCCAATCATTCAAGGCGGTATGGGCATAGGCGTTTCCCTTTCCAAGCTTGCAAGTGCTGTTGCAAATGAAGGCGGTATAGGTATTATATCTGGTGTTCAAATTGGGTTTCGTGATAAAAACTTTAAACAAAACCCTATAAAAGCAAATCTAAAAGCTATTGGTGAGGAAATCGCAAAAGCTCGTAAGCTATCCCCTAATGGCATTATAGGCATGAATTTTATGTCTATTGACCCTCATTATAATGAATATGTATCTGAAGCTGTTAAGCATGGTATTGATTTAATTATCTCTGGTGCTGGTTTGCCTTTAGCTTTGCCTAAACTTGTTAAAAATAGTAAAACTAAAATTATGCCAATAGTTTCTTCTGTGCGTGCTTGCCGTTTAGTGCTCACAAGCTGGCTCAAAAAGGACAATCGTATACCTGATGGTGTAGTTGTGGAAGGCCCTAAAGCGGGTGGTCATTTAGGTTTTAAAATGGAAGATTTATTAAATGGTACTATGCAAACACTTGATGAAGCCCTCACTGATGTTGTAAATTTTATACATGATTTTGAACAAAAACACAATGTAAAAATCCCTGTTATAGCTGCTGGCGGTATAAATTCACATGAAGACATAGAGCGTGTATTTAAACTCGGTGCACAAGGTGTACAGATTGGTACAGCATTTGTGGCTACTGAAGAATGTGATGCTAGTGACGCTTTTAAACAAACTTATATAAATGCAAAACCAGAAGATGCACGAGTTATTTTAAGCCCTACTGGTTTCCCTGCTCGTGCAGTAAATACAGATTTTGTTAAAACCGCTTATGATACTGATGGTATAGCTGTTGAACACTGTTATGGCTGTATGACTGGTATATGTAATCCTAAAACCACACGTTATTGTCTATCTGATGCACTTTTTACTTCTGCTCTTGGTGAAGGTGGACTTGTGTTCTGTGGTGAGCGTGTAGGAGAAATAACCGAAATAACAACCGTTCATAATCTAATACAAAAACTCTGCAATGCATGAATTAAAAAAGCGTGTCGAGATTTTTCGACACGCTGAATCCGTCTTTGAAAAATCAAAGACGGATTTTATTTTTATTCATCTTTACCGCAACAATGTTTGTATTTTAATCCAGAACCACATGGACAAGGGTCATTTCTACCGATATCCTTTGTTTTTCTTACAGTCTGATTTTGAACAGAACCATCATCTGCACCTACTGCACCAGTTTCCTTGGCTACCTGCTCACGCTGTGGAGCTTCTTGTTTTCTAACCTGTGCAAGATAAATCATACGAACAGTATCTTCTCTGATAGAATCAATCATTGCATCGAACATATCAAAGCCTTCACGCTTATATTCGATTACTGGGTTATACTGACCATATGCAC
This sequence comes from Butyricicoccus sp., assembly GCA_017886875.1. GTDB lineage: Bacteria > Bacillota > Clostridia > Oscillospirales > Butyricicoccaceae > Butyricicoccus_B. Next base: position 3,917 of record JAGHIZ010000073.1, on the reverse strand, counting down.
GAAGACCAATACCATTTCTAAGTTCAGTCATAGCATCTATATGGTCCATCCATTTGGTATCTACATTTCTTAAAAGCACTACTCTTTCAAGTTCACGCATAATCTGTGAACCAAGAGCATTTTCTTTAGCTTCATAAACCTGATGAGCTTTTTCTTTTAGCTCATTTTTGAGCTTATCAGCATTTAAATCATCTTTTTCTTCTGGTGTGTAAGTTAATGCATCAGGCATAATAAACAGACCTACAAAACGACGCTTAATCTGCTCAAGCATTTCATCTGTAATAACCTTTTGTTCACCTACAGCAGCATCTACTGTACGTTCAATAGTATCATCAATCATACCTTTAATATTATTGCTTACATCTTCACCAGATAAAACCTTTAGACGCTGACCATAAATTATTTCACGCTGTTTATTCATAACATCATCATATTCAAGAACGTGTTTACGAACAGCATAGTTTCTTGACTCTACCTTTTTCTGTGCATTTTCAATAGCACCAGATAAAATCTTTTGGTCAATAGGCTCATCATCTTCAATACCAAGTGTATCCATCATAGCTTGAATACGCTCAGAGCCAAACAGACGCATCAAATCATCTTCCATTGAGATATAGAAAGAGGACTCGCCAGGGTCACCTTGACGACCTGCACGACCACGTAGCTGGTTATCAATTCGGCGTGATTCGTGACGTTCTGTACCTAAGATATATAAACCGCCTGCTTCACGAACCTTTTCAGCATCAACGTCAATTTGTGCTTTATATTTTTTATAGAGGTCATTATACATTCTACGAGCTTCTAAAATCTGCTCATTATCTGTTTCTGCATGACCTACTGCTTCGGCAATAATTTCTTCTGGATAACCTGCTTTGACAAGGTCTTCCTTAGCCAAATATTCAGCATTACCACCAAGCATAATATCAGTACCACGACCAGCCATATTAGTAGCAATGGTTACTGCACCAAGTTTACCTGCCTGTGCAATAATTTCTGCTTCCTGTTCATGATATTTAGCATTAAGCACTGTATGCTTAATACCTTTTTTCTTTAATAGCTTGGACAATTCTTCTGATTTTTCAATAGAAACAGTACCAACAAGGATTGGCTGCTGTTTTGCATGACATTCTTCAATCTTACGAATGATTGCCATTGTCTTGCCCTTTTCGTTTTTATAAACAGAGTCTGGGTTATCTTTACGGGCGATTGGCTTATTTGTAGGAATTTCGATAACGTCCAGTTTATAAATATCTCTAAATTCTTGTTCTTCAGTAAGTGCAGTACCTGTCATACCAGAAAGTTTGCGATATAGACGGAAGAAGTTCTGGAAAGTAATAGTAGCAAGAGTTTTAGACTCATGCTGGACTTTTACACCTTCCTTAGCTTCAATAGCCTGATGTAAACCTTCATTATAACGTCTACCGAACATTAAACGACCTGTAAATTCATCAACGATAATAATTTGACCTTCTCTTACAACATAATCAACATCACGTTGCATAACACCACGAGCCTTGATAGCCTGATTGATATGATGTTGAAGTGTAGAATTTTCTGGGTCATTTAGGTTATCAATTTTAAAATAGGCTTCTGCACGAGCTGTACCTTTAGGAGTTAAAATTGCAGTTTTAGCCTTTTCATCAATAATATAATCGGCTTCGATGTCGTCCTGTTCTTCCTTTGCGTCAACTTCTTTAACTACAATAGAAGTAAGTCTAGCTGCAAACTGGTCTGCAATTTGATAAAGTTGTGTAGATTTATCACCTTGACCAGAAATAATAAGTGGTGTACGAGCTTCGTCAATAAGAATTGAGTCAACCTCATCAACAATAGCAAATGCATGGTCACGCTGAACACGGCTTGACATATAAATTGCCATATTATCACGCAAATAGTCAAAACCAAATTCATTATTAGTACCATAAGTAATATCTGCATCATACATAGCCTTACGCTTAGAAGGCTCTATTGCATGAATTACAAGACCTACGGTTAAACCAAGAAAACGATACAGCTTACCCATCCATTCAGAGTCACGCTTTGCAAGATAATCATTTACAGTAACAATATGAACGCCTTTACCTGTAAGTGCATTTAGATATGCAGGAAGTGTACCCATAAGTGTTTTACCTTCACCAGTACGCATTTCCGCAATTCTGCCTTGGTGAAGAACAATACCAGCTATAACTTGTACACGATAGTGACGCATACCAAGTACACGGTCAGCCGCTTCTCTACAAGTGGCAAAAGCTTCTGGAAGTAAATCATCAAGAGTTTCACCCTCTTGATAACGCTTTTTAAATTCATCTGTTTTTGCTCTTAATTCTTTATCAGATAATGCTTTATATTCATCTTCTAAAGCCATAACTTTATCTGCAATAGGATATAATTTTTTTAACTCTCGGCTTGAATAAGTACCGAAAATCTTATCTAAAAGTTTAGCCATATTATCAGCCTCTCAATATTTCTTATCATTTACAATACTGTATATCATTATACCACAATATGTCGATAAACAAAACAAAAAACTTTGTAAACATTTAAATTTGCATATAAAATACAAAGTGCTTATCTTGTATATTAACAAAAATAAGCACCTTGTAATATTTTACCTTATGAGTAACCAAGCAGTATATCCAATATAACAAGCGGTCATACAAATACCAACATTTCTTGATATTTTACCTTTCCATGCTGGCAATAAAAATATAATAGATATAGCAATTAGGAATATTGTATCTAAAACCGAAGTAAACTGTACTGTGATTGGATTTATAGCAGTAGAAGCACCTAATATAAATAAAATATTAAATAAATTAGAACCGATTACATTACCAAGTGCAATATCATTTTCACCACGTCTAGCAGCCATAATAGATGTTACAAGCTCTGGAAGTGATGTACCAATAGCAACAATAGTTAAACCTATTACAGTTTCACTTAGTCCTATCATTCTTGCAAGACCAGTAGCACCATCAACCGACCAATCACCGCCCAAAACAATAGCAGTAAGACCAAATACTATTTTAAAAATAATTTGCCATGTTTTAAAATGCTCATCTGTTTTTTCTACTTTGCTTCTATCCTTGAGTGCAGGTTTAAGCTGTGAATATAAAAGAACTGCCATACAAGCAAGTAAAATAAGACCTTCTATTCTGGAAATTCTCATATCAGTTAATAAAAATACGCCTAAAATGACAGCTGCAATAATAGATATTGGCCAATCACGTCTTGTAAGTTCCTTACTTGCTACAAGTGGACATAAAATGGCACTTATACCAGCAACAGCCAATAAATTAAAGATATTTGAACCTAAAACATTACCAACAGCAATTTCATTTGCACCTTTAAGAGCTGCTGTCAAACTAACTGCAAGCTCAGGAGCAGATGTACCAAAAGCAACAATAGTCAAACCTATTACAAGTGGTGGAACACCTAATTTTCTTGCAACAGCTGAAGCACCAGAAACAAATTGGTCAGCACCCCAAACCAAAAGCACAAAACCAACTACAAGCAACAAAATAGAAATCATTTATTTTTCCTCCATTCTTATATAGGATAGCCCAAAAGCAATAAAAAAAGACCTTTATTGCAGATAAAACCACAATAAAAGTCTTGCTACTTTACAAAGAATTCCGAGTGAAATATCACTGGCATGACGAAAAACTTTACGATAAAATAAAATCGTGAGCTACTCCCTTTTATATTGATAGCAGTATATAACAAAAAAAGTTTATTGTCAACATTATTTTTAAAGTTTTAACATGGATTTTACAAAGCGATATATAAGAAAAAGCAGTAACCATAACTGGTTACTGCTTTAAGTGTAAGCGATGAGTTATCTTCCCAGGCCGTCGCCAGCCAAGTATTGTCACCGTAAACGAGCTTAACTACTGTGTTCGGAATGGGAACAGGTG
>JAGHIZ010000072.1 GCA_017886875.1 Butyricicoccus sp. | reverse complement strand
TGTTTCTTGTGCTAATTTTACTGCTGCCATTTTAAATTGTTTGTCATATACTGCTCGTTTCATAAACTGAACCACCTTTCTTTCATTTGCTCTTATTTTTGTGTCCAGTTTATTATACCATATCCAAATGAAACAGAAAGGTGACAACACAATGGAACAACCGAGAAAAGGAACAGCATCTCCCAGATATCATGATGCATTCAAAGCAAGTGCAATTCGGATGATAACGAAGCAAAAGCAAAATCCAAAGGAAGTGGCTTAGGATTTAAGAATCTGCATTGACACACTATGTAATTGGCTAAAGGCATATGAAGTTGAGATGGATCAAGTCAGTCGTTCTAATCGTTAACAACAGCAGATTCTTGAACTTGAAACAGAATTACGTTCCCTTCGTAAACAACTAAAAGAAAAAGATGAGGTTATAGGTATCTTAAAAAATCCGTAGGCATCCTGTCGAGACTATAGTGGAGAAATACCGCTGTGTCCAGACTCTAACCTATCATAAAATCATTATGGAACAGATATGCCATATTCTGGAGATTTCTTGTAGCGGTTACTATGATTGGTTAAAGCGAAAATCTGGTATTAGTAAAAAAAGAATCAAGCTCTCAAACGGAAGCTGGTGGAATTACATGAAAAATATACAGCTTTAAGACTTTATAGCCTGTATCATATGCTCAAAACCCCATTTTCACTGTTCCCGTAAACGGGTATATTATCAGATGCGACTGGCTGGGATCTATTCCCTCAGACATCATGCCTACAAAACCACTACAAATTCCAATCATAAATATTTGCTTGCTCCCAATCTATTAAAACGAAACTTATTTTTTAACAGACCTAATCAGGCTTGGGTCGGTGATATTATTTATATTCCTACTGGTGAAGGTTTGCTTTATTTAGCTATTGCGAAAAACCACGGTGACCATGCGTTCAGTATGCTACTACTTATAGAGAAAAACTGCAATCCTATGGCATTCTCCAAAGTATATCCCGCAAAGGAGATACATATGATAACGTTGTTGCTGAAATTTTCTTTAGATGTCTGAAATGTGAACTCATCCATCTTAAACAGCATCCTTCTCTTCATGTTGCACAAACTGATATTTTCGTTCATATTGAGGCTTTTTATAATTCTATTAGACCTCATCTCGCTTTGGGCTGGTTATCTATTTATCAATTTAAAGCCAGTACCTCTATTTCTCATGTAAATTAAATTTATTTGCTTATTAACTCTCAATTTTTATTCAATATTTTTCTCACTTTTTGCGTTCGTTTTTTCGGTAAGTGATCATATCAAAAGTTAAATTTGTAATTAGTTCAATTTGCAACATATTAATATAAAAAGCAGATTTAATATTATATATTCTACTATATACTAAAATTCCCCATCAATTGAGCCAAGCTAATAGCTATTGAAGGTATATTATTAGCCAATGAGGCAATAGTATCAGCTAAAGTCAAAAAATCAAGTAATTTTTCACCTTTTTTCCTTTGATTGTTTTGTTGCATTTCTTCTAATAATTCAATTAGTATTTGATTTAATTGTGAATTATCCCTGTATTTTTCAGAAGCTTGTATTTTTTTACATAAATCGATACAAGCATTTGCATTATTTGTGATCATTTGTACGCATAAATTTAAATCACTTAATTGATTTTTTATTTCACTAGTCATAAATAATATGTCTTTAGCCATTGAGTCGTTTGAATCGGAAATTTTTTTGTTGTCATATTGTTTTTTCAAAGCATTGATGACTTCTATTGGTGTAATATATGATAGTACATCACAAATATTCACATCTTCTTCAATATCATCAGCATAATCGGTTACTTTATTATGGCGAAACATTTTAAGCAAGCGTCCTAACTCTAATTTAGCCTCTTTATTTTTAACATTATAATATATATATTCTTTAACTTGAATATTTAAATTATTAATCAATTTAAGAATTTTATTTCTTAATTGTGATAAATAATTAGTATTTCCTGAAGTTATTATCTCAATAATATGTCTATTTTTATAAAAGCGTACTACTCCATTAGAATTATCTATACTATGTAAAAATGTTCCATAACGCCAAGTTAAATGTTCTTGCACGTCAGCTTTCATCTCTACTATAAATTGGTGAAGTACTGACTCAGACAAACAATGATTAAATGCTAATTCAAAACGAATAGGATTATTTAAATCTGGAAGTTCAGGTTCTGAAATTTGAGCAAGCATAGGTATAAATTCACTCGAACCAATCGTATAACTTAATTTGAATTTTCTCATCATTTCCACTACAAAATCTCTTTCAATGTTATGGTATCTGTCATTAACATCATTTTCACGCTCCAGTATTTGCCTAATAATGTCGTTTGACAAAAAGCCATGACAATTTTCAGATTCTGGAGCCATAAGTATTTTATAAACACCATTAATTACCCATTCAGGACGAAGAACTTTAGTATCCTCAATTATTCCAGAGTTTCCTTGATAGCTAAAACAAATTCCTAGGTCATTCATCCAACTAAGTAAAACATTTTGAGCATATTCGTTTAATATACCATTGTCACAGCAATATTTCTTGTATTGTGCTTCATTTATGTAATTTCCTGGCATTGATAAAAGTTTATTTCGTATATTGTTCCATGATTTAGGAAAAGTCTTTTTACTTAATTCTAATGTTTCTAGTCCTAAAAAAAATAAATCTTTGAATTCATTAAATCCCTTACCATATTTGCAAGAGATTCTACAATAGTCAAGCCAACGAAATTTTTTTATATAATCACGTCTTACTTTTCTCATATCAATATCTGCATTTGGTGATTCATCTGTCTTGTTCATCACAATTAAAACTGGGCAACCGTATCCATATTGAGATATTAAATCCAACCAATCTTCAGGATTTTCGTCCTTTCGCCCATCTAATACTAAAACATACAAACAACGTTGACTGAGAAAGAATCTATGCATTGAATGCATAATGGCTTGTCCTCCAAAGTCCCAGAATCTTATTGTAAAATCACCTTTTAAATTTAAAGTTTTCAATTGTATTCCTCTGGTTTCAGGTAACTTGTCAGCATATTTATTAGTAATCATTTGGTTTATAATTGTGCTTTTTCCAACACTTCCATTACCAACAAAAATTGTTCGTGCTTCATTCAAAAATATTCGATTTTTTTCCAATTCCACGAAAAAAGTTTTTATTTCTTCTCTAGGATAAGAAAAAACTTTAACATCAAATTCTGCTATTTCTGTATCTTCTAAATAAATACCATGTGTGATATGCCAACTATATTTATCAAGGAAAGGTAAGTTTAAATCTAAAATTTTTGATGAAATTGTTTCTAATTTTAAGTTAGTAAGAATTAATATTTTTATTGGCAATTCATAAATAACATCTGGTAATAAGCTTATTGGCGTACTATGTAATGAAAGAAACTCAAGTTTTTTTAAATTCATAATACTATTAGGCAATGATTGTATTTTTGTGAAACTTAAATTCAAACTTTTAAGATTATATAATTCTCCTACATTTTCTGGTAGTTTTGATATATTCATATGACCTAAGTCTAAACGTGAAAGATGTTTTAAATTCACTATACTATAAGGTAATTCATTAATATTTGTATTTGTTATTCCTAGAAAAGTAAGTTCAGTTAACGCACCTATACTTTCAGGTAATACAGATATTTTCGTCCCCCTTAGGTCTAAAAACTTTAAATTAATTAAATCGCCTATATTTTGTGGTAATTCTGTTATTTGTGAATAACTCAAATCTAAATAAGTTAGATTTTTTAGATTTACTATAGTTTCTGGTAAATCTTTTATCATAGAATTATTTAAATCAAGTATGTTTAGTTTTTCTAAATTACCAATTGATGAAGGCAAAGTTGATATTAATGTTTTTTTTAATTCTAATTTTCTAAGAAAACGAAGTTCTCCTATGCTTTCAGGTAAAACCTTCACATTTGACATGTTAAGGTTTAGGCTATGTAGATTAGTTAATTTACTAATATTATCTGGTAGAATATCTAATGTTTCATCAAGTGATAGACTTAATTTTAAAATTGAATTAACATTTCTTTTTGTAATAAACTTCCATAACCAATTAAATTCTGATGTATTATTTTCTTCTTGAAACTTTTTGTCATATTTCATAACGAATTTCACCAATTACCTTTATATTTTTATTTTAATATTGAAACTTATAAAAAAACGGACTTAATAAAAAGTAAAAGATAGCTATTATTTATACAAAAATAGAATAGATTAATATTTTACTTTTTTACATTTTTTATATTAAATAAAATATATTTTAACGATTCTACAGAGTCTAAAAAAATATTAAGGAATTCATGACCCTATTGTGTATCAAAATTATCATGTACATGAGTTTCAAACATTTCTAAAATATAATGCATTAAAAATATTTTTGTTTAAAGTTAAAACTAAAGAACTGAATAGTAAAGCTAAGTAATTTCTATCAATAAAGTAATTATTTTAAGAAAAATATTCAAACTCATATATTAGTTATGTATATGAGATTACACTCCATGAATTTTTGCTATCAAATATAAGAACAATATCTCTGTCTATTTTTTGATAAATGGAGTATAGAATATCAATCAAAGCCGCTATACATTTTTCCCAATTAACATCTAAGATATCATCTTGTTGATATCTTAATTGAGCGATATTACATCGCAATCTGTAAATGTAACTACTAGCTACATTGTATGTATTGTCTGTTGATAAAGTTTCAGGAATAGTTTCTATAAAATTATGAATTACATATTGTGGAGTATTATAATTTATTAGCTAATGTAAATTATCCAATTCTGAAGTTTTAAACTCATATTTAAGAACAATATCAATAGATTTTTTTTTGAAGATCTATATTATAATTTGGGGATAATATGAAGGATTTATTCAGCTTAAAGAAATACTCTATGCATTGATACAGTTCAAGTTAAGATTGCAATTAGTAAATTAGTTGTTTTTTGAAGCAATTATCAGTTGCTCATTATCAAACCATTTTAATTCAAGGTGTTTATCTACCAATTCAAGTATATTTGCCAGTAATTTTTTTGCTGTATTGTAATCGGCTTTTGAAATTTTACGTGTCATGAGTAAATTTATAAGACCTGTTTCTATAGATTCAGATCCACATTGAGCAATAGAAACAAAATCATTTATTGAAAAAATTGCTGATGTGATTTCCTGATTATCAATAATTTCGTTTTCTTGTACACTCATATTCTTGCAATAGCGATTAAATGAAGCTTTTAAAAAATATGCATCGCTTAGGAAATCCAATGCAGATGTCAATACATTAATCATAGCGTTTATTTCAAACGAATTTTTTTCAACGGATTCGATAAAGATTCTTGAATTATCCGATAATTTTTTACTGGCTGATAAGATATGTTCAACAAGAAGATTAATATATGCAATTTCTTTAGATTCATCAAAAGCCATTGATTCTTCAGTTAATTTTTCTCGTCTAAGTTGATAATCATTTGGATTAATCACTAATTGATAACAGTCAATTCCAGTTTCCTGACAAACATCCCAAAGTAGTTGTTTACACATATCATCTAAATTCAGCCCCATAGTAATAGACTTTATATAGGGTACATTTATGAACATGGGTGTATATGGTTGTTCGCTCTGATTAATTATTCGCCATTCAGCTTCATATTTCCAACATTCGAGCAAGTAAATACGAGAAAACAGCACTCATATCTGTTTCTGAAACTATCAACTTTCCGTTTTCATCCGTTTCAAGTTTATCAATTCCAAGATCCTTAAGGGTAACAGTCGGTCTCTCTTTTAAATATTCAACAGGATACATAAATCCTATAAAATGATTCATTTTTTTAAAATCATATTCTACACAGATACCTGAATATGAGTTTGCATAATGAGCCCACATGAGTTGATTATCCCAACCACTTGCACTAAAGCAAACCACAGTTAATTTAGACAGAAAATCTTTGATAAATGGTATATATTTCTGATCTCTAATTTCCTCAACTTCTTTTTCTAGCAGATTCAATACATCTTCCATATTCAGTATGTCAGCAATTGTTTTTTCTTCAATCTCTATACCTTTATAGTCCTTGATAATAATTGAAAATACAAGAAATAATTGTTTGTCAAAATAATTTTTAATATCGTGTGGGCATTTCTTGTATAGCTTGTCTAAATTGCTAGTAACAAATTGAGCTAAATTAGCTGGTGAAACATGTTTAATTGTGCTCTGCGTAAAAATATACTTTTTGAGTTTGTTAAGAGCTCCAATAAATTCAATAGTCTTTCCAGTAATTCTATATTTCAGAATATTTTTTAGAATTAATTTGACATTTTCATCTAATGATAAGTTGACTTTCTCAAATATCAAATCAATACATTCATCATAGATTTTATCAGCTGAAAAACCAATCACCGAATCAAAAGGATCATTCATTTGTAACGGAGTACGTGCATATACCTGTCCATGCCGAATATTCTCAATATCATATATAGTACTAGCGTCTCTTTTACAAGCTCTGTATTGATAAAATAGATTCCCAGCATTGCTAATATTAGCTTTTATTTTCTGAAATGATAAATCGCTTTGTTTTAGCATGTATTTACCTCCATTAAATTATAGTTAAAACTGTAAATTTAAAAATTATCTATGACTTCCCATTATTGCTATAATAAGCTACTTAAAAGCTACAACATTATTTTATCATTTATTCCAAATAAAAACAATTTATGCATTGTATATTTTTATGCAAATTTAAATTTTATTGCAAAAGATAAAAAGGGCAATGAATAAACCATTGCCCCTTTAACTTAATATGCTTTTATGCCTAAACTTTTTATCATCACTTTGTCTATCTTCTGCATTATATCATCACTTAAATGAGTCCCATAAGAATGCAACCTTTCTTTGAATTGCAACCCATTTGTTAGACTGTATTATAGTTAATAAAGTTGACAAATAAAATTAACTAAAGAATAGAGATTCCATCTGGTTGGGGGAAAGACCATTGTTATGAGAATGAGGTCTAATAGGATTGTAAAAATCATCAATGTATTTGACTAAACTAAGTTTGAGTTGGTCAATAGATGAGAAAGAACGACGATTTAACTCTTCTTTTTAAGATATTTGAAGAACCATTCCATAACAACATTATCATAATGGTGAGCCTTAGCCGAAAAAGTTTCATAAAATACCATATGAAACAAATCTTATTCTTCATACTGACCAAAGTTGGCAGTACTAACATAAAATATACTAACGTATGCTCAAAAACAAAGGTATTCAACAATGTATGAGCCGAAAAGAAAACTGCTTAGATAATACTGTAATTGAAAATTTCTTTGGTCTGCTTAAAAGTCAACTTTTGTATCTACAAAAATTTAAATCTATAGAAGATTTTAAATATGAACTAATTGATTATCTTCATTACTAAAATCACAAACGGATTAAAGCAGAGTTAAATGGCTTGCCACCTGCTATTCACAGACAACAAGCCATTTATACAGCTTAAACTATTTTTAATTTTAAATCTTGTCTAACTTTTTGGAGCCACTTCATAACAGAGCTAGTTTTTTAATGTCTTATTGGTCTTGTGATTTCTCATAATTATTATAGTATTCTTTAGCTTCTTCTGTACTGATTTTATATTTTTCGGAAATCCTATTCACTATAGTATCTTCATCTTTATTGTCCT
>JAGHIZ010000071.1 GCA_017886875.1 Butyricicoccus sp. | reverse complement strand
GACCTAGTGACTCGACATAGTTTCTCTTTTCAACTCTGCCGCATTCAGTACAAACATATCTATCATAACCTAAAGTCATGCAAGTTGCAGGCACATTTTCAGCTAAGATATATTTATGGTCACCTTTGCAGCCTGTTTCAGTGTCATCTGGACAACAGTTACCATCACAATCTGGGTCATTGCAGTCGCAATCTGGATTTGTGCAGCCACATTCACTTTCATCTCTTAGCCAAACATAGGCAACACCGTTTTCAGTCATACTTACATCTTTGTATGTGTAAGTAATCTCATAATATACCGCATATTGACCTTCTTCGGTGTAATTTGGTGCAGAAGTCAATGTGCATGAGTCTGCTGAATTACCATATTTGATTTGAGTTGTAACACCTGCTTCAGATAAATCTGTAACAGTAACTGTATGTGGTTTTCTATCTACAATGCCATAATAATCTGCAACAACACTTTTGGCAGCTACATACTGGCTTTTATCATAATCGCAAAGTGTGCAATGTTCACCATCTGCAAAACGTCCATTTGCTGGCTGTGGGGTTACTTGTGACTCTAGCGTGTGACGTTCAAGCTCTGAATGGTTGTCATAGTGTGTGCCATAACAAAAGCCACAATATGAGCCGCCTTTTGTAGTTTTGGTGTGATATGTGTCATCAGCATATGCATAACTTACTGTTTGCTCAAGTTCCTGCATAAAATCTTCGGCACAATCGTACAGCCAATACACATTTTTGTTAAAACCATAGTCATTTGTTGGCATATTGCCATTTATTGTGGCACAAGTATCACAAACTGACTTTGTCCAATGGTATCCGGTGTATGTTGCATCTTTGTTTGGTGTGCCGTCCAAAATTGAACCTTTAGTTTCACCACCAATCATTGTTCCATCTGAATATTTTATATTTCGGCTGAGTGCGGTTTGACCATCTCTGGTGTATTCTGGTGTTCTCATAACAGTAAAGAGCTTAGTTTCTCCACATGAATAGCAATGAAGAGTTTCTTTTGTTACTGTTGAGTTTACATCAAGTTCTTCCGTTCGGTTTGCAGACTCGAGCCAATTATCTGCTGGGTCATGATAGGAATTTTGCTGACCTGCATAAGCTGCTGGAATACTTGAAGAAAGCATAGCAAATGTCATAAGCACTGCTGTTATTCGTTTCTTGTTGATTTTCATATCAAATAAACCTCCGTTTTTAAATTTAGACATTAAAAACCGTAGAATATTCTGCGGAAAACATCTGTCTATTATGTTTTTTGTGTTTTAATTGGCATCTACCCCCTTTCAATTTGATTTATCTATCTCAAAAAGCGAATAAAACCGCTTTATTGTCTGATATGTTATTTTGATGTTGCTTGGTACTTTTCTTTCACTTCAAAACTAACACCTACAAAATTATCTACATCAAGCACAAATTCACCAACAGACCACATATATGACACTGCCTGTTCTGCTTGCTGTGGTGACGTTGCCCTTACAGTGATAATTCTTTCCCATATTTCTTGAATTTTAACATCATATTCTTTCATATTTCAAAACCTCGTTTACCTAGCATCTCTATCTCGATTTAATTTCCAATGTTTTAAAAGCCTTATTACCGTTTCTTGCATTTGCTGAGGTGTGAATGAGCTTGGAAATACGCCCTCGATATCTTCTTTTCTTAAAACAATTTTATATTGCTCGTCCTTTTTCTTTTCTGACAGTATGGCACACATAACATCAAAGCTACATCTGCCCTCCTGACTAAACTTTTTTAGCCTTTGAGCTTGTGAAAGTGATGGTGTGGCTTGTGCATACTCCATTGCCTCAAGAAAATTAGTTTGCTCATCTTTTGTGAGATATGAAAGCTCAACTGCTGGATTAAATGCAATTTTCTTGTTATCCACCATGTCTAAAAGCTCTGGAATTAGCTCTGTTAAACGGATATAGCGTTGAACTTGTCTGCCACTATCTCCTGATTCTTCCCCTACTACATCTGCCATTTCCAACTTCCCGACAACTTGTCGGGAAGTTAAGTCAGTTCTTTGACCTTGATGTTTTATTGCATCAAGTTTCATTTTATAGGCAAAGGCTTTTTCTGATGGCAGTAGTGTTTCTCGTTGTAAATTTGAGTCAACCATCAAAATTACTGCAGCATCATCGTCTAAATCTCTTATGATTACAGGCATTGTTTCCTTTCCTGCAAGCTGTGAGGCATGATGTCTGCGATGACCTGCTATAAGCTCATAACCGCCTTCTACCCTTGGTCGTGCTATTGCTGGTGTAAGAACGCCAAACTGTTCTATACTTTCGACTGTTTTTTGCATAGCCTCGTCATCTAGCACTTTGAACGGGTGTCCTTTGAATGGGTACAGTTCTGAAAGTGATATCTCCTGAACTTTTTCCAGTTTTGCATCTGCTCGGCTTTCTTCGGTTGAAAAAATATCCTCATAGCTGGCAAGCGTTAAATTTCCGCCTTTTCTTTGCATTTTACTTCACCTCCCTTAAAACTGACCCGTTGACATGTGATATTGAGCTAGTGAAGAATAATAATTTCCTATTGTAAGTGGTGCGTTGTAAATCGTCGCAAGCAAATATTGTTTCATATTTTTAATCTTTGATGTGTTTTCTTTCATGCAATGCATAATAAACTCAATATGCTCACGATTTATTTTCATAAACTGACTGCGTACAACGTCTAGCGGTTTATCATCGCCTGAAACTCTGATTGTTTTTCGTTTACAGCAAACAACGTCTACCATGATTTCTAAAATCTCATAAAGCAAATCTTCTTGCATATCGTATTTTTCTATCAGCTTGTCAAATTCTAACCAATCCCAAAAATATGAACGGTATTCACTATGCTTTCTATTTTCCTCATAGACTGACTCATCTTCTGAATTAGAGTCATAGCTATATTCGCTTTGTAAGCTCGTTTCGCTTTCGGGTTCGTTTTCGTTTTCACCGGAAGGAAAAGAAAGATTAGTATTACTATTTTCAGTATTATTCTGATTAATATTATTAGGGTTTGATTTTGGAACTTCTGCGGGTTCGATTTTCAACCCTTCTGAAGTTTGATTTTCGAAATTCTTGAAGTTTGACTCAGGGGTAAAAAAATTCTTAACATAGATTAAATTAGGCTTGCCCAAACCCTGACGCACACGCTCTATAAGATTGCCTTTTTTCTCAAGCTCGTCTAACAATTTAACTGCTTTTTGCTTGCCACAATCAAGTGATTCCATAATCTCATTTACAGGGAAAATAATATATACTCGACCTTTTTCATCAAGCCAACCATTCTTTGCAGATAGGTTCATTCTATCCAATAAAATGCCATAAAGAAATTTAGCTTCCATGCTGATTTTTGCAAACTTTCTATCCTTAACAAGTAACTTTGGAATTCTAT
>JAGHIZ010000070.1 GCA_017886875.1 Butyricicoccus sp. | reverse complement strand
TTAGACCGTTTTTATCAGATAAGTATGATATTACAAAACACCCTAATTTTAAATTTACAGCTGATGCTAATGAAAAAAATGCTTTTAATATTGAAAAGTATTTATCCACTCATCTAAAAACAAAGCCTAATGAAATCTATGATGTGTATGAAGTAGATACAAACGAATGATTTTCCGAATTAGATAGACAACAATCAATTATTGCGTAATATGAAGAGAAGTTTACTATTTTCTTAAAATGTTAAAATGCGTTGCTTGTGGCAACGGGCAGTTTAGCCTAAAATAATGGTAACAACCACAATAAAGGAGGCTATTCCCAATGCTGAGCGAAAATATTAAAGCAATCAGGAAATCAAAAGGACTTTCTCAACAAGAACTTGCTGTTAAGCTAAATGTCGTAAGACAATTTCGAAATGGGAACAAGGTCTGTCGGTTCCAGATTCTGCTATGTTGATTGCCATATCGGGAGTGCTAGAAACGCCTGTAAGCACATTGTTGGGAGAAACTATTGTTGAAACAGAGGTTGATAACTTAAAAGCTATTTCTGAAAAATTGGAGGTGATAAATTTGCAACTAGCACACAGGAAAACCACAACAAGAAAAATTATTCATTGGTTGCTTATCTCATTGTGTGTACTCATAGTAGCAATTTTTATAATCTTATTTTTATTAGGAAGTTCTTACTTAGGATGGGATTATAGCAACCCTGAAACCGTTGTTCTCGGAGTGGTATTTCATTCATTTGAATGGCTATTTGTTAGAGTAGCACCGATTGTATTTATTATTTCAATTATTGGAGTTTTATTAATATGGAGAAAAGAATGAAATCATCTTGCTTTTAAGGCAAAGTTTAGCCCTATTTAATGAGTAAATAGCAAACTCAGCAAAGCAAAATAAAATATTTTATTATCATTTTAGAGGATAACAAATGTTGTTGTCCTCTTTTGTATTTTAATTTTAAGTTAACTTTTTTAATTATTATATTAACAACTGCTCAATTGTTGTTTGCAATCTATTTTGATATTATAAATATAGAAAGGAGATGGTAAGCATGAAAATCAATCAAATTATTAGAGAAAAAAGAAAAGAATTGTCATTAACTCAAGAACAAATTGCAGAATTTCTAGGTGTTTCTACTCCAGCGGTTAATAAATGGGAGAAAGGCATCACATATCCAGATATTACACTTTTACCTGCTTTAGCAAGATTACTGAAAACCGACTTGAATACACTGATGTCTTTTAATGAGGATTTATCAGATATAGAGATTAAGAACTTTGTTGATGAACTTGATAAAATTATTGTTGAGAAAAATTATGAAGCTGCTTTTCAAGAAGGTCTTAACAAAATACACGAATACCCAACTTGTGATATGCTAATGTATACCACTATTATTTATTTGGAAGGAGCACTAATGCTTTATAGTGTATCTAATCATGAGAAATATCAAAAAGTGTTTGAAACATTTTATAAACGATTGGCTGAAAGCGATGTACAGGAGATAAGAGATAGTGCAATTAGTATGCTGATTTCTTATGCACGAAATAATGGTGATTATCTAAAAGCAGAAGAACTAATCAATACTTTACCATTTTCAAAAATAAATAAAGAAGAACAGCTTGCAATCCTTTTTAGGTGTCAGGGAAAATACGATGACGCTGAAAAAATATGGGAACATCGTGTTTTAAAAGGTGTAACAGACATACAGACAGCGTTAATAAATATGATTGAAAAGTCTTTGATTGAAAATAATAATCAAGATGCAGAGTATTTTGCTGATTTATATGAAAACATTACTCATAAATTTTGTTTTCCAGAGTGGATACGTTACAATGCACATTTACAGATTTATTTAGAAAATAAAGATAGAGCTAAATGTATGACTATTCTCAAAAAAATGCTGCCTGCTATGAAAAAAGAATGGCATTCGCAAGACTATCAACTGTATCGTAATTTAAACAATACCAGTGGTTCTACTTCTTTTTCAAGCAAGATTGTAGACAGTTTTTGTATGGACTTGTCTACAAATGAGAAATATTCATTTATCGGTGATTGTGCCGAGTTTAAAGAATTGATGGCACAAATTAAAACTTAAAAATATTTGTTTGTATGTGTTAAATTACAAATAAATAAATTATAATATTAAACACTTTAGAGGATAACAATTATTAACTGTTGTTGTCCTCTTTTGTATTTATAGATAAACTATATTGTTAGAAAATGATTTCTTGCTTTCTTAGAAAAATTCAATAGATTTGTTTATATATTTATGATAAAATTAATGCAAATGTAAACTATCTAAAATTAAGGGGGAACAAAAATGCTTCCAAATGGAATTACTGGCTTTAGAGATTTGAATGCCCCCTATATACAAGAACAAGAGAAAAAAGTATTTCGGGAATTTTGTTATTCTATCGCTGCTCGCTATCATTGTGTGGTTACTTCGTTTGATATTGAACTTGTGGGTAAGAATTTTTATTCTGCTGAAATAAGGACTGATGAGGGATTTCTTTTAGAAAACGCTTATTATCCATATATAGCGTTTGCGAAAAACTTAGATGTTGCTAGAATTGAATTTACTGAGAGTCCTTTTTGTTTGACAGGGCAAAATGTTCATGTGTTTACATTGTCAGAACTGGCATGGTTTTGTTAGTCAGCTTGGTAAAGCTGAACTGGAACAAATCAATTATTTGAAACCAAAAACAATAGGTGATATTGTTTTTAATTTTTGATATTAACGATAGGAGAATGTTTCATGCCTCTATTGACTGATACTTTTATAATTGATGTGGATAGATTTACATGGATTTGCGGACCGGAAGATGATCCCGAAGATCTATGCCTTCACGGTCATGTTACGGTGCAGATTGGTAAAACTGTGATGGAGTATGATGGAACTGTTAGTGCCACGGCACTTTATTTACTAAAAACTTTGACAAATGATAAAATTATGTCAGAATACGATATTCAGATGGTTCCGTGTTGCGGTCATTTCTTGATTGCCAATCAGGATTTGTCTGAGGTAGCAATTTCAGGTTGCGATGATGGCTTGGATTGGTCAACTGAGCATGAGGGCGATGGCGTTCGGCTTACTTTGCCATCTGGAGAGAGCCAGTGGGTCGATTTTTATTCATACAGATATCAGGTGCTTCAGTTTGTAGAAAAAGTAGAAGGTTATTATCGTTCATGCCAGCCAAAGAAAATTCCTGATGATGAATTTGAACGAAATGGTTATCTTGCATTTTGGAATGAGTGGCATCAACGCTATATGGAAGCAACCTTGCAAGATGCTTTGCAGACTGGACGGGAGATAGAATTTGGTTATAACAATCAGGATTATTTTATCAGTCGGACTCAAGAGGAAGAATGGTATTTATATTGCCAACAGACAGAGGAACAACAGAAGTTTAAAACAGCTGAGGAACTGTTTAATCATGCAAAGTTTGGAGAAGAATTACTGAAAAATCAGTTGACACGAATTCAGATTCAGTATATTTTATAGAACAAGATAGAACTAAAGCTTGACTGAATCATGGAAAAGTGTTGTGTTTTAACAGAAAGGCTGACAGAAATGAGCATGAGAATTATTAAAACAAATGGTGTATTTAATTTCACAGAGATTGAAGGCAGTAATGGTTGGTATTGGTGTTGTGACTATGCCAGTGGCGATTTGTATGAAGCCGAAGAATTATATAAGCATAACAATCCAATTAAAAACAATCGTTTGGTATTTATTCACCATCCAGATGGTCAAGTTATAGAGCCAATTATAGCGAAAGAAGGTCAGTATTTTGGTGCACCAACATATGATAATGGCAATCTTCAAATTTTGATGGTGGATTTTCCAATGGCTGTAATTCGTATTTTTCAGCATGACCATACAAAAGATGAAACAACTTTGCGAGCAGAAATTGCTCTTACTGAAATAAAAGACTGTTATAATCTGATGTTTGCAAATTCTCCACTTATGGTAATAAGACAAGGATTTGAGAATTTTTTTCAGATTATTTGGCCTGAAAAAGCAGAGTTTTTTATTGGAAATAGAGAAACTTTTTACAGTAGAGATGGAGATAAACTGTATTTCAGTAGATGGTTTGAAGACACTGATTATCGAGAAGAAGTTGTCATTCGCAAATATCCAAGTGGAGAAATAATAGAAGTTAACCAAGGCGTTTTAATTGAAATGCCTGATGGACAGAGATGGGTTTTACAATAAAATGGAGATTTGTTATGAGAAAAGAGTTTCAAATTCAAGATAGATATTATATTTTGGCTGATGGCAGCCTAGTACGGAATGTATTATAGGCTCTAGTATGTCATCATGTACTATGATTGCTCAAAGTATTGTAATAATGATGAATAGATTATATTATAAGATATAGCAGCCTACTGACTGACTGTCATTCATAAGATTTACAAATTCTTTATAACAAGGCTAGATGAACGTGATATAATGATAAAAATTATATTGAACGGAGGCTTTATATGGATAAAAAAATGATTTGTGGTGTATTGGTAACGATGATAGGTTTGATTTTCTCTGTTTTTACTTTTATTTATTCAGCACTCAATCCATGTATTTATAATGGTATTGATGGTCTTTTAGGTTCTTTACTTGGAACTGATATGTTAATTCCTTTTATCATATCAATGATTGTTATGCTTTCTGGATTGGGATATTGTTTCTGGTGTGCTTATAAGAAAACTAACTAATCTAAATGATATTTTTATATATCAGCTAATGTATACTAATTATTTTGAGGTGTAAAATGATTTTTCCTATGGACAAAGATACTTTCAGTAAGTTTATTGAGGAAAGTAATATATTTGTATTAACAAGAGAAAGTTTATATCAATGTTTAGAAAATTGGTATAAAGAAGAACCCGAACAGTTTATTGAAGAACTTGGTGCAGACATAAATATTGTAATGAAAACATATCGTTTTGAAAATACAATGGTATCATTTAATAAAAACTTTAAATTTGAACCTCCGTTGGACACTATTTCTGGAAAAATCACAATATGTGATGAAAATGGTGATTACTGTATGACTTATCAAGCTATATTTGATTACGACCTAAATATAATTGATGATATAACTTGTTACTAGATTTCAGTTTAATAAACAAAATATGGTTTTATATAGCAGCTTTGCACTTAAAGTGTAAGGCTGCTTTTTTATAAACGTTTTTTATGATATAATGATGCCAGATTATAACTTATGGAGGACTTATAATGAAAAAACAGTTACAAGGTATTAGCTTTATTTTATTTGGTGTTTTGTTAATGATGTTTACAATGATAAACCCATGGGTACCTATTGTTGGGAGCGTTTTTAAATCTATTACCTTATGGGTAGGATTGATTTCTGGAATTGTAGGAATTATATTTTCATTTATGAAGGAAGATTGATAAGTCATATTTTACCTAAAAGAATAATCTTCTACATATAAAACCTCTAGAAATTTATATGATGGTTTTAAATCATACTTGATAGACATTGGTGGTGTTAGGAATGAATAATATCGAAAAAACGAGCAAAAGTAAAAAAGTTGTATTTGCTGTTGTTATTTTTTGTATTGTATTCCTTGTTAGTGGAGGTTTTTTCCCTATTGTTAATTTTAATACTAAAAATAAAGTAGATCTTGGAATAACAATGCATATTTTAATAATTGCTATGTTTTTCATATCATGTATTGAAATAGGAGAATTAGAAGTAATTATTTTCTCAAAGAAATCTATTGTTTTTATTGTACTTGTTAATATAGTATTGGTATCACTTGGACTTATATTTAGATATATTTTAGAGCTAGGAGAAATATCAAACGTTTATAATTTTACTATTATAAATGTAATTTTTCATGTTTGTATGCTCGTTTTAATTTCTACTTTAGCTTTTTCTATAAAGTGTTATAAAATAAAGTCATTATCTAAAAATTAAATGGATATATTACATGAAGTAGACTTGCACTTAAAGTGTAAGTCTGCTTTTTATAAATGTTTTATGATGAAATGAATTACCTTTTGTGATATAATAATGCTAAATTAAAACCCAAGCAAAAAGTCAGTATTAGGAGATATGCTATGAGTGCTTGTATTTTTATTGCAGCAGATTGCCAATTACCCGAAGTGAAACCATCAAGAGATTATCCGTTTAATATTGATTTGAACTCTGGTATTATTGATGATGGTGGTGCAGATGATAACTATTTTCTTATCACGTTTGATGATGTAGATATATATTGTGATAAAAAATATGGTGTATATATTGAATTACATAAATATACTGATGGTAGAGCAAAACAAATTATAGATTATATAAAAAACGTGTTACAACAGACTGACTGTGTAGAATTATGGAATGTGTGGCTGACTGATTACTGGGAATATGATGATAGACCATATATAAATAAAAAAACTATTAGTATTGATGAATTGACTACTGATGATATTAAAAAAATAAATGATGCAGAAAACTGGGATAAAAAATATAAAAATCGTCCAATATTTTACTGTATTGAAGTTATTAAGTAATATAAAATTTTTCTTAAAAGGTGTGTGGAAAAATGAGCAAAAAATATGATTTAACAGTATTAGAAATCTTGCAATGTTTGCAAAGAGGTGAAGAGCCAGAATTTAAAGAAGATTTTTCAGGATTTTCAGCAGAGGAAATTCAACAGTCAGAAGAAAAACTTGGTGTAGTATTTCCGGAATTTTATAAACAATATATGATGCAATACGGACGACATCCCATCAATAATATTCAAGATAAACTTTGTGAGCCAAGTGAGATTGAAAGCACATATGAATATTTGTTGGAAGACATTGATAGTTATATTGAAGACCTTGAAGGCGTTAGTGATGAAGAAGCAAAGAAAATGTGTGAAGAAAATGATATTTATCGCTTATGTCAATTGCCTAAGGAAAATTGGAATATCATAACAGATGATTATATTTTGATTGCATGTGAAAATCAAGGTGTTTGGAATGCAGGATATTTGCGTAAAGATTTAGAAAATGGAGCGCAAGACCCCCCAGTGTATATTTCTACAAATGATGATCTTATAACTTTTACAAAAATAGCAGATAATACAGAAGAATTTTTAAAGTATATCTTTTTTATGTCAACATGGTGTTTATATGATGTACAATCATTTGATGAAAAAGATAAAATTTTAAATACTCTGAAAAAAAATAATTTGGACATCGAAAAGATGACAGATTTGGGTGTCAATTTTTGCAATGACAGTGAAACAAACGAACTATTTGTCTGTTTAAAAGATAAAAATGATACTATGATTTTACTGACAGCACAGCTTACATAAAATAAAAATTCAGACAAGATAATAAGTGCAGGAATTTATTATTGATATAATAACCTCTGGAGGTACTTATATGGAAAAAGAAACAACAGCAAAAGTTATATCTGTTTCAAAACAGAAATGGATAAAAATCAACACAAAACCAATTAGAAAGAATAGTTCAGATAGTGCAATATATCCACATATTATAAAAATAAGTTATAATGTTGATGGAAATGAGTATATAAAAAGAAAATTTATAGGTGCAGGGTATCCTGTTCCCAGTGTGGGTTCGCATATTAAAGTTATATATGATGAAAATAAACCATCAAAAGTAAAAATAAATATATATAATACATAGGTTTGATTTATATGGATTTATCTGAAAAATAAATGTACATAAAAACTATATAATAGTTCTATATAATTATATGTGTTAAAATCAAATAAACATTGTTGTATAGCAGCTTTACACTTAAAGTGTAAGGCTGCTTTTTCATTGTGTTTAGAAAACCACCGGCTATGCCGGTGGTTCAGAAAAAGCTTTAGCGATAAGTATATAAAAAAACTCCTTTTGTTGATATAATGATGTTGCGGTCTGGCAACTGCAACAAACAACAAAAGG
>JAGHIZ010000069.1 GCA_017886875.1 Butyricicoccus sp. | reverse complement strand
TGAGGAGCGTCTGGCATAAATGGGTTAGGCAGACGGCGAGTTAATACAGCATCAATAAAATCAGCTGGCTTTAATACAACTGGGTCAACTACAACAGGCATAGCTTCAATATAACCCATCTTAGTGATAAGTCCCTTAATATCCTCGTCCTTCATTTCATCAGAGATAAGAGTGTAACCTAACATACAGCCATAGATAGACATAGCGGTATGAAGTGGGTTAAGACAAGTACAAACTTTCATCTTTTCAACCTTATCAACGGTTTCACGCTGTGCATAGATTGCACCCGCTTTATCTAGTGGTGGACGACCATTAGTATAATCATCTTCCATAACAAGATATTCGGTTTCCTCTGCATTTACAAAAGGAGCTGTATAAGTGTTACGTTCTGTGATAATAGTATAGTTATCCTCGAAACCGTCCTTTGCAAGCATATCTTGAACTAGCTTGTCAGGACGTGGGGTGATTTTATCAATCATACTCCATGGATAAGAAACCTTGGAATTATCATTTAGATAATCAACAAAGCTTTGTGGAGCAATGCCAGCCTTAACCCAAGCATTAGCATAAGCCATAACAGCATTTTTCAGCTTATCGCCATTGTGAGAGCAGTTATCCATGCTTTGAATGGTTACAGGATAAGCACCAGCTTCAAAACGCTTTAGCATTAAAGCGGTAACCTTACCCATAATAAATTGAGGCTCTAATCCACGCTCTAAATCAGCCTCAACAACAGAGTAGCCCTTTTCTGTGATTGTAAAGCTAATCATTTCAAGGGAAGGATTTACAAAAATCTCAGCAAGTCTATTCCAATCAGCTTCAAACTGCTTGTCAGCCTTTAGGCTTTCTGTAACAGATGCAACAACACGCTTTTCAATAGAACCATCAGATTTTAATAATACTAATAGGCTCATATTGTTGTATGGAGCATAAGCTTTATCAATGATTTCATAATCAAAGCCTTCAGCAACAATTACGCCTCTGTCATATTCTCCATTATCAAGCACCTTTTGCAGCATAGCAGCTGGAAAAGCTCTAAAAATATTACCAGCACCAAAGTGAACCCAAGTTGGCTCATCATGAGTTTTTTGTTTTACTGCCTCAATGTCGAATTTTGGCAGAGTATAGCCTTTTTCTTCCCACTGTGCTTTATCAAAATTGCTATTTTGAATATCAGTAAGTTTCATATTAAACCACCTTTATAAATCACTTATCAAGCTTATCTAACATATCCCAAATGCCCCAGATATACATAATACCTAGTGCTCTATCATATAAGCCATAACCTGGACGACACTTTTCGCCCCACAGATGGCGACCATGGTCAGGACGTATATAACCCTCATAACCACAATCATGATAAGCCTTAACAATATCAATGATACCAGTATCACCATCACAATCTCTGTGAGAAGCCTCAGAGAAATCGCCATTTTCAAAATGCTTTACATTTCTGATATGAGCAAAAGCGATACGGTCGCAATGCTTGCGAACAATATCAGCAACATTATTATCAGGATTTGCACCTAAGCTACCAGAGCAAAGGGTTAAACAGTTATATGGGTCATCAACCATCTTTAAGAAACGGTCAATAGCAGCTTCATCAACCAGCAGTCTAGGTAAACCAAAGATATCCCATGGTGGGTCGTCCTGATGGATAGCCATTTTTATATCACATTCATGACAAACAGGCATAATAGCCTCAAGGAAATACTTTAGATTTTCCCATAGTTTCTCTTTAGTTACAGGTCTGTAAAGCTCAAATAGCTCATCAAGACGAGCCATACGTTCTGGCTCCCAACCTGGGAAAGTCATACCATGCAGATTATTAAGGATATAGTCAGCCATTTCCTTAGGGTCATCATGGATTTTAGACTTTTCATAGTAAAGAGCAGTAGAGCCATCACCTACTGGGTGGAACAGGTCTGTTCTAGTCCAGTCGAAAATTGGCATAAAGTTATAACAAATAACTTTTACACCAAACTCTTTTAAATTTCTAATAGTCTGGATATAGTTTTCAATATATTTATCTCTTGTGGGCAGACCAACCTTGATATCATCATGAACGTTTACAGACTCTACAACGTCCATATTAAAACCGTACTCATCAAGTTGTTTTTTAACCTCTGCGATTTCTTCTTTCTCCCAAACCTCGCCTGGCTGTTTGTGGTGCAAAGCCCAAACGATGCTTGTTACGCCTGGAATTTGCTTAATATCAGACAAGGAGATGCTATCATTACCTTCGCCATACCAGCGAAAACCCATTTGCATTGGCATAAGGAAACCTCCTTTAAATTTTCGTGCTCACTGTTGAGCTGTTCTCTATAACTGATATTTTAATATATTAACATTTCAGTTGCAACTGTAAACTTTCACATATTTAATAAAATTTTATGTGCATTTTGATAGTAAAAAAGCAGAGACTAAATTTAGTCTCTGCTTTAAAGCGAATATTTATCATCAAAATAATCTGGAAATACTTCGTATACAGTTTTTAAATGTCCTTTATATCTGTTCATATGTTCATCAAGATATTTATCCATTAAATCAAGCTTTTTGTCAAACAATGCATTTACAATATTTTCATGGTCAGATGGAATATTTTCATCAGAAAATACTTTTAGGCTTAAAATTCTAAGACGTTCTATATGTTGAAGTTTGGATTGAATAAAACCAAAATAACCCTGTTTACCTAAAATATCAAAAGGTATTCTATGGAATTCATTATCAAGCTCTAAAAGTTTATCTCCCCTATTTGGGTTTTGGGATTTTAAATAAAATCTATAAAGCTGTAAATTTTCATCATATCTTATTCTATGATTTTCATTTAAAATATCTGCTACATTATGAAGTATTTCTTTTTCCCAAGCAAATCTTAAAAACTGCTCCATTTCCACTTGCTCAGTATCTATTTTAGAAACAAATGTACCACTTTGAGGTTTTACAACAACTAAATTTGCTAAACTTAGCATAATTATAGCTTCTCTTACTGGTGTACGACTTATTCCAAGCTCATCTGCAAGTTCTTTTTCATTTAATGCTGTTCCTGGAATTAAGTCTAAATGTAGAATACGTGTTCTTAAAAGCTGATATGCATTTTCTCTTGCACTTGTTATTGCCATAATTTAACTGCACCCCCTCATATGTATTTACTTATTAACTAAGTTTTAATTATAATATATCATATATTATTATGTCAATCGGCTTACATTTTGTTTGTATAAATAATTTTTATTATGTGCATACTATGAAAAAACAAAGGAGGTTTTTTCACTATGAAACGTTTATTTTCATTACTAATTCCAGTATGTTTTTTAAGCATTGCACTATTTGGCTGTGGCTCTGACACTACAAATGATACAGCTCAACCGGGGGCAAATGGCAGTGTTATTGAACCGCAAGATAATATGACAACTGGTGAAGATATGCTTGATAAAGGTAAAAATGCTGTTGATGATGTTGTTGACGGTACACAAAATGCTGTTGATGATGTTATTGATGGTGCACAAGATGCACTTGACTCAAACACTAATCAAAATAACAGTGCTGGAACAGCAAACACAACTGTACAAACCCCAAATAAATAAAAAAATACACGCAGAATTCTAAAAAAGAGCTCTGCGTGTTTTATATTTTTAAAGCATCATAACTAAATTTTTAAATACCTCTCCACGCTCCATAAAGTTTTTAAAGCAATCAAATGAAGCACTTGCAGGGCTCATAATAATTATATCGCCACTTTTTGCAATTTCACTTGCTTTTTTTACCGCATGTGCAAGGTTATCTGCATCAAAAATTTCAGGTTTTTCAGTGTTTTTAGCATTTTTAACACATTCCTTGATTTTATTTGCAGTTGCACCTGTTACAATAAGCTTTGAAACGTGCTCACAAATAGGTTCACCTAAAACATCATAAGGTATATGTTTATCATATCCGCCCGCTATTAAAATTAACTTTTGATTAAATGAACATAAACCTGCTATTGTTCTTGTAGGACTAGAGGCAATAGAGTCATTATAATATTTAACACCATTTACTTCACGAACAAACTCTATTCTATGTTCTACCCCACCGAAATTTTCTGCAACATAAACTATATCTTCATCTTTGCAAAGTCCTTGAACTATTGCTGCTGCCATCATAACATTATATACATTATGTGCACCTGGAATACGGATTTTATCAGCCATCATAAGCGGTCTGGAAACGCCATTTTCAGCTATATAAATACAATTATCCTGTAAATAA
Organism: Butyricicoccus sp.; assembly: GCA_017886875.1. Taxonomy (GTDB): domain Bacteria; phylum Bacillota; class Clostridia; order Oscillospirales; family Butyricicoccaceae; genus Butyricicoccus_B. Next base: position 226,817 of record JAGHIZ010000069.1, on the reverse strand, counting down.
ACACCATTTTCTGGTTTTATTTTTTTAGAGCATAATAAAACTTTGCTCTTTTCATTGAGTTTTAATGTATTAGTAACCTCATCATCAATATTTAAAACTAATATATCATTTTCATTTTGATTTGTATAAATAGCTGTTTTAGCCTGCACATATTCATCAAAATCAGCATGATAATCAAGATGATTAGGTGTAAGATTGGTAATAGCTGAAATATGAGGGCTATGTTTCATACCCATAAGCTGAAAGCTGGATAATTCAACAACAGCAATATCATTTTGTTTCATTTGCTCTACTTCTGGCAGAAGTGGCTTACCTATATTACCACCTAAATGACATACATGACCTGCATGTTTTAAAAATTCATATACTAAAGTAGTAGTTGTTGTTTTTCCATCAGAGCCTGTTATGCCTATAATTTGACATGGGCAAACCTCAAAAAACAATTCCATTTCACTTGTAACAACACCACCTCTAGCACGAACTTCTTTTAAAGCTGGGTGTTCTGGGTGAAGTCCTGGAGTTCTAAAAACTATATCTTCACTTAAATAATCAAGATAATCTTCACCTAAAACAAAAGATACACCTAAAGAAGCAAGTTCACGATAACGTTTACCAAGCTCATCAGCAGTTTTTTTATCATGTACTGTTACAGGTAAACCTGCATTACGCAGCAAAATAATAAGCGGAGTGTTGCTAACGCCTGCACCAATAACGGCTATACGTTTTCCACTAATACGCTGCAAATAATCTGTTAATGCTGACATATAATCAGCCTCCTGTCCAATTTCTTGCATTATATATTGTACACGTTTTGCATTAAAATAGCAAGCAAGTTTATATTAACTGATAATTGACTAAAGTTTTAGATATTGATATAATGGTTTTTGTGAGTATTTCAGGCGATCGCGTATTAGCTTAGACTAATATGAGGAAAGTCCGGGCTGCACAGGGCAAGGATAGCAGATAACGTCTGCCGGGGGTGACCCTAGGAATAGTGCAACAGAGATATACCGCCAGATTTTTCTGGTAAGGGTGGAAAGGCGAGGTAAGAGCTCACCACGTCCCATGGTAACATGGGAGGTCTGTAAACTCTATCCGCAGCAACGTCAACTGAAACTATGGGCTGCCCGTCCGTTTCGACTGACGGCTTGAGGCGTATGGCGACATGCGTCCCAGATAGATGACCGCCAAATACAGAACCCGGCTTACAGACTTACTCACATTTTTCTAAAAATTTTAATCCCTTCTTAGTTTTAAGAAGGGATTTTTATTTACTTTTATGTTTAAGAAAAAATATCCATACAAATGAGCCTATTATAATACCATAAACCAACCATACCCATGGCTCAACATTTTGCAACTTAGCTGATATATTTTGGTTAAAAGCTAAAGCATATGGTTGCGATATAATATAAAAGCATAAAAACATAGAACTAATGATTATTTTTTTAATTTGTTTCATATTAACACAACCTTTCTTAATATCTAATTTGTAGTAATATTTTAACATATTTAGGTTATATTTCAGGTTATAAATATATAAAAATTTATGTATTTCTTTTATTAAAAATAACCAGACTTGTATTTTAATTTTTATTAGATTTGAATTATTTATAAAAATATGTTATTTTATATTTGAATTATATAAAAATTGGAGTATATAAAGATGGCTTTTAGTACCTTAAATATAAAAATGTTTGGCGAATTTTCAATAGAATATAATAATAAAAAGATTTCAGATTGTGATAATCGTTGTAAAAAAGTTTGGATTTTACTTGCATATTTAATTTATTATAGAAATAGAGCTGTTTCCAAAGAGGAAGTTATAAATTTATTATGGAATAATGAAAAAAAATTTTTAGATGCAAATAATTCATTAAAAGCTATTCTTCATAGATTACGTAAGTTTCTTGCAACTTTAGATTTAACACTATCAAAAGAACTTATATCACTAAATAAAGGAAATTTTATATGGAATAATGATATTCCTATTAAATTAGATATTGATGAATTTGAAAAACTTTGTAATCTTGGTTTTAACACCCAAAATTCAACTGCTAGATTGTCTTTTTTTCTGCAAGCCATAGAAATTTATAATGGTAAATTTTTATCCAGAATAAATGGTGATTTTAAATTTCTATCTATTTCAAGTTTTTTTCATAACTTATATGTACGCATTTCAAAACAGACGATTTTACTTTTAGAAAATCAATATAGATATGATGACGTATGTAAAATTTGCAAAAAAGGCTGTAATCTTGATTTATACAATGAATTTTTCTATCAACATCTTATGAAAAATATAGTTCATACAAACTCAGCTTATGATGTAACATCTATATATTATAATATGGAAAGGCTATTTGAAACTTCACTTGGTACTAAGCCTTCAACCGAAAGCGTAAATATTTTTCACTCTGTAACAAATAAAAAAGATAATAACAGTGTTTGTCCAGATGATATTTTTTCTAATATAAAAATCAAAGATGTAGATGGTTGCTTTTTTTGTAGCTACGATACATTTCAAGCAATTCATAGATTTGTTGCTTGCAGTATAGCAAGAAGTAATAATATAGCTCATATAGCATTGTTATCCATTAAAGATATGTATGGCAATGCATTGTCTGAGCGTAGTTTATATAATTGCAATAAACAGTTAGACTCTTTACTTAAAAATCATTTGAGAAAATCTGATGTAGTATGCAAGTATAATAAATCAGAATATTTATTATTATTGCTACATAGCACACAATACAACTGCACAAAAGCCATAGATAGAATAATATATTTATATAAACGTTCATATCCACGTTCAACAGCAGTATTATCATACTCACTAAACAAAGTAAATCCAATTTTATAACTTCCCTGCAAGGAGACAACAAAAAAGCTCGGATTTTTAAAAGTCCGAGCTTAATTGGTGCAGATGGAGGGACTTGAACCCTCACGTCCTTGCGAACACTAGCACCTGAAGCTAGCGCGTCTGCCATTCCGCCACATCTGCAAATATTAAATTGGTGGGTGGTTGGTGCGAGTGACGGGACTTGAACCCGTACGTCGTGTGACACACGCCCCTCAAACGTGCCTGTCTACCAGTTCCAGCACACTCGCATTTATCACTTATTTAAGTGCTTTGTTTCAGCAACAATATGTATTATACACGACTATATGACCTATGTCAACAATTATTTTTGTTTTTTTGATAAAAATATTTTCTTACAAATGAGAATGATAACTATTGACAAATTGCCTTTTTGAATGTATACTAAGTTTGCAAACGAAAGGAGGTAAGTTTCCGGTGAGAATTACTCATGAAGCCGATTACGCAATTCGTGTAGCTCACTGTCTTGCTTGCAGTAAAGATAAAATAAGTGCCAAGCAGATTTCTGAATTCACCGGCGTTACGCTTCGTTTCGCTCTAAAAATCTTGCGAAAGATGATTAAAGCAGATATAGTTAAATCCTTTAAAGGTGTTTCTGGCGGTTATATGCTTAACCGTTCCCCTGCTGATATCAGCTTTGGCGAGATAATCGAAGCTATTGATGGTCCAATCGCTATAAATCACTGCTTAACTGCTGAATTTGACTGCACTCGTGTGGCTGTGCAAAAAAAGCAATGCAATTTTAGAGAAGTATTTGCATCTATCAACCAGCAATTAAGAGATGAATTGTATAGCATTACATTAGATAGGTTCGTATCATAATTTAGCTTTATTTGAGCTTATTGCTCACTTTTTAAAATCAAGGAGGAAATTATTATGAAGTTCGTATGTTCTGTTTGTGGTTATGTTCATGAAGGCGATGCTGCTCCAGCTGAGTGCCCAGTATGCCATGTAGGTGCTGATAAGTTTATCGCTCAGGGTGATGAGAAGGTTTGGGCTGCTGAGCACGTTGTGGGTGTTGCTTCTGATGTTCCAGAAGATATCAAGGCTGACCTTCGTGCTAACTTTGAAGGCGAGTGCACTGAAGTTGGTATGTACTTAGCTATGGCTCGTGTAGCTCATCGTGAGGGCTATCCTGAAATCGGTCTATACTGGGAAAAGGCTGCTTGGGAAGAAGCTGAACATGCTGCTAAGTTCGCTGAACTTCTTGGCGAGGTTGTAACTGCTTCTACTAAGAAGAACCTTGAAATGCGTGTTGAAGCTGAAAACGGTGCTACTGCTGGTAAGACTGACCTTGCTAAGCGTGCAAAGGCTGCTAATCTTGATGCTATCCATGACACTGTTCATGAAATGGCTCGTGATGAGGCTCGTCATGGTAAGGCTTTCGAAGGTCTACTAAAGAGATACTTCAAGTAATATATACTAATATTTTAACCCCCTTGACAATAGTAATCAAGCTATTGTCAGGGGGTTTTTTGTGTTTATTAAAATTCTTTCTATTATATGTTCAGATGGGTAATAACAACGGTATGGCTATTTCCAACCTTGACCAAGGCTACCGTGATTTTATCGTTGGTAATCCTCCAATTCTTAGCTTCTCTGGCGGTACAATCAATATTCCTAACTATGTTTTATATGCAATTTTACTTTCTGTTTTAATGTGGTTTATTTGGAATAAGACAACATTTGGCAAGAATATGTTTGCACTTGGTGCAAATGAAGAAGCTGCTAGAGTTTCCGGCGTAAATGTATTTATGACAACTATTGCTGTATTTGCTCTTGCAGGTGCTATGTACGGCTGGGCTGGTTTTGTAGAATCTGCTCGTGTTGCATCTAACACTGCTAACACTGGTGTTAACTATGAACTTGATGCTATCGCTGCTTGTGTAATCGGCGGTGTATCTTTCGTAGGTGGTATTGGTAAAATCAGTGGTATTATTATCGGTGTTATAATGTTACGTCTTATCTTTGTAGCTCTACCTCTTATCGGCATGGATCAAAACCTACAATATGCAATTAAGGGTGGTATTATCCTGTTTGCTTGTGCACTTGATATGCGTAAATATCTGGTTAAAAAATAATTCTTACCTACTTTATTTTGGTGTCCGTCCGTCCTTTTGACAGACGGACACTATTTTTTTATTTTATTAAATGTAGTATACTTATAGTGTTAAGGAGGCGATTTTATGGAATTATATAGTGTAATTATCGCCGATGATGAGGAACAAATTAGAGCTGGTATAAGCCGAAAAATAAATTGGGAAGAACTAGACCTTAAGCTTATAGGTGAAGCTGAAAATGGTGCAGAAGCTCTTGAACTTTGTGAGCAGTTAAGACCTGATGTTTTACTTACAGATATAAAAATGCCATTTATGGACGGTTTAGAGCTTTGCAGAAAATTAAAACAATCACTTCCAACTGCAAAAATGATTGTGTTTTCTGGTTTTGATGATTTTGAATATGCAAGAAGGGCTGTAAGCAGTGGTGTTTTTGAATATATAATGAAACCTATTAATGCAAATGAGCTAGGTGACGTTTTAACAAGACTTCGTGAAAAATTAGACACTGAACGGCTTGAAAAACGTGATATGGAAGCTTTACGCCATCAATATGAAGAAAGTTTACCTGTACTTCGTGAACTTTTTTATACACGCTTGCTTGATGGTCATATACCAAGTGATGAAATAAATGAACGTGCATTACGTTTTGATAATGAAATATCCAAGCAAAAATGGACTGTTGTTTTAATCCGCATAAATGCCCAAAAATCACTTTCTTATGATGAACTTGTTTTATTATCTGTTAGAGGCTTTATTGAACAACATTTTCAGCTTGATGTTTCTTCTGTTCGCACACTTCTTTATAATGATATGGTCACTTTACTTGTGCAAACTGAGCATATCTACCCGCTTATACAAGAAATGCAACGTCTTTGTTATTTGGTTTCCTGTTATTTAGGAATAAATATCTGTGCAGGCATAGGCAGAGCATATACAGCCGAAAATCTCAAATTTTCCACTAAAGAGGATAAAAATGCTCTTGATAATCAACTTTTAATTGGTGATACTGAGGTACTTTATATAGGTGATATCGAACCAAAACAAACAGCTAGACTTTCTTTTGATGAACAGGATATGCAAGCACTTGAAAACGCCATAAAATTCGGCACTGAGCAAGATATTCATTTATTTATTGATGCACTTATGAAAAGAGTGAGAGAAACAAGGTTTACACTAGCTCAATGTCACTTATTTTTTCTTGAAATTATCACTGCTTTAGTAAGGCTTGCCCGTTCAGTTGATGTTGAAGAAGATTTTTCAACTAGCTTTACTAATTTTGTTTCCATCTCAGATTTTAATTCACTTGATGATTTAAGCTCTTGGCTTTGCTCTCATTGCACTAATTTACAAGAGCTTGTCGGTCAAAAACGTTTTGATTCAGCCAGTAAAACAATAAATAAAGCTAAAGATTTTATTTCTTGTCATTTTACTGAAAGTGATATAAGTGTTGATACATTATGTGATTATTTGCATTTGTCTTCAACCTATTTTTCTACGCTTTTTAAACGTGAAACTGGTAAAAGCTTTATTGCTTATGTAACTGAACTTCGTATGGAAATGGCGGCTAATATGTTAACCCAAACAGATGAGAAAACCTATTTAATAGCGGAAAAAATAGGCTATACTGACCCGAATTATTTTAGTTATGTCTTTAAAAAACATTATGGATTAACTCCATCTAAATACCGTGCAGGAAAACGTAGTTAAACTCTAAAAGGAGGCAAAAATACATAAACTGTTTAGTAGATATGTCCAATTAACATATGGTGGTGTAACAAAAAGCGGTGTATTGCTTGTTGATATGAATTTCTCAGGTATTGAACAGGTGTGTCAAAATGTTGAACTTGCAAATGGTGGTTATATCTATCTTATAGATGGCAATGGTGAAATTATTTATCACCCAAAACAACAGTTAATATATGCAGGCTTACAAGAGGAAAACAATATCCAAGCCTCTACATATGCCGATGGCACTTATAAGGAAAACTTTTTAGGCGATAGCCGACTTGTTTCAGTTAAAACAGTTGGTTATACTGGTTGGAAGTTAGTTGGTGTTGTACCAAATAAAACTTTTAGCTCTGGCTCACCTCAAATTTTATTTTTTGGTTTGTCGCTTATTTTATTTTCCATTTTCTTACTTGCATTTGTAAACTTTAGAATTTCTGCTTATATTTCTGACCCTATTAGAAGGCTTGAACATTCAATAAACAATTTAAGAATTGGTACAGATGATTTACAAATAGAAGAAACAGGCTGTTATGAAGTGCAAAGATTAAGTCATTCTATACGGTCTATGGTATCTACTATGCACCATCTTATGGACGATATTATAGAGCAAGAAAGACAAAAACGCCGCAGTGAGCTTGAAATATTACAATCTCAAATAAACCCACATTTTCTTTATAACACTCTTGATTCTATAATTTGGATGACTGAAGCTGGTCGATATGAAGAGTCTATACAAATGGTTACATCTCTTGCAAGATTTTTTAGAATATCTCTTAGCCGTGGCAAGCGAATAATCCCACTCAAAGACGAATTGGAACATGCTAAACATTATATGACAATTCAGCAAATACGCTTTAAAAATAAATTCACTACTGAAATCATAGTCCAACCAGATACAGAAAATATTTATACATTAAAGCTTATTATTCAGCCTATACTTGAAAATGCTATTTATCATGGTATGGCTGCTTGTGAAGAAGATGGACTTATTCGTGTAAATGCTTGGCGTGATAATGATGATTTAATAATAGATGTAAGTGATAACGGCATTGGTATGCGTCCTGAAATCGCTAACTCTTTATTAGATGAAAACAGACCTGATATTAAAACTAGCGGCTCAGGTATGGGCGTGAGAAATGTACATAGACGTATTCAGTTAAATTTTGGTGAGCAATATGGGCTTAGCATTTTCAGTGAGCCAGATGAAGGCACATGTGTACGCATTAGACTGCCTGCATTAAATGATGAACTTGCAAAGCAAATGGAGGAAAATGAATGAAGAAAAATAATTTAATACAGCTTATTATTTTATTTATTTTGGGTGCTGCTGTTTTATTTTCTTTACTTCTTCCTCAGCTTCCTCATATAAATAATAATAAAGAAATTATACAGCTTTCTATGATTTTAAGAGAAGCTGATAATGCTCTTTGGAGTAATACAAGATTAGGTCTTGAACAAGCTTCAAACGAATTTGATGCAGAGCTTAGATTTTTAACATTATCTAAAACCGATGATTATAATGAACAGATTGAACTTGTAAAACGTGAAATTGATGGTGGTGCTGATGCTATTATAATTGTACCTGTAAATCCAGATAAATTTTCTGATTGGCTTGAAACCCAAAAAAATATCTGTCCTATTGTATGCATTGAATCTCCTGTGGAAAATACAGATTTAACAATATCCCCCGATGGTGAATTACTTGGTTCTAAGCTTGCTGAAGCTGCTAGACATGAATGGCGTGGAAATACTATTTGCTTAATTGATAACTCTGGTTTAAGAACTGGTATAAAAACACGTATTGATGCTGCTGAAAAAACTCTCAAAAAATATAATATACCAGTGAAACGGCTTGTATTATCTGATAATCAAATATATACAAATTTACCATCTTTGCTTTTACAGCATAATTCATCTACAGTTATCACTTTTGAGCCATATTGTACCGAACTTGCTGCAAAATGCAAGGAAAATAACAAACTTGATTTTAAACTATATGGCACTGGTGTTAGCACTTATATAGCAGGCTGTATGGAACGAGGTACTATAAATGCCATAGCTGCTTGGAGTGATTATGCCACTGGTTATTTAGCTGCACAAAATGCTATTTTATTATCCAGAGATAAAAAGGTTACATTTAATTCTTTACCTTTTAGAATTATATATTGGGAGGATATGTATGAAACAGAAAATGAAAAACTTCTATTTCCTGTTATTTCTTGAAATGCTTATTTTATTATCCGGTTGCAGCTTATACAATAATAATGATAAATCTGCAAATACAATTAGAATAGGTGTCGCTTTATACACTCAAGATGATACATTTATCTCTAGTATTATTCAAAACCTTGAAAAAATAGCTCATCAAACTGAAAATGAAGATTTAAAAATAAATATAACCATTATGGACGGAAAATTCAATCAAACAAAGCAAATGGAACAAATAGACCAACTTATTCGCAGAGGTTGTAATTTTTTATGTGTAAATATAGTTGATAGAACTGCTGCCTCAGTGCTTATAGATAAAGCAAAAGAAGCTGATATACCTGTTATTTTCTTTAATCGTCAGCCTGTTTCTGAAGATATTGAGCGTTGGGAAAAAGCCTATTATGTTGGTTCTAAAGCTGAAGAAGGCGGAAAACTTCAAGGTCAAATAGTCTTAGATGCTTGGCTTAATAATAAAAATATCTATGATAAAAATAATGATAATATAATACAATATGTTATGCTTGAAGGTGAGCCTTCACATCAAGACACACTTCTTCGCACAGAATACTCTGTAAAAACATTAACAGATAATGATATAGTTGTTGAAAAACTTGCTAGTGATAATGCAAACTGGAGTAAAAGCCAAGCAGTTAATAAAACTTCTGAATGGATAAAACAGTTTAATAATAGTATTGAAGTGGCATTTGCAAATAATGATGATATGGCTTTGGGTGCTATTGATGCTTTTATTGATGCTGGACTTGATGTACCCCTTATTGTGGGTGTTGATGCAATAGATGATGCTATAAAATCAATTAAAAATGGTAAATTATATGGTACTGTAAAAAATGATGCTTATGGTGTTGCTGATACCATGTTAAATCTAATTTTAAGTCTTTATAATGATGAAAAAATAGATTTAAAACTAAAAGATGGGCATTATTTATGGTTACCATATGAGATTATAACAATTAAAAATGCATAAAAATAGGTCAGGCTTTTTTGCCTGACCTACTTGTTTTTAATCTCTTGAAAACAGTCTTAAAATATAAAGGAATAGATTTACAAAATCAAGATAAAGCTGTAAAGCAGAAATAATAGATGCACGCTTTAACATATTTTCATCTTGGCTATATGCTTCATATAAAGCCTTAATCTTTTGTGTATCATATGCTGTAAATCCTAAGAAAATTGCAACTCCAGCAAAGCAGAATAATCGCTCCATACCACCAAAGCCAAAGAACATTCCAAGGAAGTTACAAACTATCATAAATATAAGCCCGCTTATTAAAATAGGCTGTATACGGCTTAAATCAACAGATGTAAAATATCCAACAGCCGCCATTACACCAAAATAAAGTGCAGTTACGCCAAATGCAAGCACTAAAACAGATACTTCAAAATATAGAAAATACGTTGCAAATGTAAGACCATTTAATATAGCATAAATAAAAAATAATACTTTTGATGCCGAAACTGATAGCTTTCCAATTCTTGCAGAAAGATAAAAAACAGTTATAAGCTCAAGTGCTGCTAAAATAGCCATTGCAGGAATTGACAGGAACATTGTAACTAAACCTGTTTTATAAGTGCCTATCATAACCGCAAATGTACAAATCAAGCCTAAAAACATAAATCCGAATGTCTTTGCAGCATACATTTTTAATGACTGAGTTTTAGAATTATAAAATGAACCATTCATTTTATTCACCCCTTTAAATTGTTTTAATAATTATATCATATGCTATGTTTATAGTCTATATAGCTTTGGTATATTTTTTGTATCTCAATTTTTTAAACGTTTGTGAATTTTCTTTATAATGCAAGACGAAAAAGAATTTTTATGATATGATAAAAGTATAAATTTGGACTATAAGGGCTGATAATATGAATATTAAATGCACCCAAAACATCTTCAAAAGTTCAAATGATGTTTCATCTATTTCATATTATATTCTAACTCCTGAAGATGTTGAAATTCGTGGTGTAATACAGATTGCACATGGCATGTGTGAATACTTCTCTCGTTATACAGTGTTTGCTAAATATCTTTGCAGCCTTGGCTTTGTTGTGTGTGGTAATGACCACTTAGGACATGGTGCCTCGGTTTCAAGAGAAACTGAGCTTGGTTTTTTTGCTCCTAAAAATGGCTGGTCTTGTCTTGTTGATGATATGAAAAAACTCACTGATATAATGAGAACTCGTTATCCTGATTTACCTTTTTATCTTTTTGGTCATTCTATGGGTTCTCTGCTTTCAAGATTATATTTACCTCTCTATGGCAAAGAACTACAAGGCTGTATACTTTGTGGCACTGTTGGCCCTGTGCCTTTTGCTAGAACTGGTATAAGGCTTGCTGACTCAGTTGTTCATACTAAAGGTATGACCTATCGTTCAGCTTTTCTTTCTAAAATGGCCTTTAATAATTTTAATAAAAAAATCCCTCAGCCTAATTCTATGTTCGCTTGGCTTTCTCGTGATAAAAATACGGTCGAGCTATTTCAATCAGATAATAAATGTAATTTTGTATTCACTGCAACAGGTTTTAGAGATTTGTTTACACTCGTACAAAAATCAAATCATGTCCGTTGTTTCCGTACTACACCACATGATATACCTATACTGCTTATAGCTGGCGATAAAGACCCAGTGGGTAGTTATGGTGATGGTGTTAGAACGGTTGCAAGAATGTATCGTGCTGCTGGTCAAAAAGATGTTGATGTTATATTCTATAAAGACGGTAGACACGAAATTTTAAATGAGCTTAATCACCTAGATGTATTTGGTGATGTATCTCGCTGGATTGAAGACCATCTTCCTAGCAAAAGTGAATAAGCTCTAAAGCCGTTCGGTAAACATAAGACCGAGCGGCATTTTAATGAATATAATCGGAGGGTTATAAATGAAAAAAAACAAGCTTTTACAAGGCGGTGCAATAGCTGCTGGTATATTTACCGCAGTTACTGTTTGGCAAAATGTAAATGTTAAAATAACTAGATATCATATTTATTCACAGAATTTACCAACAAACTTTAATGATTATAGAATAGTTCTTCTAAGCGATATACATAGCAAAAATTTCGGAATTGGTCAAAAAGCTCTTTTAAGCCGAGTTAAAAAAACACACCCAAATTTAATACTTATAGCTGGTGATTGGGTAGATGCTAAACATGGACAGTTTTCAAACTGCACTGAGCAAGCAAAGCTTTTAAGCAAAATTGCACCTGTTTGGGCGATTTATGGCAATCATGAACTACGTAAAATACGTAAAACAGGACAAGATAATATGCATAGAGCTCTTTGTGATGCTGGTGTGCATTTTCTTCATACATCAGGCACTCGTATAGAACGTGAAAATTCTTATATTAATCTTATCGGCATAGAAGATGATACCAAACCTCATACTAAAAAGAAAAAACGCACACAAAATATAACAAATATGCTTTCTCGTGTTATGCATGGTACTTTGCCAGATGAATTTACTATTTTAATGGCACATCACCCTGAATTTATAGATATATATTCAAATGAGCCTATTGACCTTGTTGTTTCTGGTCATGCACATGGTGGTCAAGTGAGAATACCTTTTGTAGGTGGACTTATTGCACCTAATCAAGGTTTGTTTCCTCGCTATACTTCTGGAAAACACATAAAAAATAACACTCAAATGATTATAAGCCGAGGTCTTGGCGGATTTAAACCAATTCGCATTTTTAATCAACCTGAGGTTGTTGTTATATCACTTCATAAAGATAAGAAAAAGCTCGTCAAAAAATGACGAGCTTTAAAATTATCTAATTACACGAACAGAAATCATGCCATCAATAGACTTGATAGCCTCAATCATAGCTTCTGTTACTTCTGTATCTGTATCCATAATTGTATAAGCAAAATTGCCCTTAGAACGGTTACCCATGTTTTCAATGTTCATACCCTCTTTAGATACAACAGCGGAAATAGCTGCAATCATATTAGGGATATTTTTATGTATCATACATACACGAATGCCCGCTTCTCTTGGAACTTTTAGATTAGGGAAATTTACAGAATTTCTAATTGTACCTGTTTCCAGATAATCCATAACTTCCTTAACTGCCATCTTAGCACAGTTATCTTCACTTTCAGGAGTAGATGCACCCAGATGAGGCATAATAATAGCATTTTCCTGTTTTAGCATTAAATCACTTGCAAAGTCGGATACATAGCAAGCGACTTTACCGCTTTCAAGAGCTGCTGCCATTGCATTTTCATCTACTAACTCACCACGAGCGATATTTACAATTCTAACGCCATCTTTCATTGTAGCGATAGTATCAGCATTAATCATATTTCTTGTATCGTCAAGCAGTGGCACATGAACGGTTATATAATCACAGTTTGCAAAAATCTGATTTAAATCTGTGATATGCTTTACAGAACGAGAAAGAGACAATGCACCATCAACAGATAAGAATGGGTCATAGCCCCAAACGTCCATACCTAGACCAATAGCAGCATTTGCAACCTTTACACCGATTGCACCAAGACCAATTACACCCAAACGCTTACCGTCAAGCTCTGGGCCTGCAAACTTAGCCTTGCCCTTTTCAGCAGCAGGGCCAATATCTTCTGTTCCAATTAGTCCCTTAGTCCAATTAATGCCTTGTACAATCTTACGAGATGCCATAAGCATAGCACAAATTACAAGCTCTTTTACCGCATTTGCATTTGCACCAGGGGTATTAAATACAACTATGCCCTGTTCTGCACACTTTTCAAGTGGAATATTGTTTACGCCTGCACCCGCACGAGCAATACATTTTAAGCTTTTTGGAAACTCTACATCATGTAACTTAGCAGAGCGAACTAAAATTGCATCATAGTTTTCCATATCCTCTGCGTAAGTATAATTATCTTTATCGAAATCATCAAGACCACATTGGCTGATTTTATTATATAATTTAACGTTATACATTTAATAACCTGCTTTCTATGTTCTTCACCAGCTTAATTTTGTTTATCTAAGTAAAAATTAGCTATGTTCTTCTGCAAACTTTTTCATAAATGCAACTAGCTTTTCAACACCCTCGAGTGGCATAGCATTATAAATAGATGCTCTCATACCGCCAACAGAACGATGTCCCTTTAGGTTGGACATACCCTCTGCAATAGATGCCTTTACAAATTCTGCATCAAGTGCATCATCACCTGTTCTAAATGTAACATTCATATTAGAACGGCTTTCCTTTTGAGCTACTGCTTTGTAGAAAGTCTGATTATCAAGATAATCATAGAGCAGTTTGCTCTTTTGCTCTGCACGTTTTTGCATTTCCTCAAGTCCGCCAATAGACTCCACCCACTCAAGCACAAGACCTAAGATATAAATAGCATATGTAGGAGGTGTATTGTACATGCTCTCCTTTTCAGCCATAAGCTTCCAATCCAAAATGGTTGGATATTTATCCTGAGGATAGTTTCCAAGTAAATCTTCACGCACAATAACAACTGTTAGACCAGCAGGACCCATATTTTTCTGTGCACCTGCATAAATAACGCCATATTTTGAAACATCAACAGGCTTTGACAGAATATTAGATGACATATCTGCAACAAGTGGCACATTTTTTGGTGTTTCAGGGTCATAATGATATTCAGTACCATAAATGGTATTATTAGCACAAATATAGAAATAGTCTGCATCTTCACGAATATCAAGTTCAGCCTGAGTTGGCACTCTGTCAAAATTAGTTTCCTTTGATGAGAAAGCTGTATGTATATCACCAAATTTTAGAGCTTCTTTATAAGCGTTGTTTGCAAAGTTACCAGTAACAGCATAATCAGCTTTACCTGTTTTCATAAGGTTCATAGGAATTGCAGCAAACTGAGTAGTTGCACCACCCTGTAAAAACAGCACCTTATAATTATCAGGGATATTCATAACACGACGAAGAGCAGCTTCGGTTTCCTTGATAATCGTGTCATATACCTTTGAGCGGTGACTCATCTCCATTACTGACATTCCTGAACCGTGATAGTTCAGCATTTCTGAGGCTGCCTTCTCCAGTACGGATAATGGGAGCATAGATGGACCTGCAGAGAAATTGTAAATTCTGGTTTCTGACATCTTTCAAGTAACCTACCTTTCAATAATTTTTTCACCAAACGCCAAAAGTTTGACAAAAAATAAATAAAATATACTTTAAATTATATATCCACTTTCACACTTTAACAAGGTTTAAATCACAAATTTATTATGGTATAATTTAATAAAAAACTACAGGAGAATATCGGGCAAGATGAACATACTTGATATATTGTACGCACAGCATGGAATTTCGTCCGTAGGTGTATGCGAATTTGACACACTAAAAAATTATATGAGCAAATCAGCAATAGAAAAAGCTTATAATTATTGTGAAAATGCTCACAGTGTATATGTTGCTTTATTCCCATATTTTAACGGATATCAAAAAGGGAATTTATCAATCTATGCAATGGGAAAAGATTATCACACCGTTATTTATGATATCTTAACACCTATTTCCGAGCAAATCGAAAGGAAAACAAATGAAAAATCTATTGTATTAGTGGATAATTCACCGCTTAATGAAGTGCAAGCGGCAAGACTTGCAGGTGTAGGAAAAATAGGCGAAAATGGTTTAATCTTTGATAAAACCTATGGAAGTTTTGTGTTTATTGGTACAATTTTAACATCTCTCCCATTTGAGCAAATGCCCGCTATTTTATCCGATAATACGCACATTATACCACCTAGCAAAGACAGTAAAATTATAGACTGTTTACACTGCAATCTTTGCAAAAAGCACTGTTTAGGTCATGCAATAGGTAAAAATGGTAAAATAAACTGTGAAAACTGTATCTCTGACTTAACACAAAGCAAAAAAGATTTAACCAAAGAACAAAGCGATTTACTTTTAAAACATAATTTAATCTGGGGTTGTGACACTTGTCAACTTGTTTGCCCACAAAACAAAAATATACTTCTTACAGAAAATCAAAGTTTTAATCAAAACTTAATAACATCTTTGTCCCTTGAAGATATAGAAAATCTAACCCGAAAACAATTCAATGAAAAATATAAAGATAGGGCATTTACTTGGCGTGGAACAAAACCGCTTATTAGAAATTTAACCCTGAAAGGATAAAAATATGAATACCCCATTATACAATTCACTTTCTGAGCTTATAGATAAAAATACTCTTAGAATGCATATGCCTGGACATAAAGGTAAAGCTTATTTTAAACCTTTTGACAGCATTTTTCCATATGATTTTACTGAAACCCCTCAAACTGGTAATTTATATGAAGAAGATGGTGCAATTAGAGAGGCTGAACTTTTAGCAGCTAAACTTTATAAAGCTTATGATTGTCACTTTTTAACTGGTGGCTCAACCGAAGGCATACATGCTATGCTTGGTGCTATCTGCTCTGATGGTGGTTCGGTTTTACTTGATAGAAATTGTCATAAAAGTGTAACTGCGGCTTGTGCTTTATTTGATTTAAAGCCTTATTTTGTTTATCCTGAAATACTTGAACCTTATGGTTTTGGTGGTAAACTATCTTTAGAAAGCACAGAAAAACAGTTAAAAGCTCACCCCGAAATTAAAGCTATGCTAATTGTATCACCTAATTATTATGGCATAATACAAGATATTAAAGCCTTATCTGATTTATGCCATAGCTATAATGTAAAACTGCTTGTTGATGCGGCTCATGGTGCACACTTCCCTGCTATAAATTTAAAATCACCAATAGAACTTGGTGCAGATGTTGCGGTTTTGAGTGCTCATAAAACTTTACCTGCTCTTGGTCAAGGTGCTTATCTAATTATAAATGATACAGTAGATAGTAAAGCTATTCGCCAAACTGAAAGCATGGTTTGTACTTCTAGCCCATCATATCCAATTATGGTTTCTTTGGACTTAGCTAGAGATTGGCTGCAAAACACAAATGATTATAAACTTTGTGCTGAACGTGTCAAGGATATTCGTGAATTTATAAATAATAATACTGCTTTTACTGCTTTAACTTCAAATGAAAATTTTGATTTAGACAGCACAAGACTTACTATTTGCACCGCTAAAACCGGTGTATCTGGTCATCAAATTCTAAAAAAACTGGATAGTGAATTTAATATTGTCTGTGAAATGGCAGATGATAGAAATATCGTATGTATAATGACTGGTATTGACTCAAAATATGATTTTGAGCAGCTAAAAAATGCATTTTTAGCCTGCTCAGCCGGCTTAACTGATGATATTTTGCCCGATATTATACCCGATTTACCTGAGCCAAAACAAGCCATATCCATAAGAAAAGCATGGTTTTCTAAAAATAAAACTATTAATATAAAAGATGCTGAGGGTAAAATATGTGCTCGTCCTATAACTCCTTACCCTCCAGGTATACCTGTTGTATTCTCAGGTGAGGAAATCACAGCAAAACACATTGAATTTTTAACTAAACGATGCTATAATACTGTAAGTGAAGTGCTTATTTGCACAGAATTTTAAACTAAAAGGAGATTTTTATGCTTAGCTTTGACAGCTTTTCAAACAATAAAGAAGTTATACAAAGCCTTAAAGCTGCACTTAATCATCGTTTTCCGCAAACAGTGCTTTTAACAGGCAGTGAAGGTAGTAGCAAATGGTCACTTGCTAAAACTTTAGCTGCTGGCTTACTTTGTACCTCAAATACAGATAAGCCTTGTGGTATATGTGAGTCTTGTCAAAAATTACAGCATAATTCTCACCCTGATTTAGATTGCATAGATTATGATGATGGGGAAATATCTGTTGCAGTTGCAAGGGATTTAAGAAAGAAAATCTATGTACTTCCAAATGATTCTGATAGACGAGTTGTGTTAATTCGTCATGCTCATAAGCTTAATATACCAGCTCAAAATGCTCTGCTTAAAGTGCTTGAAGAACCGCCAAAATATGCATTTTTTATTTTAACTAGCGAGCAATCAGGCGGTATTTTAGAAACTATTCGCTCCAGATGCAGTAAATATCATTTAGCCCCTAAAAATGATGATTTAGATTTATCTTTTCTTGATAATATAAGCGGTTTTATAAAAGCTTTATCAAGTGCTGATGAATATAAAATGCTTGTAAATGCTATGAGCTTTGAAAAACTATCAAAACCTGAACTTAAAAATGCTTTAGGGCTTATTCAGGCAGCACTTCATGACTGTATATTTATTGCAAACAATCTTTCAGGGAATGTATTATCTGAAATAGGACAAAAAGAGCTTGCAAGCAAAGTTTCATATGAAAAACTTATAAAATTATATGATTTTATTGGTTCTTTGCGACTTAGAGTGCAAGGCAATGCTGCAAATAATATAGTTTGTGCCTCGCTTTGTGCTGAAGCTTATCAAATATGTTTTATGTAAATCCGATATAGGAGGACTTTAAAATTGGCAACAATAGTTGGTATCCGCTTTAAAAAAGTGGGTAAAGTTTATCATTTTGACCCAAACGGGCTTGATATTCATGCTGGTGACCATGTTATAGTTGAAACCGCAAGAGGCATTGAATGTGGTGAATGTGCTTTTGGTAACAAGGAAGTTGACGATGAAAATGTTATAAAACCAATTAAAAAAGTTATAAGACTTGCAACCAAAACCGACCTTGAAGTTGCAAGAGGTAATGAACAACAAGCAAAGGAAGCTTTTGATATTTGTCGAAAAAAAATCGCAGAACATGAACTTGATATGAACCTTGTATCTGTTGAATGTACATTTGACCTTAATAAGATTTTATTTTATTTTACTGCTGATGGCAGAGTTGATTTTAGAGGTCTTGTCAAGGACTTAGCATCTATCTTCCGCACCAGAATAGAGCTTAGACAAATAGGTGTACGTGATGAAGCTAAAATGGTAGGTGGTCTTGGCATTTGTGGTAGAGAGCTTTGTTGTGCAAGCTATCTTGAAGATTTTCAGCCTGTATCTATAAATATGGCAAAAGACCAAAACCTTTCATTAAATCCAACTAAAATATCTGGTACTTGTGGTAGACTTATGTGCTGTTTAAAATATGAATATGACGGTTACCATGAAATGCAAAAAATAACCCCTCGTGTTGACAGCATTGTTCAAACTCCAGAGGGCAAAGGAACGGTTATTTCTACTGAGGTTATATGTGGCACATGTAAGGTTCAACTTGAAGGCAGTACAGAAGCACCTAAAACCTTTGCTTGTACCGATTGTTGTGTGCTAAAAGCAGGCAAAAGAAAGTGTGATAACAAAAATTATGATACTGATGAACTTGATATTTTAGAAGAAAACTCAAAACTTATTGCATCAGAAGAACCTGACGATGACAAGCCTCGTCGCAAAAGAGGTAAACAAAGCTCCAAAAAACGCAAAAAATCAAATGAAGAACAAGATGATTTTGAAGGTTAAAAAAACCCGTTCACAGTCTAATCTGTGAACGGGTTACTTTTATGTTTCGGAAGTTAAAAGCTTTTGAACGGTGCTATTTCTGAAATTGGTGTAAACCTCACCAGCCTTCATTTCAACACCCTTAATTCTTGCAAGTTCTTCAACTGTTACAAAAGCATATCCTTTTTCTGATAAGATATCAATAGCAGCTAATGTACCTTCAAGGGTACAGTCTCTAAGGTCATGCATAAGTACAATATCGCCATCTTTTGTATTTTGAACGATTACATTTTTAATTCGTTCTGCATCACGATATTTCCAATCTTCAGTATCAACGCTCCAGTTGATAATTGGCAAGCCGCAAGCCTTAGCTGCCTTTTTAACATCGTCATTTATAGCACCGCCAACCGGACGGAATACTGTTGGCCCTTCACCACAATAAGAGTTAATTAAATCGCTATTTGACTGTATTTGGTCAACAATAACATCATAAGTTTTTTTAGTTAACAGTCCTGGGTGGTCCATTGTATGGTTACCAAGCTCATGACCTTCAGCTAAATATCTATCCATATGTGTATGGAAGTCCTTTATTCTATAACCACACATAAAGAATGTTGCATGTGCATTACGTTCCTTTAAACCATTTAGAAGTCTTGCAGTCAAGCCTTCAGAACCACCTGTTGGTCCATCATCAAATGTTAAAGCAACATATGCATCAGCCTTAGGTATAGGCGGTGCTTGGTCTGGCAATTCCTCGCCCATTGCTGTAAGTGCAGCCACTTGTGTCTCAGCATTGCCATATGAAAGTTCACCCATCATAAATATATCGCCAGTACCTGCAGTGGTATAATCCATCATTTTAGCAACTTCTTTTGCAGAAATATAGGTTATATCATCTTTTTCAATAACATTTTCATTATTTTTTATTGATAAACTATCGCCAAATACTGCTGCGAGAGCATCTGTTGGCAAATAATAAGTATCACCATCTACTATTGGTGCATAAGTTAAACCTTCACTATCTTGTAGTGTTACTTCTTCACCGTTTTTAATAACTTTATCTGAGCCTGCTCTAAAAATAAGGCTGCTTTTTAATAGCATATCCTTTGGTATACCTATTTGCTCAGTTGCTTTATCACAAAGCTTTGACATTGTTTTATCACTTGTTTCCTTATCTGATAAAACAGCGAAATATCCATTTTCTGAAACTTTATATGTCCATGTCATAGCTTCCGCTAATCCCTTAGCAGACACAAATGCATTTTCCTGCTGTACAACAACAGCAACATCAAATGTTTTATCATCTTTAGTTAGTTTTGCATTAGTTGATGAACCGTCCCAATCTAGCTTCATACCCATTGCTTCAGCAGTACCAGAAAGCGGTAACATTATTTCTCCGTTTTCATCTGTATAGACTGCATTTTGTATATCACCAAGCGAAACTTTTTCGCCTGATAACATAGCATTATTGTTTCCTACCTCGACAACAAGCTGTTTTGCTGATGAAAAAACATCAGATAAACCGCCTGCACTAACACCACTCACAACAGTTGGTACTATTGCTAAACAAAAAACAATTAACATCAGTGCCGCACCGATTTTCCATTTCATAATGATTTTATCCTCCCACAATTAAATTCTGTGTTTTGCATTATTATATACCATATATAAATTGAAATCGTAACAAAACGACAAAATTTTTGTATCATTTTAGAAACATTTTCATTCTGGTAAAATTTGCAATCCAATTCCTAACAAATTTGGACCTACATAGGAAGCTAATGTACAATCAATCTCACTTTCAAATATCAGTTTTGGATTAGAAAGCGACTGTAATATTCTATCCTTTAGATTATTCATCTCCTCTATGCAGCCACCGTTTGCTACTGCTATATTATATGCACCATTTCCAGAATATAACTTTTCTATTTTTTGTGCCATCTTTTCTAGTGCTAATTTTCTGCCACGAACCTTTTCCGCACTTGTAAGCTGTCCATCACTAGCAAAGGTTAAAATAGGTTTTATTTGTAAAAGTGTGCCTGCCATTGCGGAAATTTTACCTATTCTACCACCTTTTTGTAAAAACTCGAGAGTATCCACACAGAAAAATACTGTTGTATTCTGTATTAGCTTTGGTGTAAGTTCTACTAATTTTTCATAAGTATAACCCTTTTCGATATATTTTGCAAGCTGTAGCACAGTAAGACCTATACCAATTGAACCACTTATAGAATCAAATACTGATATTTCTAAACCTTCATAATCGGCTGCAAGCAGTCTTACAAGGTTAAATGTACCACTTATACCACCCGATAAATGCACAGCAACAACCTTTTCATATCCATTATTTTTAATTTTATCAAATGTATCTTCAATCCATGCACCATCAGGGAGAGAAGTTTTTGGCAGTTCGGTTTTCTGACGCTCATAAACTTCATTTGGTGTTATAGTAACTCCATCTAAATATTCTTCATCACCAAAACGAATTTTAAGCGGCACAACATAAATGTCATATTTTTCCTTTAAATCCTGCGGTATATCCGCACATGAATCGGTTAATAATGCAATTTTACTCATTTAATCACCTGTTTTTCAAAAAAGTTTTTAACTGTATTTTCAAGCTCGTTTAAATCACCGTTATTATCTATTATATAATCATAATCATAATTTTCTACTTCGTCATCTGCTGAATTTCCGTAAATCTTACCATCTGTCACACTTTGACGACGCACTAAAATTGTATTACAATCTATTTTCTTTTTAAATCGCTCTATCTCCTTAGGTTCTCTTATATGTACGAACATAATTTGCTCATCAGACTTTAAAAATTCATTTGCTTGCTGCACACAATAATTTAGTGATAAATCATTATATTCAGTGAAAACTTCTTTTAGTCTTGCAAGAAGTCTACGAGCTTCATTTGTTTTTTCACCGTTCCAGCCTGCAAATTTTGCAATTTCTACTATTGGGGTTATAGAAGATATATTTCTAACTTTATAATACTTAGCAGTTATATCACAAACAGTATCTTTCCCTGTGCCACCGCTGCCATTTATAACATAAATTTTCATATAATAAAACCTCCTGTTGCTGCTATTACTTGACCTGTAACAAAAGATGTATCTTCACTGCACAATGAACGAATAAGCCTTGCAATTTCTTCTGGTTTGCCTATTCTTCCCAGTGCAGATTCATTTGCAAGTTCAGTTAATGTTTGCTTATCATGTATGCTATTCATATCTGTATCAATAACACCTGCTGCAACACTGTTTACTCTAATTCCTGAAAGTCCAAGCTCTAATGCAAGCGACTTTGTAAGCCCTATAAGTGCCGCTTTGCTTGCCGCATAATGGCTTTCACAGGAAGCACCTGTTATACCCCATACTGAGGAAACAGTGACAATACTTCCCTGTTTTTTGTGCACCATATCAGGCAGCACCGTTTGTATAGTATAAAATGCACTATTTAAATTTACAGCGAACATTTTATTCCAATCATCATCTGTTATATCACAAAACATTTTTTGCTGTGCAATACCTGCATTTACAACAAGTGTGTCAATATATCCAAATTTATCTTTTATTTGTTTATATGAGTTTTCAACCTGCAATCTATCAGACATATCACCTTTAATAGCTATAACTGGATAGTTTGCAAGCTCATCACAAAGCATATTTGCTTTATCATCTGATTTTTCATAGGTAAATGCGACATTATATCCACATTTTGCAAATTCTTTAACAGTTGCCGCACCTATACCTCTTGAACCGCCAGTTATCCAGACGGTTTTATTCATTTCTCTTCCTCCTTCAATTAAAAAGGCCGGCATGTGCCAGCCTCTTTTACTGATAATAATTAAATTGCAACTGTCTGCTGTGCTTCAAATAAACACTGGTTAAGGTCTTTCTTCTTTGATAGACCTTCTTCAATATCAATATCAACAATCTGATTATCTTCAAGGGCGATAACTCTATTTGTTTTACCATCAATTAGAGCCTTAACAGCAGCATAACCCATACGAGTAGCCATAACTCTATCTTGAGATGTAGGAGCACCGCCACGCTGAATATGACCAAGGATTGTAACTCTTGTGTCAACACCTGTGCTTTCGTGAATACGGTCTGCAACTTCTTGAGCTGAGCCATAACCCTCTGCAACAATAATAATATGGTGGTTTCTGCCCTTAATTCTGCCAACACGCATTTTTTCGATTACATCGGTTTCAAAATCAATTTCACGTTCTGGAAGCAGTGTAGCAGTTGCACCAACTGCACAGCCAACATTTAGAGCTAAATGACCTGCATGACGTCCCATAACCTCAACTACTGAGCAACGTTCATGTGATTGCATGGTATCACGCAGCTTGTCTATACATTCGATTGCAGTATTACAAGCAGTATCAAAGCCGATAGTATAATCTGAGCAGCTTATATCATTATCAATAGTACCTGGAACACCAATACAAGGCACACCTTTACGGCTAAGAGCCTGAGCACCTCTAAAAGTACCATCACCACCGCAACAGATAAGACCATCAATACCTAAATACTTACAGCTATCAGCTGCCTTTTGCAGACCTTCTTCTGTAAGCATTTCAAGGCAACGAGCAGTATAAAGCATAGTACCACCTTTACGAATAATACCGTCTACGCTTCTTGCTGCCATTTCCATAATATCGCCATTCATAAGCCCGCTATAACCTCTGCGGATACCTAAAACAGAAATATCGTATGCAGATGCAGTACGAACAACCGCACGAATAAGTGCGTTCATTCCTGGAGCATCGCCACCACTTGTTAGTACGCCAATACGTCGAATTGTTTTGTTTTCCATTTTACTTTGACCTCCGTTTTTGACCACCTAGTTTTTATTTGTGTTTTAGTAGTCAATATGTGCAGTTCTACTTCATTATAACACTATCTTGTCCAAGAATAAACCTTAACTTTTCAAGTATTTTGAAATCTTTATTTATCCACATTGAACGTGATGAAAGTAGCTTTTTTTTGGTGTTTTCCTCATAAAAATATACTGGAATATCCCCTCTAGTGCTATTTTTTAAAATTTCTTTTACAGCTTTTGCATCATCAGAGTTTATACTGGAAACCTTTACATATAATTTTTGTGAACTTTGTTTTGCCGCTTGTTTTTCTGTAAATTGTGATGTATTTGGACTTATTTGCAAACTTTGTATTTGCTGCTCGGTAAGAGGGTATATATTAGATACTATAATTTTTGGTGTATCTTCTTCTCTAGCATCAATTCTACCTTCAATTAAAACAGCTGTATCTTCTTTTATATAGCTTGATGACTGCTGAAGTACACTTGGAAACACTACAAGCTCTAAACCACCTGTCATATCCTCTACATTTACATATGCCATAAGCTGACCATTTTTAGTGCTTCTGCTTCGTGATTTTGTTATAACACATGCAAGTCTAACTTGCATACCATCTTTAAAATATGGATTTTGCACTTCACCCTTTAAATCATCTATAACATGACGGATTGTGCTTGCATTTGCTAAAACTGCAAGCTCTTTATATTCGTCCATAGGGTGACCTGAAAGATAAAGCCCTGTGGTTTCTTTTTCCATAGAAAGCATTTCTGATTTTTTAAGTTCTGGTATATTAGGTAAAGTTATTTCTGTGCTTTGGGTTTCTTCACCCATACCAAATAAATCAAGCTGACCTTCTATATTTTTTCTTTTACTTTGTGTAACCGACTCTATAACGCTTTCAAAAACCTTTAATAGCTGACTACGTTTTACATTCATAGAGTCAAATGCACCCGCTTTAATTAAGCCCTCAACAGCTCGTTTATTAAGCTCTTTATTATACATTCTATCTATAAAATCAGAAAAAGACTTAAATTTTCCGTTTTGTTCTCGCTCGGTTACAAGCTGTTTCATAAAACCTCTGCCAACATTTTTTATAGCAGCTAAACCAAAATGAATATTACCATTAGAAGCAGAAAAGCCATCATCAGACTGGTTTACATCAGGTGGTAAAACCTTTATTCCCATATCACGAGCCGCCAATATATATTCTGCAATTTTATCTGATGAGTCAAGCACAGAAGTTAAAAGTGCCGCCATATATTCACATGGATAATGACATTTTAAATAAGCTGTTCTATAAGATACAACCGCATAACATACTGCATGTGCTTTATTAAATGCATAGTTTGCAAAATCAAGTATTTCATCAAATATAGATGCAGCTACATCTTCTGGTACTCCACGCTTTATCGCACCATCAATACCAAGTTCTTCATTACCATGAATAAAATTTACACGTTCTTTTTCAAGCTCTTTAAACTTCTTTTTACTCATAGCACGACGAACCATATCCGCTTTACCAAGTGAATAACCAGCAAGACTTTGGAATACTTGCATTACTTGTTCTTGGTAAACCATACAGCCATATGTTACTGATAAAATAGGCTCTAATAGAGGGTGTTTATATTTAACTCTTGATGGGTCATGCTTACATGCAATATATTGGGGTATTGACTGCATAGGCCCAGGACGATAAAGTGCAACAACCGCTGTAATATCTTCTATTGAATGTGGTTTTAAACCTGTAACAACATTTGTAATACCCGCTGATTCAAGCTGAAACACACCCATTGTTTTGCCTTGTGCAAGCATTGCATAGGTTTCATTATCATCAGTTGACACATTTTCTATAGAAAAATCAGGTGTATGTTTGCGGATTAGCTTTTCAGCCTCCGCAATAACAGTTAAGTTTCTAAGCCCTAAAAAGTCCATTTTTAAAAGACCTAATTCCTCAAGAGTTACCATAGTAAATTGTGTTACCATCTGCTCATCATTTCTAGCAAGTGGAACATAAGTGTCAACTGGTTCTTTTGTGATAACAACACCCGCTGCATGGGTTGATGCATGACGTGGCATACCTTCTAGCTTTCTTGCGGTATCAATAAGAATTTGCACATTCTTATTATTATCATACATTGCTTTTAGCTCTGGATTTATTTTTAAAGCCTTATCAATGGTTATATGAAGTTCATTCGGAATTTGTTTTGCAACTGCATCAGTTTCTTGATATGTCATGCTAAGTGCTCTGCCCACATCTCTTATAGCACCTCTTGCCGCCATTGTACCAAAGGTAACAATTTGAGCGACATGGTCTTTACCATATTTTTGAGTTACATATTCAATAACTTCTGGTCTGCGAATATAGCAAAAATCTATATCTATATCAGGCATAGACACACGTTCTGGATTTAAAAATCTTTCAAAATAAAGTGAATATGCAATAGGGTCTAAATCGGTTATACCAAGGCAATATGAAACAATAGAGCCAGCAGCCGAACCACGTCCAGGGCCTACTGGTATATTATTATTTTTAGCATAAGCTATAAAATCAGATACAATTAAAAAGTAATCTACAAAGCCCATCTTAGAAATCATATCAAGCTCATACTGTAAACGCTCTTTAACAGTACCATCATCATTAGGATAACGCTTTTTAAAACCATCATCACAAAGTTTTTGCAAATACTCTTTTGCTGTGTATCCATCTGGAACATCAAACATAGGTAAATGATATTTACCGAACTCAAAATCAACCTGACAACGTTCAGCAATTTTAACGCTATTATCAAGAGCCTCTGTGTGATTTGGGAAAAGCTCCTCCATTTCCTCACGACTTTTTATATAAAACTCATCTGTTTCAAATTTCATTCGAGTTGGGTCATCAACTGTTTTGCCCATTTGAATAGCCATAAGCACATCTTGAGTTTTAGCATCTTCTTTTGTAAGATAATGTGCATCATTTGTAGCAACAAGTGGTATACCTGTTTCCTCTGCTATATGAAAAATTGCTCTGTTTACATCTCTTTGTTTAGATATACCATGGTCTTGAATTTCTAAAAAGAAATTTCCTTTTCCGAAAATTCTTTCAAACTCCAATGCAGCTTCTTTTGCTCTGTCATAGTCACCATTTGAAATTTTAGTTGGTATATCACCTGCAAGACAAGCGGAAAGGCATATAATACCCTCATGATATTTTTCAAGTAACTCCATATCAACACGAGGTTTAATATAAAAACCTTCAGAAAATGATAAACTTACCATATGTATAAGATTTTTATAGCCTTGCATATTTTCACAAAGCAATATTAAATGCCTATGCCACTCGCCATTTGTATAATTTTTATCAAAACGTGATTTAGGTGCAACATAAACTTCACAACCGATAACAGGGTGAATACCTTTTGCTTTAGCTGCACGATAAAAATCTATTGCACCATACATAACACCATGGTCTGTTATAGCAACAGCTGATTGACCAAGCTCCTTAACTCTGTCCATCAGCTCATTTATTCTACAAGCACCATCTAAAAGACTGTACTCACTATGAACATGAAGATGTGCAAATGAACTCATTATTACTCCTTTCCCTTTTGCTCAAGACGTTGTGATATCTGCATAATTTTTCTAAGTCTATGACTAAGACCTGATTTAGTCATAGGTTTATCAAACATAAGTGCAAGTTCAGATAAACTTGATGCTGGATTTGCAACTCTTAAATCTACTGTCTCCCTTAAATTTTCCGGAAAAATCTCTATTCCACCTATTAAAAGAGCCTTTTCAATGGCTGCAATTTGTTTAGCTGATGCATCTGTTGTTTTAACAAGATTTGAGGTTTCACAGTTTACTTGACGATTTATATTATTTCTAAGATTTTTTTCAACTTTTGCCTCCATAATCTCCATTGCACAAAGAGACGCACCCATACAAGTTAAAAAATCCTCTATTGCAGCTGTACCTTTAAGATAAATAACGCCTGAATTTTGTCTTGTAAGCATTTTAGGTTCTATTCCTAAATCAAGCATAAGGCTTATAACCTGCCTACAAAGTGCTATATGACTGCATTTAATTTCTAAATGGCTTTTTTTATCAGGAGAAGCTACCGAACCACTTATCAGAAAAACTCCACGTAAAAACGCTGCTGCACAGCAATCCTGTTCGACCATATTTCGGTTTAATGGATAACTTATATATGGCTTAGTGTCATATCCAAATTCGGTCATAATTTTTTCTAATAATTTATTATCATTTATCTCTATTGATAAACGTTGACCTATATTTTGTATTTGTATATGAACATTGAAAACTTTTTCTATTAGCATTATAATGCGTTTTGCAACGCTTGCAAGCTCTGTTCTTATGCGGATTTGTTTTAAATCAAATATGTTTGCATAAAGAAATATACCGTAAAGCTCTGCTAATGCACAGCAATCTTTATTTATTGGCACTCGGCATAGTTCTTCCTTTGTTTTTACCGAAAAAGAAACATTTTGTTTATCCACGCTGATAATCCCTATGCACAATACTTACATTTCCGCCTTTTTTGCCTATATAGTCTGCTAAAGCCTCAGTTATTGCAACCGAACGATGTTTACCACCTGTACAGCCTATACATATAACAAGTGCAGCCTTTCCTTCCTTGATATATTTTGGCAATAAAAAGTCCATAAGTCCTTTAAGATGGCTCATAAGTTCATCTGCTGTGCCATCTTGGAAAACATAATCTCTAACACAATCTTCTGTACCGTTATGCTCTCTTAAACTTATTTCATAATATGGATTTGGCAAAAATCTAACGTCAAATACTAAATCAGCATCTGTTGGTATGCCATATTTAAAGCCAAAAGATTGAACTGTAACCTGCATCAAGCTATTTTGTTCATTTTGGGAAAATATTTGTATTAAACGTTCTCGAAGGTCAGTTGCAGAAAAACGTGTAGTATCTACAACATAATCTGCATTACTTCTGATAGATTTTAAAAGCTGACGTTCTTTTTCTATTGCTTCAGTCATGCTTAAATTTCGTTTCATTAGTGGGTGTTTTCTACGGGTTTCTTTATAACGTCTAATAAGTGTATTAGTATCGGTGTCTAAAAACAAAATTCTGCAATCACAACCCATATTTTTTATGCTATCTAGTGATGCAAAAAGCTGGTCAAAATCCACACCTGCACGAACATCTGTTACAAGTGCTACACGTTCATAACGTTCAGTTGCAGCATAACAAACCTCTGCAAACTGAGGAATAAGTGCGATTGGTAGATTATCCACACAATAATAGCCTAAATCCTCAAGTGCTGCGACTGCACGGCTTTTACCTGCACCACTCATACCTGAAACAATTAAAAAATGCACTTTTATACCTCCTTTTTATTAATCACCCAACATACGAACTTCACATTCCAATTCAACATTAAATTGACTTTTTACCGCCTGCTGAATATGGTTTATAAGTCCAGTTACATCTTGACAAGTTGCACTACCTGTATTTATAACAAAACCTGCGTGTTTTTCAGAAACCATAGCACCGCCAATTTTAGCTCCTTTTAAACCTGCATCTTCTATTAGTTTACCTGCAAAATGTCCTACTGGACGTTTAAAAGTGCTACCTGCACTTGGATAATTAAGCGGCTGTTTATCTCTACGTCTTTGGGCGAAATCGTCCATTTTAGCTTTGATATCCTCTTTATTAGCTGGTTTTAACACAAATTCAGTTTGAATTATAATCCAATCAGGGTGATGTTTAAAAATGCTGTTTCTATAATCAAATTCATGTTCTTCATTTGTTATTATTCTGCTATTTCCCTCTGCGTCCATAAAAACAGACTTAACAACTAAGTCAGAAAGCTGACCATCATAAGCACCTGCATTCATAAACACACCGCCGCCAACTGTTCCTGGAATACCCGCTGAAAATTCTGCACCAGTAAGTCCAGCATTATAAGCTGCTCTTGCAAACTGTGCCATAGTTGCACCTGCTTCTGCAATAATTCGGCTGCCTTCTACCTTTATACCACTCATTCCACAGGTACAAAGCACTAACCCCTTAATACCTTTATCTGAAACAAGTAAATTTGAACCTCTACCAATAACTGTAAGAGGTAAATCACATTCCTTTGCCGCCCCTAAAACGGTCATAAAAGCACCTATATTTCGTGGTTTTGCGAAAATTTCCGCATTGCCACCAACTTGAAAAGTTGTATGTTTACACATAGGTTCATTTTCTATTATTCCTGCTAGTTCATAGACAGATTTTATTTTGTCAAAAAAAAGTGAATACTTCATTTTCTCACCATTAAAAATATAATTTTTCAGTTTATAGTATAGCATATCTAAATAGATTTAACAAATATAAAAAATGAGGTCTTAAATAAAGACCTCATTAAACTTACTTAGTAATCCAAACTTCTTCACTTTCGTGAGTTTTAGCTCTGCCCATTAGCTTACCAATAGCATCTTTTGCATTGCCATCTTTATAAAGCACATGATACATAGCTTCTACAATAGGCATTTCTACACCCATTTTTTTAGAAAGCCTATAACCCGCTTCGGTTGCATAATAGCCTTCTACTACTGCACCTAATTCTTCCATAGCTTCCTTTACACTTTTACCTTGACCGATAAGAATACCAGCACGACGGTTTCTTGAATGCATTGAGCAGCAAGTAACAATTAAATCGCCAACACCAGATAGACCTGCAAATGTATCCTGTCTTGCACCAAGCTTTACACCAAGACGAGCGATTTCAGTAAGACCTCTGGTCATAAATGCAGCCTTAGAGTTATCGCCAAGCCCTAAACCATCAGAAATACCTGCACCAAGTGCAATAATATTTTTAAATGCACCACCCAGCTCTGCACCAACAATATCAGGAGAGGTATAAACTCTAAATGTATCATTCATAAATACATCTTGTGTAAGCTCTGCCGCATTACGGCTTTCAGATGCCGCAACAATAGCAGTTGGAATACCTCTTGATACTTCTTCCGCATGAGTTGGGCCAGTTAGTGCAACAACTGGATTTTTATTATTCATCACCTTTTTAATGGTTTCAGAAAAACGGCAATAATCATGTTTTGCATCAAGACCTTTACCAACATTTATAACAGGAATACCCTCTGGTAACACTTTTGCTAAATTTTCCGCTGTTGTAGCGACTGCAAAGCTAGGCACAGCAAGCACTACAAGTTCTGCATTTTTAGCAGCGTCCATAGATGTTGTAATTTCAATATCATCAGGTATAACAATCCCTGGAAGTAATTTTTCATTTTGACGCTGTGTTTGTAGTCGTTTACATTCCTCTTCAAAGAATGTCCACATAGTAACATTATGACCGTTTTTATGCAGGTTAATTGCTAGAGCCATACCCCAGCCACCACTGCCAAGAACAAAGATTTTCATATATTAAACCTCATTTCTTTTTAATCTGTGGTTTTGATGTAAACGAAAATTTATTTTCTGTACCCTTGCATATTCTCACTATATTCGAGCGATGCATAAATATTACTGCAAGAGACATAAATGCTGCAACAATAGTTATTTTAGTATCTTGGTAAAAACACCACATAGAAATAGGGAAACTAATTGCACCAATAATAGAGCCAAGTGAAACCCATTTAGTAATTGCAACTGCGACTACAAACAATACAAAAGCTATAAGAAAAATTCGCCAATCGAGGAATAAAAGCATTGTTGCACCAACAAGTACACCTTTGCCGCCACGAAAACCGAAATAAACAGGAAATACATGACCAACAATTACAAATATACCTGCTACAAGCTTTCCCATAGTGCCCTCAAGCATTCCGCCAATCGCAAGAGAGATTGCAGCCTTACCTATATCACCAACAAGCACAAGCAAAGTTTTCTTTGCACCCATTGTACGATATGAATTTGTAAGACCTGCGTTTCCGCTGCCATATGTGCGAATATCCTGACCAAGAGTTAATTTACATATTATAATTGCAAAGCTAAGCGAGCCTAACAAATATGATATTGCGGCGATAATTAAATAATTTGCTACCCCCATTATTCCACTCCTTTACATTTCTTTATCTCCACGCTGACGCACAACTATGCGTACAGGTGTACCAGTAAGGGAAAATACCTCTCGTATCTGATTTTCCAGATAACGTTGATAAGAGAAATGGAATAATCTTGCGTCATTACAGAAGAAAATAAATGTAGGTGGAGTAACACCCGCTTGAGTAACATAATAAATTTTAAGTCTGCGGCCCTTATCTGTTGGAGGCTGAACTCTTGAAGTAGCCTCTGCTAAAATAGAGTTAAGCTGACCTGTTGGAATACGCTTGTGATTTTGCTCATAAACTTCAGCGATTAAAGAATAAAGCTTGTCTACACGCTGACCTGTTTTTGCAGAAATAAATAGTACTGGTGCATATGGCATATAAGCTAGACCTTCACGCACTCTTAAAGTATATTCTTTCATGGTGCTGCCATCTTTTTCAACAGTATCCCATTTATTTACTACAATAATACAAGCTTTACCTGCGTTATGTGCTTCACCTGCTACCTTTGTGTCCTGCTCGGTTACGCCTTCTTGTGCATCAATCATTATAACACACACATCTGCACGTTCAACAGCCATAAGTGAACGCATTACTGAGAATTTCTCAATTTTTTCTTCAATTTTGGACTTTTTACGAATACCAGCAGTATCAATAAAAGTAAATTTACCATATTCATTTTCAATATCAGCATCAACACTATCACGAGTTGTACCTGCTATATTAGAAACGATAACACGTTCTTCACCAAGCACTCTGTTTAGTAGGCTTGATTTACCAACATTAGGCTTACCTATAAGAGCAATTTTAATTCTATCATCATCGCCCTCATTTTCGTTTTCCTCTGGAAAATGCTCATATACAGCGTCAAGCATATCGCCAGTGCCATAACCATGAAGTGCAGAAATACCATAAGGGTCACCTAAACCCAAATTATAAAACTCAAAAATATTAGGGTCAGGTGCACCTGGTTTGTCGCACTTATTTACAGCTAAAACAATAGGTTTTCCTGAACGCTGGAGCATAGATGCAACTTCTTCATCAGATGCAGTTACACCAGTTCTTAAATCGGTGATAAAGATAATAACATCTGCATGATGAATAGCAGCCTCAGCTTGATAACGCATAAACTTTAAAATCTCATTATCATTTCTAGGTTCAATACCACCTGTATCAATTATAGAAAAACTTCTTCCTCGCCACTCACTATCTGCATATAGACGGTCACGAGTAACACCAGGGGTATCTTCAACAATAGACAGGCGTTTACCTGCTAATCGGTTAAATAGTTGCGACTTGCCCACATTTGGTCTGCCCACAATCGCAACAATAGGTTTAGACATATAAGTTTTGCCTCCTTTTTACATAGGGGGATTTTCAAAAATTTTTGCAAGTAGGTCTGCACCATCAATTTCAACTGGTACAATTTGAACACCTAACTGCTCACTAAGCTGCTGTGGTGTCATATCATCTAAAAATACATCTCCACCATCACGCAGCATATTTGCAGAAATAAGCACACGCTCGCCTAGCTCTTTACCCTTTAGCTGTGCGAGCAAATCTTGCCCCGTTATAAGACCTGCAACTGAAACTCCATGCCCAAAGAAATCATTTCTAATTTCAATAACTTGACTACTTAAATTATGACATACGGTTTTGAGTTCGTCAATTAATTTTGAAATAGTTGGATAAGCGGCTGCACCAGTTGCAATAGTGAACGGTCTTGCAATTTTGCCATGATAATCTGGAAGTGCAAGCTCAAATTCCTCACAAAATAGCGGAAGCATACCGATACCATTTTCAAATTGGGTATAATCTTCATAATAATCAGCATTCGGTAATTTTCTACCCGCTTTTAGATATAATTCATCGCCACACCAAGCTAATCTAGTGCCAAACTCATCAAGGCAACTATCAGCGAACTTTTCCACAATATCAATAATATTTCCTGCACCCTCTTTAGATGTAGGCTTTAAAGGATATAGCCCCTCTCTGTGGCGTGTCATACCAAAAGGCACAACCGAAATACTATTAACCGCTGGATAAAGTGCCTTTAAATCGTTTAAAGAACGCTCTAATTCTTTACCATCATTTAAGCCTTCACATACTACAAGTTGACAGTTCATTGTTATTCTAGCCTCTGAAAATCTATCAAGCAGTTTTAGTGCCTCACCTGCTTTTGGATTTTGAAGCATTTTAACTCTAAGCTCTGGGTTTGTTGTCTGAACAGATATATTTATCGGTGAGATATGCATTTTAATTATTCTCTCCACATCTGCCTCAGATAAATTTGTCATAGAGATATAGTTACCTATTAAAAATGATAGTCTTGCATCATCATCTTTAACATAAAGAGTATCTCTCATACCCTTTGGCAACTGGTCTATAAAACAGAAAACACAGCGA
This sequence comes from Butyricicoccus sp., assembly GCA_017886875.1. Lineage (GTDB taxonomy): Bacteria > Bacillota > Clostridia > Oscillospirales > Butyricicoccaceae > Butyricicoccus_B. The sequence goes on along the minus strand of JAGHIZ010000069.1, from coordinate 192,284 downwards.
TTAGAGCAGCGTTTCATTTTATCCATCAAATAATGTTCAAAGTTCAGGCCTAGCGGCTCACCTTCAGCTTTGCGAATAATGACTTGTCTTTTCTTGCCCTCAGAATTTTCTATGCAAAGGGTTAATCTGCTATCATAACTGTAAAATTTCAAATCGAGTACATCACGAATTATAGAACCATCTATTGAAATAAGTGTTTCACCTGAAACAATACCTGCTCTATCGCATGGCGAACCTTTATCGACTGAAACTATTTTTGATGCCATAAAGCTACTCCTTTCGCAAGTTTACATTTTTTTGCATATGAAAATAGGGAAAGCCAAAAAAGCCTCCCCTATAATTCATTTTGAGTTAATTACGCCTCAGTGTGAACGATTTCACGACCATTGTAATGACCGCAAGCCTTACACATTCTGTGGGATAGCTTGAACTCTCCGCAGTTTGGACATTTAACCATGCCAGGGAGTGAAAGCTTCCAGTGGGAATTACGTCTCTTATCACGTCTAGCCTTAGACGTTTTTCTCTTAGGTACTGCCATGTGGTAACACCTCCTACCTCTATGTTGTTATTATTTGCAACCTAGTCATGACCCCGACTTATCATCACCCAAAAGGGCAGCAAGTGCAGCAAAGCGAGGGTCAATTTGCCTGCTCTCGCAATTACAATCATTTGTATTGCGATTGGTGCCGCAAATAGGACAAAGTCCTTTGCAGTCTTCCTTGCAGAGATAGGTCATTTGCACCTGAAGTAACAGCTCTGGAACCAAAATGTCTTCTACTTCAACACTATCTTGAGTGATTTGGAAAACATCTTCTTCATCAGACTCATCTCTTGAAAGCACAGCATCAACATGTGCAGAGATTGTTTCTTCGAGCGGTTTTAAACAGCGTGCACAGTGTGTATTTAGAACTGCGGATATATCGCCAGACAGTCTTAGCACGCCCAGATGATTAACGATTTCGCCGTGATATTTCACGGGAGTTTGGAAAGGTTTCTCTCCAAAAACATCTTCAGAAGATAAATCAACCTCATTTTCAAAGGTGATTTTACTGCCATAAATACCGTTTAACTTTTTTAAATCAATTCTCATACCTACCTCACATGGTACATCTGATAGTATACTACAACGAGCGGAGATTTGTCAACGTTTTTTCGTTTAAAAAGCATATTTTCTTTTTTCCTGCTATAGTTTATAATTGTAAAAGAGTAAACAGGAGGGTTTTACCTTGAAAGAATATATAATTTCCAAAAACGACAGCGGTCAACGTATAAACAAATTTTTAGAAAAAGCTGTTCCGCTACTGCCTTCATCAATGATGCACAAATATTTTAGATTAAAACGCATCAAGGTAAACGGAAAAAGAAGCGAACCCGCTTACCGTTTAAATGAAGGTGACCTTGTACAATTATACATCAATGATGAGTTTTTTGAAACCCCTTCTGAACAAGAAGCTTATAAAAAAATCAAAAAACCCAATCTTAACATTGTATATGAAGATGAAAATATACTTCTTGCTGATAAACCAGCAGGTATGGTAGTGCATGAAGATGAACAAGGAAATATAAATACTCTTATTGCAAATATTCAGGCATATTTATATGAGTCTGGTCAATGGAACCCAGAAAAGGAAAATTCATTTACTCCTGCCCTTTGCAACCGCATTGATAGAAACACAGGCGGTATAGTTATAGCTGCAAAAACCGCTGAAGCTCTTAGAATACTCAATGATAAAATCAAAAATCATGAGCTTGTTAAACGTTATTTATGTGTTGTACATGGCACGCCTAACCCAAAAAATGGATTAATTGAAAGTTATCTAAGACGTGATGAAAAACGTAAACAAGTGTTTGAATTTAATAAACCTGTGGCAGGTGCAAAAATCGCAAAAACAATTTATCGCACATTAAGCACACAAAATAAACTTTCACTTGTGGAATGTACACTTTTAACCGGTCGTACACATCAAATAAGAGTTCATATGTCTGGTATAGGTTGTCCTCTGCTTGGCGATGGAAAGTATGGCAAAAACGAACAAAATAAACATTTTAGAGAAACTGGACAACTTTTATATTCTTATCAGCTTAAATTTTCGTTTAAATCCGATGCTGGTGCACTACAATATTTAGATGGTCAAACTTTCACTGTTAAAAAAATACCATTTGTAAATAAATATTTTCCATCTTTTAGGGTGTAAATAAATTGGGTAAATTAGGAGGATATTTTTTTGTGAAAAGAAATTATGGTATTGATTTATTAAGAATAGCTGCAATGTGTATGGTAGTAATTTTACATATTGTAGGTTTTGGGGGTGTTTTAACAAACGCAAAAACATTATCTGCAAACTATGAAGCTGCTTTGTTTTTACAAATAGCAACTTATTGTGCAGTTAACTGTTATGCACTTATATCCGGTTATGTGGGTTTAAATTCAAAATTTCACTATACAAATATAGTTATATTATGGCTTAGAGTTGTTTTTTATACTTTACTTATAACTTGCACTTTTATGATTTTAATTCCAGACATCAAAAGTTTTGTTTTTATAAAAATTGCATTAAGCCCTGTTGTCAATCAACAATATTGGTATTTTACTTCATATTTTTGTCTGTTTTTCTTTACTCCGTTATTAAATATCGCTATAAAAAACATGACCAAAAAACAATGCAATGCTACAATAATTGCACTTATCGTTCTTTTCTCTATTATACAAACACTATATCGTGATATTTTTAGCACAGCTGATGGATATAGTGCACTATGGCTTGGTATTTTATATTTTATAGGTGCATACATAAAAAAATATGATATATGCTTGAACACTAAAAAGGCTTTTTTAGGATATTTTTCAATGGTATTTTTAACTTGGTTTGCAAAACTTGTATCCGATTTAATATATAATTATTTAGGCGACAATTATTCTATTAGCTTTACTGCTCTTAATAATGCAAATAATCTTATTTGTTATACCTCTCCTACTATTATACTTTGCTCAGTCTTTTTATTGCTTTGCTTTAAAAATATGAAATTTAGTGATAATATTAACAAGCTTATTGCGATTTTCTCGCCATTTGCATTTACTATTTATTTAGTTCATGTACACCCTCTATTTTGGCAATATGTTTTAGATGGAAAGTTTACATTTCTTGTGAATTTGCCAACGGTATTTATGGTTATATCTTTATTCTTAATATCAATCTCAGTTTTTCTATTGTGTTCAATTATAGATTATATAAGAAATGTTATATTTAAAGCACTTAAATTAAAAGACTTTTTCTTATCATTGGAACAAAAATATTTACCTAATATTTGGAACTAAAAAATTATCCCCGATACTTTTTAGTATCGGGGATTTTATCAATTAAAGAACTTTTTCTTCGTCCTTAACGTCCTTCATAGATAGGTTAATTCTGCCCTTGTCGTCGATTTCGGTAATCTTAACCCAAACCATATCGCCAACATTTACAGCGTCCTCTACCTTTTCAATTCTATGGTCTGCCATCTTAGAGATATGCACCATGCCGTCCTTATTAGGCATAATATTTACAAATGCACCAAAGTTCATTAGGCGTACTACTTTACCATAGTAGATTTCACCCACTTCTGGCTCTTTTACAATCGCCTCAATCATTTGTTTAGCCATATTAGCGTCACTAGCCTTAACAGCAGCAATAGTTATAACACCCTCATCACTAATATCAATCTGTGCACCAGATTCAGCAACAATCTTTTGAATTACGCTACCGCCTTTACCAATAACCTCACGGATTTTATCAGGGTCAATCTGCATTGTTGTCATCTTTGGAGCCCAATCAGATACATCTGGACGTGGCTTATCAATAGCCTTTAACATTACCTCATCAAGGATTTCATAACGAGCAACCTTACATTTTCTAAATGCTTCCTTGATGATATTTGGAGTTAGACCATCAACCTTAATATCAACCTGAATAGCAGTGATACCCTTCTTAGTACCTGCAACCTTGAAATCCATATCGCCGTAGAAGTCTTCTACGCCTTGAATATCAGTGAAAGTGGTTTCTTGTCCGCCATCTGTGATAAGACCACAAGAAATACCTGCAACAGGTGCTTTAATTGGCACACCAGCGTCCATAAGAGCAAGTGTAGAACCACAAACAGAACCCTGAGAAGTAGAACCATTAGAAGAAATAACTTCAGACACTAAACGCATAGCATATGGAAATTCTTCTGTACTTGGAATTACAGGTAAAAGTGCACGTTCAGCCAGTGCACCATGACCGATTTCACGACGTCCAGGGCCACGAGATGGACGAGTTTCACCAACTGAGAAAGATGGGAAGTTATAATGATGAATATAACGCTTTTCTTTGTCCTCAAAAATAGTGTCAAGCTCTTGAGCATCGCCCATAGTACCCAAAGTACAGATGGTTAATACCTGTGTCTGACCACGTGTAAACATACCAGAGCCATGAGCACGGGAAAGCACACCAACTTCAGAAGCAAGTGGACGTATTTCCTCCATGCCACGACCATCAACACGCTTGCCATTTGCCAGCCAACGACGAACAATCTTCTTTTGTAGCTTGTCTACACATTCAGGTAGATTTGCACCATGTTCTTCCAGATATTCTTCGGATAGAGTAGCTTCAAATGCATCTACAATTTCACGAACACCTGCATCACGTACAGTTTTATCATCTGTATCCATAGCAGCTTCAAACTTATCATTACATTCAGCTTCTAGCTTATCAAATAAATCATGGTCAATATCATGTTGCTCATACTCAAACTTTGGCTTGCCAATTTGAGCCTTTATATCAGCGATAAATGCAACTATCTTTTTAATTTCTTCATGTGCTTCCATTAAGCTATTAAACATTTGCTCTTCTGGCACTTCATTAGCACCAGCTTCAATCATAACGATTTTATCAGCGGTTGCACAAAGAGTAACGTCCATTTCGCTAACCTTGCGTTGTTCAACAGTTGGGTTAATTACAGTTTTACCATCAACAATACCAACTTGACAGCCGCCTACAACATAATCAAATGGAATATCAGAGATAGAAACAGCAATAGATGCACCTAAAAGAGCTACAACTTCTGGGGAGTTATCATAGTCTGTTTGCATAACAGTACAAACAATAGACACATCATTTCTTAAATCTTTAGGGAAAAGTGGACGCATAGGGCGGTCAATCTGACGAGAAGACAATATAGCCTTTTCAGAAGGACGACCTTCACGACGTGTAAAAGAACCTGGAATTCTGCCAACAGCATATAGACGTTCTTCAAAGTCAACGCTCAGAGGGAAGAAATCAATGCCATCACGAGGTTTAGCAGAAGCGGTAGCTGTTACTAAAACAGCGGTTTCGCCATAAGTTACCAGACAAGAACCGTTTGCAAGCTGAGCCATTTTACCAGTTTCAACAACCAGAGGACGACCTGCAAAGGTGGTTTCAAATTTACGATAGTTTTTAAACTCAAAATGTTTTATATTACTCATAAATATCCTCCTTTGTGTTTGCAAACAAGTTATTAGCACTTGAAGCACTTGCCGTACTTATCAACAGCCTGTCCTTCAACTGCTAAGCACTATGTCTGCATAACACATATTTTACAATGTGCAAAAGGGGGGCATAGTTCGCCCCCCTTATAGACTAAATTACTTACGGATACCCAGCTTCTTGATGAGTTCACGATAACGGTTAACGTCCTTCTTCTGTAGATAAGCAAGCATGCTACGACGCTTACCAACCATCTTTAAAAGACCACGACGAGAATGGTTATCCTTCTTATGAACCTTTAGATGCTCAGTTAGCTCCTGAATACGAGCAGTTAAAATAGCAATCTGTACTTCTGGAGAGCCAGTATCTGTTTCATGTGTTCTGTTTGCCTCAATAACAGAGGTCTTAACTTCCTTACGAATCATTTGATTCACCTCATAAAAAATATTTTTGTAGTCCCCTACATGCTGCGTAAAGGGTTGGTGAAATGGTGTGCTAAACACATCTTGTATCCCGAAACGAAACATGGGGCAAAACTAAAGTTAGTTTAACATATTATAAAAACATTGTAAAGGGTTTTTATCACAAAGTTTTAAATAAAAAAACTATATTACTACCATTATTTTGCATTTGCCGTCGAATTATGCATTTTGTAAATTTGTTTACAAAAAATTCATAGAATTTTTATGAAATATTCACCTTGCAGGATTAGCCTTCAAAGGTTATAATTTTATACATCAACTCGGTCATAAACGATATCGACTGAGTCTTAAATTTGTCAAATACGCAGCGGGGCTGTGCAATAGTGCGGCCTGAAGCTGCGTTTTTATATTTTTATATAACTTTTGCATGATTTCTTGCAAAACATTTATAACCCCTTAAAAGTTATATTTTTAACAATTCCGCTTGTTATATTTTTGTCAATGAAACAAAATAAATGCCTTGAATTTCTTTTTTCAAGGCATTTATTCTTTTTTATCACTATAAGATATTTTTTCAAGAAATTTATTGTTTTCCTCTATTCTCTCTTTTTTGAGCTTTATTATATCATCTATATATTGTTTATTTTTATTTTCACTTTTTTTATTTCTAGCAGTCACAGCCATAAATCCTAGAATAGAAAAACACAACACAATCATTGATATACACCCAAGACCAATCCAATATATTTCTGTGACAAAATGTGATGTAAGTAATGAGGAAATATAGTAAAAACCTGTAAATGGAAGTGTCAAAACATCTAAAATAGAAAACCATAGTTTATTTTCAGGTTTATCTATAATAAGTATAGAAATAAGCACACCAAATACACTTCTTATACACACTCCTATAGAGTATAAAGAAGTCATAAACATTAACATACGTACTTTTGCTATATTTCCAACCATAATAACAGAAAACAAAATAAAAAGATATATACCTGAAATTATGCTCATTATTTTGCTTGGTCTAAAAGCAGAGCTATATGTAAATGTTGCTGCTAAAGCCGCACCTATAAGCCATAAAACAGACATTGAACATAAATAAACAATCCATCTAACAGTTTTTTTACTCATATAATCCCCTTTTATTTATAAAACACAGGGCAGAGGTTCTCCCCTGCCCAATGCATTTTCTTTATTTTACAATTTCCTTTGCAGCGTTAACAAGAGCCTCAACTTTACTTTCAGCAGCCTGTTTGTTTTCACCTTTAGCCATAATATAAACTTTTACCTTTGGCTCTGTGCCAGATGGACGTATAATGAAAATGGTTCCATCTGCAAGTTCATAGTAAAGCACATTTTGACCGCTAAGCTCAACCTGCTCAGTTTTACCAGTTGCAAGTTCAGTTTTAGTACCAGACTGTAAATCACTTACATAAGCAACTGCATCTTCACCAACCTTAGTCAATGGGTTTGTTGTGCGAAGTTCTTTCATAAGCTCTTGCATACGCTCTAAACCAGATACACCTGGCATAGTAATAGAAATGGTCTGCTCTGCATAATAACCATATTTTTCGTACATAGTCTGCATTGCATCATATAGTGTCATGCCCTTTGTGCGGTAATAAGCCGCCATTTCAGCAATAAGCATAGAAGCAGTAACAGCGTCCTTATCACGAGCATAATCGCCTGCTAGATAGCCATAAGACTCCTCAAAAGCAAAGATATAGCTATGAGAACCACTTGTTTCAAACTTCTTAATCTTTTCAGCTAAGAATTTAAAGCCAGTGAATGTATCAAAACAAGCAACACCGTTTTTCTCTGCAACAACACGAGCCATTTCGGTTGTAACAACAGATTTAAGCACAGCAGCATTTTTTGGCATAGTGCCAGTTAGCTTTTTAGCCTGAATAATATAATCGGTCAGCAGTACACCAACTTGGTTACCAGACAGTGTTATGTACTCACCTGTTTTATCTCTTAATACAACACCAGTTCTATCAGCATCTGGGTCAGTACCGATAATTAAATCAACATCATTTTGCTTTGCCATTTCGATTGCAATGTTAAAGCCTTCTTTATTTTCTGGGTTAGGGCTTTTAACAGTTGGGAAATCGCCATCAATAACCATTTGTTCTTTAACACATAGAATGTGCTTATAACCAAGACGCTTTAAAATTTCTGGTACTAGGCGATAACCTGCACCATGGAAAGGTGTATAAATGAGTTTAAACTCATCTGCAACCTGTTTTACACAATCACGATTTATTGAAACTGCAAGCACTTGTTTTAGATATGCTTCATCGGTCTGCCAGTCCATCATTTTGATAAGACCATCAGCAAGAGCCTTGTCAAAGTCCATAGTTTTAACATCGGTGAAGTAATCAAGAGCACCCATTTCTTTAGCAACTACATCAGCTTCTGCTGGTGGCAGTTGAGCACCATCTTCCCAGTATACCTTATATCCGTTGTATTCCTTAGGGTTATGAGATGCGGTGATATTGATACCAGCAATAGTGCCATAATAGCGGATTGCAAAAGAGAGTTCAGGAGTTGGGCGAAGTTCATCATATAGCTTTACATTTATACCATTTGCAGCTAAAATACAAGCAGCTTGTTTTGCAAATTCATCAGAGAAGTGACGAGAGTCATAAGCGATAGCCACGCCTTTTTTCATAGCCTCTTGACCGTTGCTAATAATAAGGTTAGCTAAACCTTGAGTAGCAGCACCAACAGTAAAGCGGTTCATGCGGAAAAGACCTGTGCCTAGTATACCACGTAGACCAGCTGTACCAAATGACAGTGGTGCATAAAAACGGTCTTTGATAGCTTCTTCATCGCCAGCGATTGCCTTTAGTTCTTCACGCTCTTTATCATTTAGAGCATCACTTGCAACCCAGCGTTCATATTCATTCATATAATTGGACATTGGACTCACCTCGGAAAAATCATTGGACAACAAAACTCCTGTTGTCTTAGAAATATTATACAGTATTTTACTTGTTTTGAAAAGTATTTTTGTGATATTTACAATTATTTTCTTTATTTTACCAAATAAACTTTTATTTTTGTTTATACTTGCTCTTGATTTTATTTTTTTACATGTTATAATGGTTTGGCAATACAATTTAATCAGACAGTTCGTAACCATCCTGTCTTTAAACAAAACTAGGACAACCATGCGTCAAAAGCTTTTTCGCTTTTGAAGGTCATGGGCTTTTTGATGGTGCTAATTTTTAGCACTTTTTTTTATTTTGATTTAAGGAGATATACTATGTTGGTACGATATTCTGTTATAAATGACAAAAACCCTCGTGAGATTGTGTTACTTCGTGGCTCAGGCTGTAAATGGAAACGCTGTGCATTTTGTGACTATCACACAGATTTTAGTGAAGATGAAAACGCAAATTTTGAATTAAATTCAAAAGAGCTTAACAAAGTTACAGGTATATATAATCACTTAGAGGTAATAAATTCTGGTTCTTTTTGTGACCTTGATAAAAAAACTATTAATCTTATTGAAAAAGTATGTCAAGATAAGAATATTAAAACTCTCCACTTTGAATGTCATTGGATACATAGAAAGGAAATCCCAGCATTTAAAGCACGTTTTTCAAAAATAGGTGTTACAGTAAAAATAAAATCGGGCATAGAAACATTTGACCGAGATTTTAGAGAAACAGTGCTAAAAAAAGGCATAGGAGAAACTAATCCTGCTATAATTTCTGAACCATTTGATGAATGTTGTTTACTTTTTGGAATAAAAGGTCAAACCCTTGAAAGTATGAAAAACGATATAGAAATCGGTCTTAAATATTTCGAGCGTATTTGCATTAATTTAATGGTAGAAAATACAACAGATATTCGTCCTGATAATGAAGTATTGCAAATATTTATGAAAGAGCTTTACCCGCTTTATATTAAAAATCCTCGTGTTGATATTTTGACAGAAAACACTGATTTTGGAGTGGGTTAAAGCAAAAAAGGGGACAAATTTTATGACAAATGAAGTTTTACTAATTGTATCGCTAGTTGTGCTTTATGCATCTGTACTTTTATGGTATAAGCTATTTGGTAAAACTGGTATGTATTGTTATACGGTGTTTGCAACTATTGCAGCAAATATTGAAGTTTTGCTTTTAGTTGATGCCTTTGGCATGGAAATGACACTAGGCAATATTTTATTTGCAACAACATTTTTAGTAACTGATATTTTATCGGAAACTGAGGGAAAAGCCGCTGCACAAAAAGCGGTTTGGATAGGTATTGGCACTTCTCTGCTGTTTATTGTGGTGTCACAGTCATGGCTGCAATATACAGTAAGTGCAAACGATTTTGCGTTTTCATCTTTCCAAACAATTTTCTCTAACACACCTCGAATGATGTTTGCATCACTTGCAGTTTATGCTATTGCTCAAGCGTTTGATGTTTATATGTATCATTTCTGGTGGCAACTGACCGATAAAAAATTCGGTGACCATCACCGTTTTTTATGGCTAAGAAACAACGGTTCTACACTTATTTCACAGCTACTTAACACATTACTTTTCACAGGCTTTGCTTTCTGGGGAACTTATGATATACCAACACTTGTTTCTATTGCATTAAGTAGTTATGTAATTTTCATTGTTACATCACTTGCAGATACACCTATTGTATATCTTGCAAGAGCAATGAAAGAAAGAAATATGATTAAAGAATAAGAAAATGGCTTAGAGTTTTAATTCTCTAAGCCATTATTTTTTTACTTATTCAGAGTTTTTGCAAAACTATCTTTTAGAGTTACAATTCTATTAAATCTATTTTCACTATCTTTAATAAAGTAACCCATTCTTACAAACTGCATTCTAGTACCAACTGGAACATCTGCAATAGATGGTTCTAGTTTACAGCCTTCTAACTTAGTAAGTGAATTAGGATTTAAATAATCTAAATAGTTTGTACCTTCTGGAACACTACCTGTATCCTCAAGAGTAAACAGATGGTCATATAGATAGCAAGACGCATCAATAGCATGTTTTGCAGATACCCAATGAATAGTACCTTTAACTTTGCGACCGTCCGCTGGCATACCGTTTGCTGTTTCAATATCAGCAGTACAGCGAATTTCTATAATTTCGCCATTGTCGTCCTTAATAATCTCATTGCACTTAACAATATAAGCACCCATCAGGCGAACTTCACCATCTGGCTTTAATCTCTGGAACTTTGGAGGTGGAACTTCTGCAAAATCGCTCTTTTCAATATAAACAGTGCCAGTAAATGGAACTTTACGAGTGCCTGCCTGTTCATCTCTTGGATTGTTTGGAATTTCAAAATACTCCACTTTATCCTCTGGATAGTTAGTGATAACCAGTTTTATAGGCTCAGTAACTGCCATTCTGCGAAGTGCGGTTTCGTTAAGCTCCTCACGGATACAGTGTTCAAGCAGTCTAATATCAACAAGAGAATTAGCTTTTGCAATGCCTGCACGTTTTACAAAATCTAAAATAGCACTTGGAGTATAGCCACGACGACGCAGACCACAAAGAGTAGGCATACGAGGGTCGTCCCAGCCCTCAACATGATTTTCAAATACAAGTTCACGCAGATAACGCTTACTCATAACAGTGTGAGTAACATTAAGTCTTGCAAATTCACGCTGTTTTGGGTGGTGTGGCAGCGGGCAGTTATCAACAACCCATTCATAGAGTGGTCTATGGTTTTCAAACTCAATAGAACACATAGAATGAGTAATACCCTCTATAGCGTCCTGAATTGGGTGAGCAAAGTCATAAAGAGGATAAATACACCACTTGTCGCCTTGTCTATGGTGATGAGCACGAACAATACGGTAAATAGCAGGGTCACGCATATTCATATTAGGTGATGCCATATCAATTTTAGCACGAAGTGTTTTAGAACCGTCTGGAAATTCACCGTTTCTCATAGCCTCAAATAATTTAAGATTTTCTTCAACTGAACGGTCACGATATGGGCTGTTTTGACCTGCCTGTGTTAGTGTGCCACGTTGAGCACGCATTTCTTCCTGTGTTAAATCACATACATAAGCCTTACCCGCTTTGATAAGTGCAACCGCACAATCATAACAGGTTTCAAAATAATCAGAACCATAGAAAATACCGCCATTTGGCTGTTCACCAGTTAGCCACGCTATATCTTTTTGAATGGACTGTACATATTCATCATCTTCACGCACTGGGTTTGTGTCGTCAAATCGTAAATTAAATTTACCATTATATTTTTTAGCGATAGACCAGTTAATGTAAATCGCCTTAGCAGAGCCAATATGCAAATAGCCGTTTGGCTCTGGTGGAAAACGGGTATGAATTTGCTCTGAAAGACCAGCAGCTATATCCGCATCAATAATTTCTGTTAGAAAATTGCTTACATTTTCCATTTATTTTTTCTCCCCTATTTGTATTATAATGCGTTTTTACAAGCCTCTAAACGCTTTAAAACCATATCTTTGCCCATAATGTGCATCACACTTTGCAGGTCTGGAGCATTTTGACGACCAGCAACCGCAATACGAATAACCATTGATACATCACCAACAGCACCTTTATACTGTTCTGGGTTTTGCTTATAAGCCTTGGTTTCAGCTGCATAACCATGCTTTTCAGCAATAGTTTTCATCTTTTCAAAGAAACCATCTGGAGTATCATTTTCATCAAACATCTGAGCAAACTCACTAAGCATAGAAATAGCATCTTCCTTACTTACACGCTCAGGCATTGTATAATCTGGATTAAATAGCTCATCAAACATAAAATCCATATAAGGCTTTACATCAGTCCAAACAGCTATATCCTTACGAGGTTTTTTGCCGCCTCTACCAATCTGTAAAAATGCAATACTTTTTTCTTTATCTCTTGTAAAGAGTGCATTAAATTCGCTATCATGCTCTTTGCTCCAAGCGTCTACTTGATTGTAAACATCTTCAGCCTTCATATGAGATATAACATTTTTAGATACATCTGTTAGCTTGTCAATATCAAATAATGCACCAGAACCACTCATCTTTTTTGTAGAGAATGGGAAATCGTTCATAGGTAGTTCAGGATTTGCACGACGCCATTCTTCAAAGTTAGAATTTAGAAGTGTCATCAGATATTCAAGTACACAAGCTGCTGGATAACCCTGTTTAGCATAGAAAGTAAGTGCTAATTCAGGGTCTTTACGCTTGGATAGCTTACGCTTACCGCCTGTTTCCTCATCGATTTTCATAAGCTGTGCAGTATGTGCATATTTAGGAGCTTTCCAGCCCATAGCTCTAAACAGCTGAAGATGTACAGGCAATGTTGCAAGCCATTCTTCACCACGAACTACAACAGTAGTACCCATTAAATGGTCATCAACAACATGAGCAAAATGATAAGTTGGAATACCGTCAGATTTTAAAATAACAATATCTTGGTCATTTTCGGTAACTTCCATTTTACCCTTAACTAAATCCTCATGCTTTATTTTATTTTCAATGCTGCCCTGTGAACGGAAACGAATAACATAAGGCATACCCTTTTCAAGTTGTGCTTCAACTTCCTCTAATGTACGGTCACGCCATACAGCATATTTACCATAATAGCCGAAATTTTCTTTATTAGCCTCTTGTTCAGCATGAGCATTTGCAAGTTCTTCTTCTGTACAAAAACAAGGATAAGCCATACCTTGCTTCATAAGCCATTTTACAAAAGTTTGATAGATTTCAGCTCTTTGTGATTGGCGATATGGACCATAATCTCCGATTTCACCGTCCAAAGTTGCACCTTCATCAAAAGGCAGACCGAAAGCGGAAAAAGCGTCAATAATTGTCTGTACACCGCCCTCAACCTCACGTTTACGGTCAGTATCCTCTATACGCAGATAAAATACACCGCCAGATTGATGTGCCAAACGCTCATCAACTAATGCACCATATAAGTTACCAAGGTGCATAAAACCTGTTGGACTAGGGCCCATACGAGTAACTTTAGCACCCTCTGGAAGTTCACGTTTTGGATAGCGAGCTTCTACCTGTTCTGGGGTTTCAGTAATATGCGGAAATAGCTTATCCGCAAGATAGGTATAATCCATCATAAAATCATTTCTCCAAAAAAATTAAATTTTTCCATATACGATACTAATTATTTTATCATAATTCGTCATAATTGCAAAGTGCGAATTTTGTCCACGCATTTTCAAGGCATATAACTGCTTTTTTCATTATATCCTCATTAAGACCTGCATAACCTAGTACAACGGTTGAATTAGGCTTTTTTTCGCATTCGGCTATATAATAATCAGAAATTCCATGCAAATGCACCCCATTTTGTGCGGCAAGCTCGACCATCTCACTTTCTAATAGTCCATTTTTAAGTGTAAGCATCAAATGAAGTCCTGCGTCTTCTCCTGATATTTTCATATCCTTTGCAAATGCACTTTTATTTAAAAGCTCAATTAAAATATCACGTCTTGATTTATATAAATTTCTAATTCGTGATATATGACGTTCAAACATACCAGTTTTAATAAACTTTGCAAGTGTATACTGTTCAAAACTTGGCACAGTTGAAGAATAAAATCTTAACTCATCACGATATTTTTTTAAAAGACTTTTAGGTAAAACCATATAACTTATACGAAGTGATGGGGCTAGACTTTTTGCAAAAGTGTTTAAATAAATAACTCTATCTGCATGGTCAAGCTCTTTCATAGCAGGAATAGGACGAGATGTATAACGAAATTCCGAATCATAATCATCTTCTATAATATATCTATCCCCTGTTTGTTCTGCCCATTTAAGCATTTTTATTCTTCTTGCAACAGGCATAACAACCCCTAGCGGGAATTGATGTGACGGTGTTAAATATACAACACTTGCATTAGTTTTTTCTAATTTCTCTATTTGTAAACCGTCTTTATCAAGCGTAATCGGCTGTACATTTGCACCATTTGCCTTAAAAACATTGTTTAATTTGGGATAACAAGGGTTTTCAAGTGCATAAATTCTGTTTCTGCCTAAAAGCTGAATTAAAAGCATTAAAAGATATTCTGAACCTGCACCAATAATAACTTGTTCAGGTATAACATATATACCTCTAAACTCAGCTAAATATTTGCAAATTTGCTGTCTTAACTCCAAAACTCCTTGATTGGGTGCAGCAATTAACAATTTACTTGCTTTTTCTGTAAGTTCAGAGCGTAAAAGCTTTGCCCATGATGAAAATGGAAAACATTCTGTGTCAACTGTATTTGTATGAAAAGCATATAAATAATTCTCAGCTTTTGGCTTTGGAATTTCATAGTTTATAAGCTCAGTTTTTTTATTATGTTTTATAATTTGCTGAGCATAATAACCAGAGCGAGGTTTAGAAATTATATAACCCTCGGCTAATAGCTGACTGTAAGCATTTTCAACTGTTATTTGACTTATTTTAAGATGTTCAGCAAGTCTACGTTTAGACGGAAGTTTTTCACCGCCTTTTATCACACCATTTATTATATCTTCTCTAATTGAACGGTATAACTGTTCATACATTGGCAAAATGCCCTTACTATTTATATGATAAGTGAGCATTATAAAACCTCTTTTTAAATAAGTGCTAAACTTCTCATTATATAAAGTGCAAACGTCATAGTGAAAACCGAAACTGCTGTTGTAAGTACAATAATTGATGATGAAAGCACATAATCAGCATTCATATTCTTAGCCATAATATAGCCGCTTACTGTGCTTGGTGCACCTGTCATAATAAGAATTGACACTAAAGCTTGATTTCTAAATCCCATAAAAACGGCTATTGGCAAAAATATAGCTGGTAAAATAACAAGTTTAATAACCGATGCTATAACAGTAGGCTTTATTTTTTTAATTGCCTTTGCACCTTCAAAGCCCGCACCGATTGTAACAAGTGCAAGTGGAGTTGCAGGGGCTGCAATCATATCAAGTGTTTTATTTATCATTGTTGGAAACTCAATTTCAAGAAGTGAAAAAGGAAGTCCTGCAATTATACCTAAAATTATAGGATTTCTTAAAATACCTTTTAATGTTGCTCTAATCATGCTATCACCGCCTGCTACTGGCTCATTTGAGCGAACAGTTAGCACAATAACCGCAAAAATATTATAAAGTGGAACGGTTGCAACTATCATTAGAGGTGCAAGACCAGCGTCACCATATATATTTTGAATAAAAGCTACACCTAAAACCGCAAGTGAACCACGAAAAGCACCTTGAGTAAAAGCACCAATCATAGTTTTATCTTTCATAAATAGCTCTGCACCGCCCCAAATAGCGAAGACATAAATAACGGTTGATATCATACAGAATAAAAAGAAAGTTAAATCAAAAGTTTCTGTTATTCTGCCCTCTGCTATATCACGAAAAAGCAAAACAGGCAAAAAAAGCTGAAAAATAACTTTATCTGCACCGCTTATAAAACTTTCCTTAAAAAATCCACGCTGTTTTAGCAAATAACTTAAAAATATAACTGCAAATATAGGCACCGTTGCATTTAAACTATAAATTAAACTATCCATTTTAAAATTTTCCTATTCTTTTTCTCTAATTTCAATAAAAAAGAGCAGCATTTTTTGCCGCTCATAGCATTTTTACCATCTAGGCTGTTTTTCTTCAAAAGCAAGACCTATAGCACCCGCACCGATATAAGTACCAATAACAGAGCCTACTATATGAAGATGAATTTTAATTTCTGGCACTGATTTTTTAAGCTCTTTTACAAGCTCTTGTGCTGCAATAGGTGCATCAGTGTGTATAACAATAACTTCTTTTAAGCTTTTTGCACATTCAAGGAATTTTTGCACAAGCTTTTGGCGAACCTGAGCCGCACCACGACATTTACCAATATCAGTTGCTTTACCATTAATAACAGTTAAAATTGGCTTAATGCCCAAAAGACTTCCAACCGCTGCACGAACATTCCCAATTCTTCCGCCTTTTCTAAGGTATTCAAGAGTATCAGGCACAAAATAAATACTTACTGTTTTTTGCATTTGTTCCAGTCTAGCTAAAATTTCATCTATATTTTTACCATCACTGACCATTTTTGCAGCGATTTCAGCCATAAGACCAGTTGCAGTACAGCCGTTAAGTGAGTCTACAATATGAATTTTAGGTGCAAAATTTTCTTCTTTTAGCATCTGAGCGGCAATAGTAGCACTTCTTATAGTGCCAGATAGACCACTTGAAATGGTTATACATATAATATGTTTTGCATCTTTATATTTTTTAAAAACACTACAAAACATTTCAGGGCTTGGCTGAGATGTTTTTGGAAGTTCAGTCTCTTTAGCTAAACGACTATAAAACTGACTAGGTGTTATTTCAAGACCTTCTAAAAAATTCTCCTCACCGAAAGAAACTGTAAGCGGAACCATAGAAAATCCAGCATTAGCCGCCTGTTCTGGTGAGTAGTCACAGCTTGAATCGGTTATAACAACAATATCTTGCATGTATTTAGCTCCTTTCCTGTGCTTAACACATCACAGATTAATATGTATCATGCCTCAGATAATAAAAACTTTTGTAATTTAAGCAAACTTTGAGCTAAAATTTCTGTTTCCTCTGGTGTAAAATCGGCAAGTGCGGCAGATACCATACGTTCATGGAATTTTTTATGACACTCATAGACTGCTCTACCTCTTGGGGTAAGGCTTACATTAACAACTCGTTTATCTTTGTTATCTCTTTCACGGTTTACAAGTTCTTTATATTCAAGCTTATCACAAGCGACAGTAAGAGTTGCCATAGTAACACCTAAAGCTCTTGATACTTGGCTCATGCGTTTAGGCTCATCATCACCGATTTTTTCTATAATATGTATTTCAGTTACTGATATATCCTCACCAAGAGCAGTGGTTAATGAACGTTCTTCTATTTTGTTTATTCGTCCCCAGATATCAACAAGGAACGTATTAATGATTTCATATTCATTCATTATAGTTCTCCTGTTCAATAGTTTATTTGACAAACTAATTATATCATAAGCACTATAGATACACAATATATAAAAAAAGCTGCCTAAACTAAGCGGCAGCCTTTATTAAATTACTGATTATCTTCGATATACTTAACGATATCACCGATAGTTGACATCTTCATAGCCTCTTCATCGCTAATAGTTATGCCGAAGTTTTCTTCAAGGTCCATCATCAGCTCAACAACGTCTAGTGAATCAGCGTTTAAATCCTCCTTGATAGAAGTTTCCATTGTCATTGTGGAAGCATCAGCGTCAAACTTGTCAGCTAAAAGCTCGCAAATTTTCTCGAACATAAGTATTACTCTCCTTACTATTTTTTTAGATCTGATTTATTTCTTGAAAAACTCCGATCTTACGGAATTTATCATAACGTTTTTGAAGCATTTCGTCAATATCATTTTGCAAATTAAGTTCACGCAAAACAAAAGTCAATGCTTTTTTCACATTTTTCATAATTGAGTTTTCTGGAATAATACCCTCAATCATACCAAAATTATAAAGGTCTTGAGCAGTTATTTTTAGACATTCAGCCGCTTCAATTTCTCGGCTTGCATCTTTCCAAAGGATAGAAGCACAGCCACGAGGAGAAATAACCGAATATAAAGCATTTTCAAGCATAAGCACTCTATCAGCAACAGCAAGAGCGAGTGCACCACCAGAACCGCCTTCACCTGTTACAATGCTTACAACAGGAGTACGAAGTGCCATAAAATCATAAAGACATTTAGCGATAGCCTCACCTTGACCACGTTCTTCCGCACCTACACCACAAAATGCACCTGGTGTATCAACAAAACATATAACAGGTCTGCCGAATTTTTCCGCTTGATGAGCTAAACGAAGTGCTTTTCTATAGCCTTCTGGGTGTGGCATACCAAAGTTTGCTGAAATATTTTGCTCAGTGGTTTTACCCTTTCTATGACCGATTACAGTGACGGGCATACCTGCAAAAGTTGCTATACCTGCACAAATTGCACTATCTTCACCATAAGCTCTGTCGCCATGAAGCTCGATAAAATTATCAAATAAAGTGTTTACATAATCATCAATAGTTGGGCGTTTAGGGTCATGAATAATCTGTAATTTTTCTTTTACTGAAGCCATATGTATCACCTGCCCTTTTTACCTTTAGCTGAATTTTGGTGCATAGAAAGCAGAGCAGTAAGGGTTTGCTTCATTTGGTTTCTTGGCACAATTTTGTCACAGAAACCATGGTCACGCAAAAATTCTGAAGTTTGGAAATCATCTGGCAATTTTTCGCCAATAGTGCCTTCAATAACACGTCTGCCTGCAAAACCAATAGTTGTGTGTGGTTCTGCTAAAATAATATCACCTAAAGATGCATAACTTGCAGTAACACCGCCAGTTGTAGGGTCTGTAAGCACAGTTATATAAAGAAGTCCTGCATCAGAGTGTCTGCGAACTGCACCAGAAACCTTAGCCATTTGTAAAAGTGAAAACATACCTTCTTGCATTCTTGCACCGCCTGAGCAAGTGAATAATACAACAGGTAGTTCATGCTCAGTTGCATATTCAAAAAGTCTTGTTAGTTTTTCGCCAACAACACTGCCCATAGATGCCATCATAAAATGGCTATCCATAACACCTAAACAGGTTTGAATACCACCGATTGTACAAACACCTGTTACAACAGCATCATTCATACCAGTTTTCTTAACTAGCTCACGAACCTTTTCGGTATAACCTTCAAACTCTAATGGGTTTAAAGTTTTAAGACCATTAAACAGTTCATGAAAACTATCTGTATCCGCTGTAAATCGAATACGAGTTCTTGCAAGCAGACGGCTATAACGACCACAAACAGGGCAAACATAAAGGTTTTTACCAAATGTTAGAGCTTTAAGCTCTGCCCCACAGCCTTTACAAACCTTAGTCGGCTTTTTTTCCTCCTCACCCTTCATACGCATAGAGCTGTCACGGGTTTTCTGAAATAAATCGATTAACAAGCGAACACCTCCTTATTCATCATCTTTTTTGTCAAAATCACCATTTGCAATAGAATTTGTATGAAAATTACCAGTTGCAAAAGCTTCAGATGACAGAATATTCATTTGATAGTCTGTTGTAGTCTGTATACCCTCAAATAGAGTTTCAGCGAGTGCACGTTTCATTCGTGCAATAGCTTGATTACGGTCTGCACCATAAACTATCATCTTCCCTATCATACTATCATAATATGGCGGAATTGTATAGCCTTGATATGCTGCGGTATCAATACGAACACCCGCACCACCTGCAAGATGCATAGATTTAATAGTGCCTGGACATGGTGCAAAATTTCTATTTGGGTCTTCAGCATTGATACGACATTCAATCGCATGACCACGGAGTTTTATATCCTCTTGTTTAAAAGAAAGCTTTTCACCTGATGCGATTTTAAGCTGTTCACATACTAGGTCTACACCTGTTACCTGTTCGGTTACAGGGTGCTCAACTTGAATACGAGTGTTCATTTCACAGAAATAGAAATTTTTCTGTTCATCAGCTAAAAATTCAACTGTACCTGCACCACGATAATTTACAGCACGAGCTAGATTTGCAGCCGCTGTACAAATACGCTGTCTAAAGTCATCATCAGCAAAGAAAGATGGAGCTTCTTCAATTAGTTTTTGATGTCTACGCTGAATAGAACATTCACGCTCAAAAAGATGAATTACATTACCTTGACCATCGCCTAAAATTTGCACTTCAATATGACGTGGATTATGTACATATCTTTCAAGATAAACTCTTGAGTCGCCAAAATTTGCTTGAGCTTCACTGCTTGCCGCATCATAAGCGTTTTTAAGCTCATCGGCAGTAAATGCAACTCTAATACCTTTACCGCCACCGCCTGCTGCCGCCTTGCACATAATAGGATAGCCTATTCTATCGGCTTCACGTTTAGCTTCATCAAAATCAGCAACTGCACCATCTGTACCAAGTGCAACTGGTACATTTGCCGCTATTGCAGTGCGTTTTGCCTCAGATTTATCGCCCATTTTTCTAATGGTTTCAGCTTTAGGGCCTATAAATGCAAGACCGTTTTGCTCTACCATATTTGCAAATTCAGCATTCTCAGAAAGAAAACCAAATCCAGGGTGAATTGCTTGGCAACCTGTTGAAATGGCAGCGGAAATTATATTTTCCATATTTAAATAGCTATCCTTTGCAGGAGCTGGGCCAATACATACCGCTTCATCAGCAATTTGTGCATGAAGTGCATCTTTATCAGCCTGTGAATATACCGCAACTGAGATTACACCTAAATCACGGCATGCTTGAATAACACGCACAGCAATCTCACCACGGTTTGCAATCAGCACTTTACGAAACATAAATTTGCCCCCTGCATTAGTCAACAACCATACATTTAATTTCAGCTTCTGCGGCTTTTTCATCGCCAACATAAGCTACGCCTTGAGCTACAGCCAACTTACCACGACGCTTTACAAATTTAATTTCCATACGCAGTGTATCACCTGGCTTTACCATAGAACGGAACTTTGCATTGTCAATACCAGTGTAAACAGCGGTTTTACCTCTAAATTCAGGTATGCTTAAAAGTGCAACACCACCAACTTGAGCTAGTGCTTCTAAGCGGAAAACAGCTGGCATAATTGGATTATTTGGAAAATGACCTTGGAAGAAAAACTCATCACCAGTTAGGTGCAAAGTGCCAACAGCATGTTCTTCGTCCATTTCAATAATCTCATCTACAAGAAGCATTGGAGGTCTATGAGGTAAAATCTCCATAATTTGTTCTTTATTAAGCATTTTATGTACCCTCCTATTAAACGATTACAACAATAGTCTGGTCATATTCAACCATATCACCTGACTGAGCCATAATACGGCTTACTGTACCATCACAAGGAGCTACAATTTCATTCATAGTTTTCATAGCCTCTATAATAAACAGGGTGTCGCCCTTTTTAACAGACTGACCAACTTCAATAAAAGGAGGTTCGTCTGGAGATGGAGTTGAATAAAATGTGCCAACAAGTGGAGCAGTTACTTTTGTACCAACGATTTCTTCTTCTGCAGGAGCAGTAGGAGCTGCTGCCTGTGGTGCAGAAGAAGGAGCTGGCACTGGTGCAGCCGCTGGAGCAGCGGCTGCAGGTGCTGCAACTACAACTGGAGCTGGTTCATTACCCCTAATTTTAATTTTTACATACTTAGTATCAATAGACAGTTCTGCAAGTCCTTTTGATTTTACAGCGTCCATAAGCTCAATGGCAATATCTTTGATTTCATTTAATTCCATAACTTACACCTTCTTAAACAGTACAGTAGCGTTATGACCGCCAAAGCCAAGAGCGTTTGAAATAGCAACATTTACATTCTTTTCTACTGCCTTGTTTGGAGTGATATTTAAATCACAATCTGGGTCTTTTTCTACATATCCGATTGTTGGTGGAATAATACCATCATTTATAGCACAAATACAAGCTATTGCTTCAATAGCAGCAGCTGCACCAAGTAAATGACCAGTCATAGACTTAGTAGAAGATATATTTACATTATAAGCTTCATCACCAAATGCTTTTTTAATAGCAATGGTTTCATATTTTTCATTAATTGGTGTAGAGGTACCATGTGCATTGATATAATCTACATCAGCAGGAGTTAAACCAGCATCTGTAATTGCACCTAAAATTGCACGAGCCGCTGCCTCGCCTTCTGGGTCTGGGCTAGTGATATGGTAAGCGTCACCGCTTGCAGCATAGCCTGCAACCTCAGCAAGTATAGTTGCACCACGAGCTTTAGCATGAGATAAACTCTCAAGCACAAGACAGCCTGCACCCTCACCCATAACAAAGCCTGAACGTCTAGCATCAAAAGGCACAGATGCACATGCTGGGTCTTCACCAGTATGTACAGCCTTCATATTTTGGAAACCTGCCATAGAGATAGGAATAATAGCATTTTCAGTACCGCCACAAATAACAACATCTTGATAACCATGGCGAATAGCTCTCATAGCCTCGCCGATTGCATGGTTACCAGTTGCACATGCGGAAACAGGACAATAGTTTTCGCCTTTAAATCCAAAACGCATGGAAATATAAGCAGCCGCCATATTAGCAATCATTTCTGGAATAGCCAGAGGAGAAACTCTGCTAGGACCTTTATGCTCAAGCTTTACAATTTCTTCTTCTGCAATATGCAGACCGCCCACACCAGAGCCAAATATAACACCTGTTCTAAATGGGTCAAAGTTGCCTTCTTTTAAGCCTGCTTGGTCTACTGCCTGTTGAGCTGCTGCGATTGCAAAATGACAGTTTGCGTCCATTCTGCGAGCTTCACGTTTATCAACATATTTTGTAACATCAAAATCTTTTAATTCTGCTGCTAATTTTACCTTAAAATCAGTTGTATCAAAACGGGTGATTTTATCAATTCCGCATTTACCAGCCTTTAAGGACTGCCAAAAGCTATCAACATCGTTACCAACAGGGGTAACAGCACCCATACCTGTAACTACTACTTTTTCCATTCTGGTAAATCCTCCTTAAATCATACCGCCGTCCACAACAAGTGTCTGACCTGTGATGAATGAAGCTTCATCAGATGCAAGGAATGCAACTGCTGCTGCAATTTCTTCTGGCTTGCCAAATCTGCCAAGTGAGATTTGCTTTTTTGCACCCTCTTTGACATCATCACTTAAAATAGCTGTCATATCAGTATCAATAAACCCTGGAGCTACTGCATTTACAGTAATACCTCTTGCACCTAGTTCCTTTGCAGCGGTTTTGGTCATACCAATTAATCCCGCTTTAGCTGCACAATAGTTAATCTGTCCCATATTGCCAGCGATACCAGAAACTGATGAAATATTGATAATTTTACCTTGTTTAGCACGCATCATCATGCTACCGCACAACTGAAGCATATTATAAGCACCTTTTAGGTTAATTCTTATAACATCATCAAATTGTTCTTCCTTCATACGAACCATAAGCCCATCTTTAGTGATACCTGCATTATTTACAAGAACATATGGCACGCCCATATCCTCTTTAATTTTATCTAGTGCCTGTTTACAAGCTGCATGGTCGGACACGTCCCACTGCATTGCCACAGCTTTTACACCAAATTCACGACATTCTTTTGCAACATTTTCAGCCTTTTCTACTGAAGATGCACAGTTAATTACAACATCATAACCATCTTTTGCAAGACGCTTTGCTATTGCGGCACCGATACCACGAGAGCCACCTGTTACAACTGCAACTGACATAAATTTCTCCTTATCCGATACGAGAAGTAGCATTTTTTAGAAGTTCTTCTGCTCCATTTGTGATTTTACGAACGATATCATGGCAATTAGACTTTTCATTTACAAGACCTGCAATCTGACCAGACATAAATGTGCCTTCTTCATAGTTGCCATCTTGTACAGCCTTGCGAAGTGCACCAGCGGTAGCAGCTTCTAGTTCCTCAAGAGACTCATTAGTTGGGAATTTTTCAAGCTGCATACATTTACGAGCAAGAGGAGTTTTAATAGCTCTTACTGGGTGACCGCTTGGTCTACCAGTAACAACGGTTGAAATATCACTAGCCTTTAAAATAAGCTCTCTATATTTATCAGAAATTGGGCATTCCTCTGCACTTAGGAAGATAGTACCACACTGAACACCTTCAGCACCAAGCATCATCATCGCTGCCATACCACGACCATCAGCACAACCGCCAGCACCAATAACAGGAATTGATACACCATCAACAACCTGTGGAAGCAGTGCCATTGTAGTGGTTTCACCGATATGACCACCAGACTCAGTGCCTTCAGCGATAACCGCATCAGCACCCGCTCTTTCCATACGCTTTGCAAGTGCAACAGAAGCTACAACAGGCATAACCTTGATATTAGCAGCCTTCCATTTTTCCATATATTTGCCTGGGTTACCTGCACCAGTTGTAATAACCTCGATTTTTTCATCTATTGCAAGTTGAGCTAAATCATCTGCATTAGGGCTTAAAAGCATAATATTTAAACCGATAGGCTTTTTAGTAATACTTCTTGCTCTATGAATTTGTTCTTTTATGTATTCAGCTGGTGCTGCACCACCTGAGATAATACCAAGACCGCCAGCTTCACTTACTGCTGCAGCAAGTCCACCATCACCAATCCAAGCCATAGCACCTTGAATAACTGGATATTCAATTCCAAGTAGTTCGGTAATTTTGGTTTTCATATACAACTTACCCCTTTATTTTATAATTCAATTACGGCTGCACCATAAGTAAGTCCGCCGCCAAAGCCACTAATTAAAATTTTCTGACCTGATTTTAAAAGACCTTTTTCTTTCATTTCTGCTAAACAAATAGGAATGGAAGCCGAAGAAGTGTTACCGAAACGGTCAATATTTACATAAACCTTTTCTTTATCAAGACCATATCTTTCAGCAACCATTTTAAGAATACGAAGATTTGCTTGATGAAGCACAAACCAGTCAATATCTGAAGCGTTTAATCCTGCACGTTTAAGCGAATTATCAATAGAATCAGGCACAGCATTTGCAGTAAATCTAAATACTTCACTGCCTGCCATTTTTAGAAAACGACGTTTTTCATCAACTTTTCTATCGCCTGTAATTGGGTCTTGCTCTGCTGGCAGAGCACCAGCAAAAAGCGAATGACCTAACGCACCTTCAGCACGCATATATGTGGAAAGTATGCCACATTTTTCCTCGCTTGCAGCATAAACGGCTGCACCTGCACCATCACCAAAGATAACACAAGTTGACCTATCAGTATAATCAATAATACTGCTAAGACGTTCTACAGAAACGACAAGCACATTTTTCGCCTTGCCCGCTTTAATATAACTATCAGCAACATCTGTTGCATATACAAAGCCAGAACAAGCTGCATTCATATCATAAGCCATAGCATATTTAGCACCTAGCTTGTCCTGAAGAACACAAGCAACAGTTGGTGTATAGCTATCTGGTGTTACAGTGCTTACAACTATTAAATCAAGCTCTTCACCTAATATTTTGGCATCATTTAATGCTTTTTCAGCTGCTGAAAGAGCCATTTGCCATGTTGTTTCATTTTGAGCTATTCTACGCTCACGGATACCTGTTCTTTTTACAATCCATTCATCACTGGTATCAACCAGCTGTTCCAATCTGCTATTTGTCAGACGGTACTCTGGTGTATAGGCACCCATTCCAATAATCTTGCTAAAAATTTTGCTCGACCTCCTGTCAGATCCGCAATTATTTTGAAAGCCTAACTAAAATACTAAAAAATAAAACCTCGTTCAACCAATGTGGGGTATAATCGCCCAAATAAGTAGGTTTGATTGACAAAGTAACTCGCTAATATTATAATAAAGCCATATCTATATGTCAATAGTTTCCTATATATCTATGCAAAGATACACATTGCTAACTGAGAAACTTTGTACATAAATATACTTTTTTAGTCTTTTTAGGAGGATTTTGACGATGACCTATGGTTTTGCACTTTTCCCTGGTCAGGGTGCTCAGCATGAGGGTATGGGCAAAGAAGTTTATGAAGGAAGCAAGGCAGCTCGTGAGGTTTTTGAGTGTGCATCAGATACAGCAGGACTTGATGTCGCTAAACTTTGTTTTGAAAGCAGCATGGAGGAGCTTTCTAAAACTGTTAACTCTCAGATTGCAATTTTCACCCATTCAATGGCAGCTTATGCAGCATTAAAAGAAGCAGGAGTTAGTTTTTCTGCTTGTGCTGGTTTTTCTCTTGGTGAATATACCGCACTTGCAGCCTCTGGCATCGTTTCACTTGAAGATGGTATAAAAATTGTCCGTAAGCGTGGACAGGTTATGCAAAAAGCTGCTGACGCTATGGACAGCGGTATGGCTGCTATTTTAGGGCTTGATGATGAAGTTGTAGAAAAAGCATGTGCTGAAGTTACAAGTGGTGTTGTTATCCCTGTAAACTATAACTGTCCTAATCAGCTTGTAATCGCTGGTGAGCGTCAAGCATTAAATGATGCTATTGAACTTTGTAAGGCGGCAGGTGCAAGGAGAGCTTTACCTCTTGCTGTAAGTGGTGCATTCCACACCCCACTTCTTAAAGAAGCCGCTGCTGAACTTCGTGAATTTTTATCTGATATTAAGTTTAATGAGCCAACTATGCCTGTTTACACCAATGTAACTGGTGATATTCTAAAGACAGATGATATGCCTGCACATTTAGAACAGCATATGATTTCACCTGTTCGCTGGAAAACTCTTATGTCAAATGGTATCAAGGCTGGTCTTAAAACTGGTTGTGAAATCGGAACTGGTAAAACCTTGATTGGTTTTGCTAAAAAAATCGACAAAGAACTTTCCATTTTACCTGTTGAAACCATGGAAAATGTGGAAAGTGCAGCAAAATAAAACCTTTTCTTTGACTTGCACGCAATCATCGTGATATACTTATTTGGTGCATTTCAAGTCATTACAAAACGCAGGGACGCACAATGTTCCCTGCGTTTTTATTTGGATTTTTTATACATCTAGGTGGCACAGCATATGTGTCGCTTTTAATTTTTAGGAGGTTTCATTTGAGTATTACGACATTTTCCGATTTAAACCTTTCTGAGCCTATTTTACGTGCTTTAAAAGATATGGGATTTTCCGCACCAACTGAAATACAGGCTCGTGCAATTCCTGCAATTTTAGCAGGGCCAGATGTAATTGGCAAAAGTCATACAGGTACAGGTAAAACTGTGGCTTTTGGTGTGCCTAGCGTTATGTGCACTGAGCCAACTGGTGAAACACAGGTTTTAATTTTATGCCCAACTCGTGAGCTTGCACAACAAGCAGAGGGCGAAATCCGTAAAATATGCAAATACTTAGAAGGAATTAGAGTGCTTGCAGTTTATGGCGGCGACCCAATAACAAGCCAAATAAGACAGTTAAAGCGTGGAATTGAAATTGTAGTTGGCACTCCAGGACGAGTTATGGATTTAATGCGTAGACATGCATTAGACCTTACAGGACTTAAAATTGCAGTTCTTGATGAAGCTGATGAAATGTTAAATATGGGCTTTAGAGAGGATATAGAAACTATTTTACAGTCCACACCTA
Organism: Butyricicoccus sp.; assembly: GCA_017886875.1. Taxonomy (GTDB): domain Bacteria; phylum Bacillota; class Clostridia; order Oscillospirales; family Butyricicoccaceae; genus Butyricicoccus_B. The sequence continues at coordinate 164,325 of JAGHIZ010000069.1, read as the reverse complement.
ATGAGCGTCAAACAATTCTGTTTTCTGCAACCATGCCACCAGAAATTATGGAAATCACAGGCGAATATCAAAAAGAGCCTGTGCTTATTGAAGCAGGCAGTCAAACCGAACGCACAATGGATACAATCAAGCAATATTATTCTGAAGTGCCTAGAGGTGAAAAAGAGCGAGCTTTAACACTTTTACTTCATGCACATCAGCCAAAATTATCTATTATTTTCTGTAACACTAAAAAAATGGTAGATGAGCTTGTGAGATATCTTGGTGAGCATGGTTTTCAAGCGTCTGCACTTCATGGCGATATGAAACAGGATATGCGTACTGCTGTTATGAATAGCTTTAAATCAGGCAGAACGCCTATACTTATTGCAACTGATGTAGCAGCAAGAGGTATTGATGTTGATGATGTTGATACTGTTTATAACTTTGATATTCCACAAGATTTTGAATATTATATTCATAGAATTGGTCGTACTGGTCGTGCAGGTAGAAGCGGTTGCTCATATACCCTTATAGATGGACCAAGACAAGCGGCTGTTGTGCGTAGCATTGAACGCTTTACCAAAGCTAAAATTGAGCAATTACCACTTCCAGATTATCAAACTATTGCAAATCAGCGTAGCCAAACTTTGGGTGATGTAATTGAAGGTGTACTGCTTGAAAAAGCAAACGGTAGTGAACAGCGTTTTTGTGTTCATTCTATACTTGAAAAGCTTGGTCAAAATGGTTATTCACATGAACAAATTGCTGAAGCCGCACTTGAGCATTTATTAACTCAAGAAATGGCAAGAATTCCAGAGGTTAAAGCACCAAAAATGCAAAAACAAAAGCCACTTGCAGCACTCAAGGAAGGCTGTGTACGTTTAAGAGTTTCTGTTGGTCGAAATCAAAAAGTAGCACCTAATCATATTGTTGCAGCGATTGCAGAAGGCACTGGCATTTCTGGAAAGCGAATTGGTAAAATTCAGTGTTTTGGTGATTATTCTCTTGTAGAAGTACCAGAAGAAATATCAAAACGTATAGTCAAAGATATGGTGGGTATGCCTGTTGGTGGATTTAATGCTGATATCCGAATGTATCAAGAAGGTGCAAGACATTCTTCTAATAAAAAATCATCACAAACAGGTAGAAATCATCATAGAAACGGTCATAGAACACCACCTAGCCATGGTCATGGACGTGGTAAAGGAAATAAACATTCAAAAAGTGGTCGTAAACGCTAAAAAGGTCTGAGAATTAATCTCAGACCTTTTTTATATGCTTGTGCCTGTAAGTGCAAGCTTAATTGCTATTCCTAAAAGAATAACAAAAACACTTGTAGTCGTCATTAAATCAGACGCTCTTTCTATATCGCTTGACACTATTTTTCTATCATTATCGCCAATAGTTGGTTTTTTCACATATTCACCGAAATATTTAGCATCTCCACCAAGTTGTATATGAAGTGCACCTGCACAAACTGACTCAGTTTGTGCAGAATTTGGGCTTTTATGGTTAAATCTATCACGCTGAAATATTCTTTTAGCGTTTACAGTATCAAATTTAAGCATACCAGCCGCCGCCATCATGCAGACAGCTGCTATTCTAGCAGGTAAAAAATTGAATATATCGTCCATTTTGGCTGAAAACCAGCCTAAATACCTATATTTTTCATTTTTATAACCAACCATAGAGTCGAGAGTATTTACAGCTTTATATAAAAATCCAAGTGGTGCACCGCCTATCAACATAAAAATAAATGGTGCAACAACTCCATCTGTGGTATTTTCGGCTATTGTTTCCACAGCAGCTTTTATAACTCCTTCTTCTGAAAGTTCGCTTGTATCACGCCCAACATAACGAGCGACAGCTTTTCTACCATCTTCAAGTGATTTTTTAAGTTCTTTTCTTACATATCTGCCCGCATCTGCTAAGCATTTTCTTGCGAAAATCTGATAGCAAAATATAACATTTACTACAAAATGTATCCAAGGGTGTATGCGGAATAAAAACTCTAAAATAATATAAGGCACTAAAAAACTGACACTACAAACAGCTATCCAAAGTAAAACCCCAGCAAAACGCTGACCAGATTTTGATAAAGGTAAACTTCTAAAAAACTTTTCTATTTTAGAAATCATAGCCCCCATTAAGCAAACGGGGTGCCATACTCCCTCTGGGTCACCGATAAGTGCATCAAGAAAGAAACCCAAAGCTATAGCTAAAATTAGCATCATAATAAATTCACCTCCAAAGGTAAATCACGCTTTAGTTCCACCATAAATCAAATAAATAGGATTGTTGCTTGTAAATTCAGTTGTATCATTTATTCTACAACCACGAATAGAATGAATTTGAACTATATTTTGGTTATCAAAGTTTTTTATCGCATTTTTAGCTTCTAAAAGTGTTTCAAGTGATACCGCAGAAATAATAACTTTTATTTTTGGATTTTTATTTAGCAATTTTTTTATTATTTCTTGCATTTGACCATCACTTCCACCTATAAAAGCGGCATCAGGTATAGGAAGTTTATCAATAATACTTGCAGCTTGTCCTTCAAATGGCAATACATTAAAACTACCTAAATTTTTACGATTTTTTTCTATAAGCTCTATTGCTTCTTCTTTCTGCTCAATAGCATAAACCATACCATTATATACTTTCCTTGCCATTTCCATAGATATAGAACCAGTTCCCGCACCTATATCGAAAACTGTATCTGATGGCTTTAAATCCAACATTCTAACAGCAGTCCAACGAGCTTCCTGTTTAGTCATTGGAACTTTTCCACGCTCCATTTCAGCATCTAAAACAGCTAAATGACGGTCAGCAGCATTTGGATTTAAAACAAGCATAACTGATAAATCAGCAAACTTTTGTTCAGATAGACTTTCAGCTGTATCTGTTAAAATTCTTTCCGATTTAGAACCTATATTTTCACCTATTGATACAGTTATATCCCCAAGACCAGCAGCAGATAATGTTTGACATAGCTTTTGTGCATTTTGTTCTCCACCTGTTAAGGCGATTACTTTTTTATTATAGCTAACTGCACCAAGCAAACTACCATTTCTACCATGTAAACTTAAAAATTTGGCATCTTGATAACTTATACCAAACTTTGCACAAATCATTTGCATACTATTAAGACCACAAATCATTTCAACTTTTCCATGGTCTTTGAGTTTTTCATTTAAACTACTTGCAACGCTAAAAAATCCTGTATCACCAGAAACCAAAATTCCTATATGTTCTTCTTTTATTGACATTGCAGCCTGTGCAAGCTTAGAGGTTTCATGCACAGATATTTTAGCAATAGAAGATAAATCTTTTGCTAAACGCTCGGTTGATACAAGAGCATCACAAAGTTTTATAGTATCTAATGCTTCTCTTGTAAGACCGTCAGGCTGTCCACTGCCTGCACCGATAATGGAAAATACACGTTTTTTCATAAACGCACTCGCCTTCCTTTCTAAATTTAGCCCCAAAAAAATTTAAAAATAATGAAAAAATGCCGTCGGAACTATATCCGACGGCATTGACGCTCTGGAGGTACCACTCAGAATCGAACTGAGGATCAGGGAGTTGCAGTCCCACGCCTTACCGCTTGGCTATGGTACCGTATCAGTGCCTTTATAGTATAACCACTTTCGCCGCTTTTGTCAATTATTTTTTTATATTTTTTAAAAAAATATTTTTTGTGCTTGAAATTTTTATATTTACATGTTATATATAAGTATGTGTTTATATGTCATCTGCGATGAGCAGGAAAAGTAGTATATTTTTTCTTTGTCAGAGATTGGCAGTCATCGGCTGAAAGCTGCCTCAAAGGTAAATATATGAAGTTCCCCTGTGAGCAGACATGCTGAAAAAATTTTTTCTAGTAGGCGTGTCCGTTTTGCCTACGTTACAAGGCTTTTAAGTGCATTGCGTTTTTTACGCAATGAACATAGGTGGTACCACGGAAATTTCGGTTTTCGTCCTATAATTAGGGCGAAAACCTTTTTTATTATTTTAAGGAGTGTTAAAACTATGAAACAACAGCTGGAAGCGATTCTTTCAAATGCAAAGAACGAACTCAGCGAAACCCAAAATGCCCGTGAACTTGACGCTGTTCGTGTAAAGTATCTGGGTAAAAAGGGCGAACTGACTGCAATTTTAAAAGGTATGAAAAATGTCGCACCAGAGGAGCGTCCTGTAATAGGTCAACTGGTAAATGATGTTCGTGCAGAACTTGAAGCAGCTCTTGAAAAGCAAGGCGAAAAACTTGAACAGTCTGCCCTTGAAGAAAAGCTGAAAAGTGAAGCTTTAGATGTTACAATGCCTGCTGAACAAATCACATTAGGTCATAAGCACCCGCTATCTGTTGTGCTTGATGAAATCAAGGATATTTTTATCGGTCTTGGTTTCCAAATTGCAGAAGGCCCAGAAGTTGAATATGACCATTACAACTTTGAAGCATTAAATATTCCTAAGGAACACCCTGCTCGTGATACTCAGGATACTTTCTATATTTCTGATAATGTTGTACTTCGTACACAGACCTCTCCTGTGCAGGTTCGTGTTATGGAAAACCAAAAACCTCCAATCAGAATTATTGCCCCTGGACGTGTATTCCGTTCTGATGCGGTTGATGCTACTCATTCCCCACTATTCCACCAGATTGAAGGTCTTGTAGTTGATAAAAACATCACTATGAGCGATTTAAAGGGAATTTTAGAGCTATTTGCAAAACGTCTTTATGGCGAAAACACTGTGGTTCGTTTCCGCCCACACCATTTCCCATTTACTGAACCATCTGCTGAAATGGATATACAATGCTATCAATGTCATGGTGAAGGCTGCCGTCTGTGTAAGGGTGAAGGCTGGATTGAAATTCTTGGTTGTGGTATGGTACACCCTAAGGTGCTTGAAACATGTAATATTGACCCAGAAGTTTATTCTGGTTATGCATTCGGTATCGGTCTTGAGCGTACTGTAATGGGACGATTTAAGATTGATGACATTCGTCTATTCTATGAAAATGATGTACGTTTCTTACATCAGTTTTAATTTAGGAGGGTTATAAACAATGAAGCTGCCTCTTTCTTGGCTCAAAGATTATACCGATATAGAAGGTATTAGCAATAAAGAATATGATGCTCGCCTAACAATGTCCGGTTCAAAAGTTGAATGTGTGGAATATCTTGGCGAGGAAATCAATAATGTAGTAACAGGTGAAATTCTATCTGTAGAAAAGCACCCAGACTCCGACCATTTAGTTATATGTCAACTCAATGTTGGCAAAGAAGAACCTGTACAGATTGTAACAGGTGCACCAAATGTAACTGAAAGCTCTATTGGTGAAATTTGTCCTGTGTGTCTGCACAAATCTACACTTCCAAACGGTGTAAAAATCACTAAAGGTAAATTACGTGGTGTAGTATCTAATGGTATGATGTGTTCATTCCAAGAGTTAGGGCTAGACCATGGCTGTGTACCTTACGCTTGTGACAATGGTATTCTATTCTTACCTAAGGGCACTCCTGTTGGTGTAGATATTAAAACTGTACTTGGTCTTGATGAATATGTTGCAGAATTTGAAATCACTTCAAACCGCCCTGACTGTTTAAGTGTTATTGGTCTTGCAAGAGAAACCGCTGCAACTTTTAATCGTCCATTTAATGTTAAAACTCCAGTTGTTAAGGGCTGCGGTGAAAATATCAATGATTATGTATCTGTTCGTGTAGATGAGCCAGAGCTTTGCCCACGTTATACAGCTAGAATTGTTAAAAATATTAAAATTGAGCCTTCCCCTGCTTGGCTGCGTGAACGTCTATTTGCAGCAGGTGTACGCCCAATTAACAATATTGTTGATATTACAAACTATGTAATGCTTGAATATGGTCAGCCAATGCATGCTTTTGATTATGCATGTTTGTCTGATGGAAAGATTGTTGTAAGACGTCCACAAGCGGGCGAGGCTATACAAACTCTTGATGGTCAAGATAGAGCAATCACTGATGAAATGCTTGCAATTTGCGACGGTTCTAAACCAGTTGCTATTGCGGGTGTAATGGGTGGTGCTAACTCTGAAATCACTGAAAATACAAAAACTGTTGTATTTGAGTCCGCTTGTTTCCATGGCACTACTGTTAGACTTACCGCAAAGGCTCTTGGTATGCGTACAGAGGCTTCTGGTCGTTTTGAAAAGGGACTAGATGCTTCCCTAACTATGCCAGCACTTGAACGTGCTTGTGAGCTTGTTGAAATGCTTGGTGCAGGTGAAGTTATTGATGGTGTAGTTGATGTTTGCTCTGCTGATTTAACTCCAAAAACTCTGCCTTTTGAGCCTGAAAAAATCAATGCTTTACTTGGTACTGATTTATCTGCCGAAACTCAAAAGGAATATTTAGAGCGTTTAGAATTTAAGGTTGAGGGCGATAAAGTTATCATTCCATCTTTCCGTATTGATATTGAACGTATGTGTGACCTTGCAGAAGAAGTTGCCCGTATTTATGGTTATGATAATATCCCAGTGCGTCTATATGCAGGCGATACAACACAAGGCGGTCTTTCCCCTCGTCAGCTATTAGAGCGTATGGCAACTGATGTATGTTTATCCGCTGGTTTTGATGAGTCTATGAGTCATTCTTTTATCAGTCCTAAATTCTATGATAATATCAATATGCCAGAAGATGACAAGCGTAGAATTTCAACTACCATTTTAAATCCACTTGGTGAGGATTTCTCTGTTATGAGAACCACTGTACTACCAAGTATGCTTGATTCACTTGCTCATAACAATGCACATAGAAACGCTACTGCTTCACTTTATGAGCTTGGCACCATTTACACACCAGTATTAAAGGAAGATAATACTGTTGATGCTGATAAACTGCCACATGAGGAAAAGATTTTAACTATTGGCACATATGGCAAGTTTAATTTCTTCCAACTCAAGGGATTAATTGAGGCTATTTGTACAAAACTAAATATTAAAGATATTAGTTTTACAGCAGATAAGGAAAACCCATCTTATCACACAGGTAGATGTGCAAAAGTTTATTCTGGTCAAACTCTGCTTGGTACATTTGGTACTATTCACCCAGTTGTAGCTAAAAAATACGGCTTTAACACTGAAGTTTTAGCAGCTGAACTTGCTATGGATAAATTAGCTGAATGTGCTAATTCAGTAAAACTATATCAGCCACTTCCAAAATTCCCTGCATCTACTCGTGATATTGCAGTTATTGTTGATGATGCTATCCCAGCAGCAGATATGCAAAAAGCAATCGAGCAAGCAGCAGGCAATATTTTAGAGTCTGTTAAACTGTTTGATGTATATAAGGGTAAAGGTATTGCAGAAGGTAAAAAATCAGTTGCTTATTCTATGAGTCTTCGTGCTGCTGACCGCACTTTAAAGGACGAGGAATGTGACAACGCAATGCAAAAGGCAATTAAGGCTTTAGAAGAAAAGTTTGGTGCAACTCTTAGAAGCTAAAGTGTTTTTTGAATGTTTTTTGCAGTATTTCCGAAGTTTTCCCCTTTACATTTTGTAATTTCTGTATTATTATATCAATAGTAAGCATATAATGATATAAGGAGGACGGGATATATGCTAGACGGCACTAGAAAGTTTAATCTTGTGGACGATTCCAATGTTGAAATGAAGCGAATTCTGACCACAGTTTATGATGCTCTTAAAGAAAAGGGTTATAATCCAATCAATCAAATTGTTGGCTATCTTCTCTCTGAAGACCCAACTTACATCACCAATCACAATAATGCGAGAAGTCTTATTCGCAAGATTGACCGTGATGAACTGATGCAGGAACTTGTTTCTTACTATCTAGATAACTAAGAATATGTTAAAAATCCCTGTGTCTTTATGGCATGGGGATTTTTTCTATCTGGAAAGGTATGGTTTTTATGACAAACATTTATGCACCATTAAAACGTTATTTTCTTTCTTTATTTTTTACACTTGCATTGTCTCTTATTTCATATGTAATTTTAAATAATATCGTAGCAATAGTTATTTCGGCTGCATCTATAATTTTTACTATTATCCAAATTCAATCCATATACGCTATGCGTAATTCTTGTGAACGTATAAGAAAATCATTTAACTTTTTTATAATAAGCCTTGTTGGCATGATTATGACGCTTATAATAACCATTTTAAGTGTTTTCAAACAAAATATACAACTGGCATTATTTTCAGTTATTATAATGATTGTTTTTGCATGTTTTTCTATTGTTGCAGATTTCCAACTTATATGGGGACTTGATGAGCTTATAGTTAAAAATGGCTATAACTATCCGCAAGGAAAAATTAAATGGATATTTTGGTTTAGTATTATCAATGCTTTAATTTCAGGTTCTCTTGTAAATACAGGTGCAATCGTGCAGGCTTTAATTATTGGTACAGTTTGTAGTGTATGCTCATTATGGCTACTTTATGAGTATTTACAAGCGGTTAATGAAAAAGAAAACAATCAGATTTAAAAAAACATAAAAGGGTATGGAAATCAAAATCCATACCCTTTATTTTTATGTGTTTTCGGAAAATTCAGCGAGTTCTAAGCCTTCATTTCTATCAAGTGCCCAAGTGATATTCCAAGGGCTAGTAAATAGCAGAAGATAATTATTTCTCATATCTTGAACAACCTTAGTATCACTTGTCAGTGTCAATCTATGATAATCAAATGTTTCTTCATCTACATTTTCAATCCAGCGTAAATGCTCATAAGGTAGCATTTCACGAATAATTTCAACATTATATTCATTTTTCAGTCTGTATTCTATCACTTCAAATTGTAGCTGACCTACAACACCAACAATAACTTCTTCCATACCAGAATTAGGCTCTTTAAAAATCTGAATTGCACCTTCCTGAGCAATCTGTTCTACACCCTTAACAAATTGCTTACGCTTTAAAGTGTCCTTTTGGCGAACTCTTGCGAAAAGCTCAGGTGCAAAAGTAGGAATACCTGAGAATGTGCATTTTTTCGCTGGAGAACATACAGTGTCACCGATTGAAAAAATTCCTGGGTCAAATACACCAATAATATCACCTGCATATGCTTCATCAACAATAGAACGGTCTTGAGCCATAAGCTGTTGAGGCTGTGCAAGCTGCATTTTTTTACCGCCTTGAACATGCCAAACTTCCTTGCCACGTTCAAACTTGCCTGAACAAATTCTCATAAATGCAATTCTATCACGATGAGCCTTATTCATATTAGCTTGAATTTTAAATACAAATGCAGAGAAATTATCATCAAATGGGTCAATAACTCCAATATCAGATTGTCTAGCAGTTGGTGGAGGTGTCATAACAAGGAATTTTTTTAGAAATGGCTCTACACCAAAGTTAGTAAGAGCAGAACCAAAGAAAACAGGTGATAATTTACCATGATGTACAGCTTCTAAATCAAATTCATCACCCGCACCACTGAGCAACTCAATATCATCAGATAAAGTGTTATATTGCTCATCGGTTAATAATTCCTTTAGCTCTGGAGAGTCAAATTTTAAATGAGTTGCTGCAACTTCATGGCGAGCATCTACGCCATCAAATGCAATAACTTCATCATCTAATCTATCATATACACCCTTGAACTGTTTACCTGAGCCAATAGGCCAGTTGACTGCAAAAGTACCAATACCAAGTTCATTTTCAATTTCTTCAAGCAGTTCATAAGGGTCTCTTGAGTCTCTATCCATCTTGTTAATAAAAGTGAAGATAGGCACACCACGCATAGCACAAACTTTAAATAATTTTCTTGTCTGTGCTTCGACACCTTTAGATGCGTCAATAACCATTACAGCAGAGTCTGCCGCCATAAGTGTGCGGTAAGTGTCCTCTGAGAAATCTTGGTGTCCAGGGGTATCAAGGATATTGATACATTTATCACCATATCTAAACTGTAAAACGGAAGATGTTACTGAAATACCACGTTGTTTTTCAATTTCCATCCAGTCGGAAACAGCATGTCGGCTATTTTTTTTACCTTTAACCATACCTGCTTCTTGAATTGCTCCACCATAGAGCAAGAATTTTTCTGTAATTGTAGTTTTACCTGCGTCAGGGTGAGAAATAATGGCAAATGTACGTCTATTGCCAATTTCCTGTCTTAAATCAGACAAAATAATACCTCCATTTTTTATACACTTTAAACTTCAAAAGTAAACCGCACAAATATATTATTGTGCGGTGTTTTTTAAATTTCACGTCTGCCTTCTAAAGCACGCATTAAAGTTACCTCGTCTACATATTCAAGATGACCACCAACAGGCATACCATAAGCCAAACGGGTTATTTTAATACCAAAAGGTCTTAAAATACGGGATAAATACATAGCAGTAGCTTCGCCTTCTGTGTCTGGATTAGTAGCAATAATAACCTCTTTGACATCTTCATTTTCATCTGCAACACGTTTTAAAAGCTCTTTTATGCGAATATCATCAGGACCTATACCATTAAGCGGTGAAATCGTGCCATGCAATACATGATAAAGCCCACGAAATTCCCTAGTTTTTTCAAAAGCGATAACATCTTTTGGGTCTGTCACAACACAGATAACACTTCTGTCACGATTAGGATTTTTACAAATCGGACAGATTTCATTATCGGTTAAGTTTTGACAGATTTTACAAGTGCAAACATTACTTTTTGCATCTAAAAGAGCCTTAGCAAAACTTTCTGCGGTTTCTTTTGGCTGGTTCATAATGTAAAATGCAAGACGTTGTGCAGTTTTCTGACCTATTCCGGGGAGTTTAGCAAACTCCTCTATCAGACGTTCTACAGGTGGTGCAAAAAACTGCATTTTTAAAATAGTCCTGGGATATTGCCCATGCCACCAGTTACCTGCTTCATAGATTGCTCAGACTTCTCACTAGCTAATCGGAAAGCCTCATTAATTGCAGCAAGCACTAAATCTTGTAGCATTTCAACATCATCTGGGTCTACAACTTCTGGTTTAATCTCAAGAGCCTTTAGTGTGTTTGTACCTTGTACAACAGCCTTAACAGCACCACCGCCAGCACTAGCTTCTGTTTCCATCTCAGAAATAGCTTCTTGAGCCTTTAACATATCTTGTTGCATTTTCTGAGCTTGCTTAATCATTGCTTGCATGTTCATACCGCCCATGCCACCAAATTTACCCTTTGCCATAATAAAAAGTCCTCCTTAAAGTTCTGTAATTTCAATATTTAAATCCTGTGCTTTTTGCAGGATTTCATCTACACTTTTATTATCCTCTTGTTTTACCTGTTTTTGATTAGGTTCATAAATTCTAAGCCTTAACTGACTGCCTTCAAGTTCACTTGCAGCCGTTTGCACTCTTGTTTTTGTAGGTTCAGCTTTCAAAAGACCAGCAGTTATATCATCATCACAGAATAAAAGCAGTTTATCACCGTCTATCTGTGCACTAACATAACCAGATTTCATACAAGTTAAAGTGCCTATATTTATTTTACCTGCAAGCTGATTTAAAAGCTTCGCCCAATGTTGCCAAGGCTGACCTGCTTTTTGCTGTGGCTTTTGTTGCGGTTTCTCAGTTTTTGGCATTTGCTTTTTCTCTGGTTTGATAGCTACTGGTTTGGATACTACAACACCACTTTGTATGCTTTTCTCTAAAGCTTCAACTCTGCCTGTGAGCGTGTCATAATTTTCACCACCCATATTACAAAGTCTTACTATTGTAAGTTCTGCTTCTACTCTGCGATTTGCAGCCGTTTTAAGCCTTGATTGACTTTGCTGTAAAATATTTGACCAAGCTATTAGCGTTGACGCTGCCACAGGCTCAGCTAAAACATTAATATTGTCAATAGTATAAGCTGGAGAAATCATACTAGATACATCTTGTTTTGATGTTTTAACAAGCAACATATCACGAATAAGTCCTAAAAGCTGGTCAAACACGCCAGAAAGTTCTCTACCTGCATCATACGCATTACCAATAATTTGAACAGCCTCAGCAAGATTTTTTTGCTCTATAGCTTTCATAAGTGAAATAGCATCATCAGAGCCTAAAATGCCAATACAGCGGCTAACAGCATCTTCATCAACTGTTTCACATTCAGCTGTACGGTCAAGCATAGAAAGAGCATCACGCATTGCACCATCAGCAAGCCTTGCAATAAGTTTAGCACCGCCATCAGTGAGATTTATATTTTCGGCATTAGCCACTTCACAAAGACGCTTTGCAATATCATCTGGAGTAATTCTCCTAAAATCAAATCGTTGACAACGAGAAAGAATGGTTGCAGGCACTTTGTGAATTTCGGTTGTAGCCAAAATAAATAACACATGGCTTGGAGGTTCTTCAAGTGTTTTCAGCAATGCATTAAAAGCACCTACTGAAAGCATATGCACCTCATCTATAATATACACACGTTTTTTAACTGCTGCGGGTGCATAACGAGTTTCTTCACGAATATCACGAATATTATCAACACCATTATTAGATGCAGCATCTATTTCCACTACATCAAGCACAGAACCATCTAAAATACTTTTACACGCTTCACACTCTCCGCAAGGGTCACCATCTTTAGGATTTTGGCAGTTTACAGCACGAGCTAAAATTTTTGCACATGTTGTTTTGCCAGTGCCTCTAGTTCCTGAGAATAAATAAGCATGAGATAGTCTGTTTGTAGTTATTTGAGCTTTTAGAGTATCGGTTATATGCTTTTGACCGATAACATCGGCAAACTTTAACGGTCGCCATTTACGATATAATGCTTGATACATTATCGTTTCCCTCTTTTCTAAAAAAGAAAAAGCAGACAGAAATAATATCTGCCTGCTTAGTTATCCTTTTTTGCTGTAAAACAGCACCCCACAAGACCGTACGCCAAAGGTTTGAAACGACGCTCCCAACGGCGTGTCCGATGAAATAACTCGAAATCGGCAGTTCTACGGCACACGATGGTTTCTGCTTAATGCTGCTCGGTTCCCCGCCTGACATGGTTCACAGTCCTCCGTTGCGTAGTACCAATCTGTCATCATTATTTGACTGGCTGCACACATCAAGATGCCGCCCCTTGCCCTTAGCATAATCCCTGCTAGAGCGGATTGCAGGTTACAAGGCACCGCTACCTCCCCGACTAGTACGGCCTTGTGCGATGCTGTTTTGCAGATAGGATTATTATACTATAACATTTTTAAAATAGCAAGCAAATTTTATGCTGCGGTTTCAGGGTCTACAGGTGCAGTGGTTTCACCTGTGTTGGAATTGTTGTTTTCAGTTGTCTGATTGTTATTATCGCCATTGTTGTTATTATTGTTATTTTCAGAAGTGTTTGGTGTCTCGGTTTCTGGTTCATCATCATTATTATTATTGCTACTGCTATTATTATTTTTTTTATTTGTGCTTGGTCTATAATAACTACATTCATCACAATATTCTGTTGGAGCATCACCAATCCAAAAACGACCTGTAGCAACATTGCCTCTCGACCTACAAGCGGACGTAGGAGCAAGACCGCTTATTTTACAATATGAAGCGGTTTCAAAATTGCTGCTATCCCCGCGGTCTAAATCAGCTGAAGGTAAATTTTCATGAATTCTATTCATAACTTCATTCCAGACAGTGACAGAAGGGTTACCACTTACACCCGTTAAATTATAGTCGCTATCATAACCAAACCAAGTAGCACCTACATAGTATGGAGTATAGCCACAGAACCAAAGGTCACGTTTATTCTGTGAAGTACCAGTTTTACCAGCGGTTTCAATACCAGGGATATTTATACGAGTTGCAGTACCTTCAGTAGTTACCGCACGCATTACTTCACGCATATAATAAACAGTGCTTTGCTTTTCAAAAACCTGTCTGTTAAGTGGCTCGTTTTCAAGTAGCACAGTACCATCAGAATTAAGAACCTTTGTATATGTTCTTCCGCCATTGAATATGCCATCATTTAAGAAAATAGAATAGCCTGTTGCCATTTCTCTAACGGTTACACCACCATTCATGCCGCCTAGTGCCATAGGGCTAAGGTCAACATCTTCTGGATAGTTAAGATGAGTAAAGTTTAAATCATTTGTTAAAAACTCAAAAGCGGCTTGAGGTGTTAATGCATCTACCACTCGAACAGCAACTGCATTCACAGATTTTGCAACAGCAGTACGTATAACCATAGGGCCAGTATATCCGCCGCTGTCATTTCTAGGCCAGTCTTTACCGTCAAGCTTCATAAAAGGTTCATTATCCATAACTGAATATGGTGTAATTATACCAGCGTCCATTGCTGGTGCATAAACTGAAAGCGGCTTGATAGATGAACCTGCTTGACGTGCGGTTTCAGAACGTAAAAGCACGCGATTTCCTGTTTTAGCACCTCGTCCACCAACTATACCAACAACATCACCTGCTTTATTACAGATAACCATTGCACTTTCAGGCACAGAGCCATTTTTAGATACATTAGGGAAATTAGTTTGTTCCTCATAGACCTGTTCAAGTATGCTTTGAACATTAAGGTCTACAGTTGTATAAATCTGAACGCCGCCAGAAGTTACTTTCCAGCTTGCCATTTCCTTAGAATAACCCTTTTTCTCAACAAGGTCATCTATAACATCTTGAATTACTGTGTCAGTAAAGTAAGAATATGTGTTATTTAAAGCATTCTGAGCTTCTTCATATTTATATTCAAGTGGCTGAGCTTTTGCAGCATCTCTTTCAGCTTCTGTAATCATGCCCTGCTTGCACATTTCATCCAGAATAACTTCTTGACGTTCTTTTATATTCTCTGGGTGGTTAAATGGGTCATAAAGCGACGGGTTTTTAGTAATACCCGCTATAATTGCACATTCAGCCAGATTAAGCTCACTAAGTTCCTTATCAAAATAAGTAGTAGCAGCAGTATTTACGCCATAAGCACCTTGACCTAAATTGATAATATTAAGATACATTTCCAGTATCATATCTTTATCATTTAAATCCTTTTCGAGCTGTAAAGCTCTAAATATTTCTGTAAGCTTACGTTTAACCGAATAATCATCAAACTGTGTTGCATTTTTAATTAGCTGCTGTGTAATAGTTGAACCGCCGCCTTCTCTGCCCGTAATCCAGTTTAAAACACCGTTTGCAGTTCTTGCCCAGTCAACACCTTTATGTTCATAAAAGCGTTTATCCTCAATAGCAATAAAAGCATTTTGCAAATTTTTTGGTATTTCATCTAAATCTGCCCATATGCGGTTTTGAAGACCTCGAAGCACTTCATATTCAACATAAGTTTGTTGTGTGTTATCCCAAGCATAAACCATACTTGTCATGTTCATACCTGAAACAAGCTCATTCATATCAAGCTTAGAGTTTGGTTCAATATACACACGCAGGTATATAGCCAGTGCAACACCGCAAATACTTGCACACATTACACCAACTAATATCAGGGAAACCAAGAAAAAACGAATTCGTCTAAAAATAGTACCGACATTTCCTTTCTTTCGATTTGCCATATATTATATACCTCCTTGTGGGATATATCGCAGTCAAGCAGCCTGCATATATCCAATAAGCCTATTTATTATACCATAATCAAATTCAAAAGCCAAATATTTTTAAGCTTTGACCACATATTAGTATATTTTTTATACATTATAAACTTTTTTTGTATGTTTCATAGTTTTTTTGTGCATTATATTGCATATAAAAGGAGGTCATTTCTATGTATACCAAATTATCACCTATAAAAAAAATTATTTTATATCCCTTTATTTTAACAGCAATCGCAAGCACATGCCTGTCTGTCCACTCGGTTTATACTTCTCCTAAAACACAAACTACGGCTGCACCTGTAAGTGAACAACCCACTACACCAACATATTATGCCACTGTTATAGGAAATTATGTTGTAATTTATAAAGATGGTGATACAGAGCCAATGTTAACTACAGATATAGATATTAGAACATTACCTGAAGCTGACCAAAAGCTTTTAAAACAAGGCATAATTTTAAGTGATGAAATGGCTATAAACAATTTTTTAGAAGATTATGGTAGTTAAATATAATCATATTTTTTATTATCGTCTAATATATTAAAATAAATAAGTTTAGGCGGTGATAAAATTGTGGCTTTTAAAACATAAAGTTCCAGTTATACTTGGCATATGTGCAGTAATGCTTTTTTCCACTTTTATTAGCATAGGACATAATAAGCTTACTGTTGCAGCCGCAGTTACTGACTGGGGATTATCTTTTCAAAGTCAAGGTTCTGCACCAGTTGGCAATGCTACAAGTGATGCTCTTGCTGAGTATGATGCCTATTATGTTGGTAATACAAATGACTCAGTAATTTATTTAACTTTTGATGCTGGATATGAAAGCGGTGATACAGCAGCTATACTTGATGCATTAAAAAAACATAATGCTCCTGCATGTTTTTTTGTTGTAAGCAACTACATTGAAACTGCACCAGAGCTTGTAAAAAGAATGGTAGATGAAGGGCATATAGTGGGCAATCATACTTCAACTCACCCCGATATGTCCAAAATTTCTGATAAAGCGGCTTTTGAAAAAGAACTTAAAGGCGTTGAGGAACAATTTAAAACATTAACGGGTAAAGACCTTCCTAAATTTTATCGTCCACCACAGGGCAAATTTAGTGAAGAAAATTTAAAACAGGCTAAGGAATTGGGTTATAAAACTATTTTTTGGAGTCTTGCGTATGTAGACTGGTATGCAGATAACCAACCAACTCATGATGAAGCTTTTGAAAAGCTTATACCACGTATTCACAATGGTGCTATTGTGCTTTTACATTCAACCTCAAGCACAAATGCAGAAATTTTAGATGAACTTTTAACCAAATATGAGCAGATGGGTTATCGTTTTGGCTCACTTGATGAGCTTGTAAATGCATAAAAAAGCCGCATTATCAACTTAGATAATGCGGCTTAATTTTTTAAATTCTTGTTTCAAGCTTACGGTTTTCAAACTCTACACGACGTTTAATATCAGTCATAACATCATCGAACATTGGTATATTAAGCGATTGAGCACCGTCACATAATGCACATTCCGGATTATTATGTACCTCAATCATAAGACCATCTGCACCAGCTGCAATAGCAGAACGAGAAAGTGGAGCAACCATTTCACGTTTACCTGCTGCATGGCTTGGGTCAATAATAATAGGTAAATGTGTAAGCATTTTAACCAGTGGCACAGCAGAAATATCAAGGTTATTTCTAATCATTGTTTCAAATGTACGAATACCACGTTCACAAAGCATAACATTATGATTACCGCCTGCAAAAATATATTCAGCAGCCATTAAAAATTCTTCCATAGTTGCAGAAAGACCACGCTTTAATAAAATAGGCTTGTTACTTCTGCCAAGCTCTTTTAAAAGCATAAAGTTTTGCATATTTCTTGCACCAAGCTGAATTATATCAACATCAGCAAATAAATCAAGATGCTTTTCGCTCATAATTTCAGTGACAATCGGCATACCTGTTTGGCGTTTAGCCTCCAATAAAAGCTTTAAGCCATCAGCTTCCAAGCCTTGGAATGAATAAGGAGAAGTTCTAGGCTTAAAAGCACCGCCACGGAGGAAAGATGCACCAGCAGCTTTTACACGTTCAGCAACTTCTAGAATTTGCTCCTCACTTTCAACAGAGCAAGGACCAGCAAATACATTAAAATAACCTGCACCGATTTTTTTACCTGCAACCTCTATAATAGTATCTTCAGGGTGCATTTTACGGTTTACTTGTTTAAAAGGCTCTGATACACGTTGCACACGTTCAACAATATCAAAAACTTCAAAATCTGCTTGGTCAATACCAGATGTATCACCTAAAAGACCTAAAATTGTAGTTCTTGAACCCTCAGAATAGTTAATTGACAAGCCTCTATCCTTGATATGCTGCATTAGTTTGTCGATTTTTTCCTTATCAGGATTTGGTTTGAGAATTAAAATCATGATTTTCTATTCCTTTCTATATTTAAAAATTTTTAATTTTCTGCAAGTTTTAATGCCTCTAAATTTTGCTCTACTTTATCCACAAATTCGTCCCATCTACCTGCATCTAATAATTTAGAAGGGCAATTTTTACCCGAAAAATCTTGATGTTTTTTCAGGTCATCTATATCTAAATCATATTCAAAAAGTAGTTGAGCAGCCAAAAGTTCGGCATTTTCAAGTGTTTTTTCATAATCGCCATCAGCATTAACACACATTTCAACACCTATACCGTTTTTATTTCCGCCTTTATCCTCCATATGGTCACCCGCATGAAAAGCGGTTTCATTATCTGGTAAATGATGCCATATTTCATGATCATCTACTGTATAATGCCAACTAAGCTCATTATCAACACCATTTGTATGTATAAAATTATTGTGTGCCTCTGCATCTGCACCTTCACTTACATTATCGGTTTCATGTATAACCACATATAATATTTTTCGTTTTTCACCAGTTCTAGCCATAGCTGTTTCTGGTAAAAAATCCTCATATACAGGTATATCCCCAACATATTTTATATCTGCATCTTCATCATTTGTAAAAGCGTTAAAAATTAAGCTTATAAGCATAGTTATTGCTGAAATAATTAAAACAAAAACTAATAACACTAAAAATATTCGTATATTTCTACGTCTTTTTCTAGGGTATTTACTATCTTTTACTGAAAAGCCTACAATTTTCACAATAATTCCCCTTTTGTCAGTTATAAGCAAAATGGGAACAGGAAAATAAACCTGTCCCCATATATTTTTACTTTTTCAAATCACAAGTTGTTATAAACTTAGCATATGCCAAAATAACGGCAAAATAAAATCCTGAAGTAACAGTGAATAAAACGTGACCTGCTATTACAAGGTATCCAACGCAAAGTCCAAGAGAAAGAAATGCACCAAGACCTATTACATTAAAGTTTCTAATAAATCTATATACAAATGTAAATCCTTCTTTAAAATACAGCCATAACATAGTGGCAAAGCCAAATATACCGTAATAGAACATTACTTCAAATAAATCCATTTCTATGGTCTCAAGCTGAGAGCCACGACCTACACCAAATAGCCAAGTTAATAAACCACCATCTCGGAAATCTTTCCATGTTGGCATAAGTTTATTTAATCTACCACTAAATAAAAGAGACTCTGTTGATTCATTATTTGCATGTTCCATACCTTTAAGAGTCTCTCCTAATGTTTGACTCATACCGTGACCACTATAAAGCATAGCAAGACCAGATATAACTGCATACAAAATAGCAAAAATCACAACCACAATAAGAACTTTTAAAGCCACTTGCTTATTATGTTTTATAAGCTCTATAATAGCATACAATGCAACTGCGAAAATAGTAACAACAATAGCAATAAAAGCTGTTTTAGTGCCTATCATAAGCATACTAAGCAATGTCATAGCTAATGTAAGACCATAGAATATATGCATTTTTTTGTCTATTTTTTCAGAAATTGATAGATAATAACATGAGCCGATTGGGAACAAAATCATCAGTGCACCTGTTATATCGTTTCCTGAATAGTAAAATCCACGAAATCCACGATAACCAAAGCGGTCAGCATATGTGTAATGACCTGCACCAAAGATATAAGGTATAACAATAACAACTGTCATTAAAAACAGTGAAATCATAATATATTTATTTATTTTTTTAATGATTTGCTCTTTTGACATACCAGAACGATACATCAAATGACAGTAAACAAAAAATACTGCGATATTATAAGCAAACTTTGAAAAATATTGTATATCTATAAAAACTGATATTGAACCAAATGTTATAAACTCAGACAACATACTTAAAATCCAAGCTATGCCCATCGGTATCGCAATTTTGACTGCTTTCCAGTCTTTTATCATAATTATGTAACCAACCATTACTAAAAGAACAAACATTCTTATTACAAGTGATGGCGTGATAGGTGCAATGCTAACATTATAAACATCTCCACCTGTTATAAATTGGATATACAAACCACTTACAATATCCAAAATTGGATTTAAAATTAAATAAAACCAAAAAAATCTTTCTAGCTTTTTAGTCTTTTCAGACACAGTTTCACATCCTTATTTTATCTAGCATTAACTTTTTTATCATACCACAAGCCTTATTATATCACAATACTTTTTTTAACCCAATATGTAATTTCTTATTTCTCCAATAACTTCTGCTGTTTTAAATCTTATACTATATTTTTTAGGTAAATAATCGGTTTCATCACTCACAGCAAGTTCATTACAAAGAGGAGGAAACACCACACACCACCAATTTTTACCTTCGCCCTCGCCTATTATAACTCTAAGCCCTAAGTATTCTCCAGCAGGTAAAGAAAAATCGGTATAATCTCTTGTTGGGTAGTATTCTTCTTTTAAGCTTACAGAAACACTTCTATTTTCTCCCAAATCCCAAAGTGTTTTTTGAGCAATATTTGCAAGAGTTTGCATATTTTCATTCATAATTTCATATACTTCATTTCTATTATCAGCATTTTTTAAAATAGGCTCACAAAACTCTAAAACCGCATCACGAACTAAAAGCTTTATCTCTTGGTCATGTGAAGTATTGGAATTTGCAAGCACATGAAGCCTTAACAGACCATTTGATATATTATCTTGTTTTACACTTATAAATGCTGAATATGTAAAAATTAAACTTATAAAAATCAGAATACAAACCTCTAAACGACGTATTTTCATAATAATAACAGCCTCCATCATAGTTGTAATTTAATTTTTGACAAAGACTGTTTTGTTTATACGATTATTATATAATTTTTAGAAATTATTTTGTGTGCGTATTTTGGTTAAGAAAGTTTCATCAAATATTTTTTTCAGA
This sequence comes from Butyricicoccus sp., assembly GCA_017886875.1. Lineage (GTDB taxonomy): Bacteria > Bacillota > Clostridia > Oscillospirales > Butyricicoccaceae > Butyricicoccus_B. The sequence goes on along the minus strand of JAGHIZ010000069.1, from coordinate 143,526 downwards.
TTGTTTTCTGCATTTTTCGCCTTGTTTTCATCTCTAAACAATCCAAATACAGTAGGACCTGAACCACTCATCACAGTACCATCACAACCAAATTCAAGCATAATATCCTCTATTTGTGAGATTTCTTCATGTTCTGCCCCTGTCACTTCTTCCATAACATTATAAAGTCTGTGACAGATACCATCATAATCGGCTTTTTCTAGTGCATCTATCATACCATTTGTATCTGGGTGCACTGGCAAATCGCCGCCATTCATTTTAGCATAAACTTTAGCTGTGACAACTGAAAAATCAGGCTTACAAATAATGACAAAACATTCAGGCATTTTTGCAAGCGGGGTTAAAATCTCACCTATACCCTCGGCAAGCATAGAGCCGCCTTTAATACAATAAGGCACATCAGCACCTATTTTAACACCAATCTCACAAAGTGTATCAACACTTAAATTTGTGTTATACATTTTATTAAGTCCTCGCAGTACAGCCGCTGCATTTGATGAACCCCCCGCAAGACCAGCTGCAACTGGAATACGTTTTACAAGCTCAATTTCAAGCAATGGATTTTGTATTTTTGTATATTCAAAAAATGCATTTGCTGCTTTAACAGCTAAATTTGTATTATCATTAGGTAGAAATTTAAGATTACTTTTAATTTTTATACCAGTTTGACTGCCTTCAGATAATATAACATCGTCATGGAGTTCAACCGACTGCATGACCATTTTAACCGAATGATAACCATTTGGGAGTTTACCTGTAACATCAAGTGTTAAATTTATTTTTGCATATGCTTTTTCTAAAATCATATTTTTTCCTTCCCGATATATATTTGATTAGGCTTTCTATTTTCAAATATAGTTACATATTCAAAACCATTATTTATCGCATGATTTATACATTCCTTTATTCCTCTGCCTATATCCTTTGCATAATGGGCATCAGAACCAATGGAAATCATTTTTCCGCCTAATCTTTTATATTCTTCAAGCACAAAACTTTCAGGGCCAACATTATTTAAAAAACTAAAAAGACCTGCTGCATTTATTTCTAGTGCAATTTCTCTATCTATAATAGTTTTTAAAACAGGAGTTATAAACTCCATATAATTTTCAAAAGATGGTTTAATATTAGCTTTTTCCATTTTACGAAGTGGATAATCTATATGAGCAAGCACATCAAATCCGCCATACTCACACATGTTTTTAACTTCTAAAAGATATTCTTTAAGCAGTTTATCACTATCTAGCTTAGTATAATCCATATCATAGAAATCTATATCATTAGGCATTGAATGAAGTGAACCTATAACAATATCAAAATTATAGTTTTTTGTAAGCTCTAAAGCGTTTTTATCCGCATATATTTCGCCTATTTCAATGCCTTTCAAAACTGTTATTTTATCTGAAAATTCTTTTCTAATTTTATCAATATCGTTTTGAACGTTTTCTATATCAAGTGCTATTGGTTCTTTATTCCAAAAATAGTCCTTATGGTCAGTTATTGCTATATATGAAAAACCTTTTTTTATAGCTGATAATGTTAAATCTAGTATTTCATCTTGTGCATCAAATGAATACTTAGAATGTGTGTGTAAATCTACAAGCATTTTTAACTCCTCCAATTCTTTAATAAATTATATCATAAATAAATGTATATTAAAAATTTTTCTACACAAAATAACCGCAAAGAGTATAAGGAGTTGAAACCATTATGAATAAATTGGCACTTACGCTTGTAATCATAGGTGCACTAAACTGGGGCATACTAAGTATTGCAGGTATTGACCTTGTAGGTTGGTTATTTGGCGGTCAAGGTACAATTATTAGCCGAATTATCTTTGGTTTAGTTGGCCTTGCAGGTATTTGGGCATGCACCTTTTACAGCAAACTGCCATCAGATTCAACGACAAGCACAAAACACAGTTAAATAAAAGCGAGATAACTTTGTTATCTCGCTTTTAAACTTATATATTATTGATTTTTAGCCTCATTAACAAGACGCTCGGTATCCTGTGCGATAACAAGCTCCTCATTGGTAGGGATAACCAAAACACGAACACGTGCATAATCAACAGAAATATCCATCTGGCGACCACGATATTTATTCTTTTCTGGGTCAATCTTAATACCAAGATATTCCATATGCTCGCAAACGTCCCAACGAACAGAGCGGTCATTTTCACCAACACCAGCAGTAAAGATAATAGCATCTACACCGCCCATTTCAGCGATATAAGAGCCGATAATCTTCTTAACAGAAATATTAAACATATCTTTAGCTAGTGCTGCACGAATATTACCGTCTTCAATAGCTTGGTCAAGGTCTCTAAAGTCAGAAGATACTCCAGAAATACCAAGCATACCAGACTTTTTATTTAAAATATTAATAACTTCATTAGCGTTCATATTCTCATGCTCAGCCAAGAATTCAATAATAGCTGGGTCAATATTACCTGCACGAGTGCCCATTGGCAGACCGTCCAAAGGAGTAAAGCCCATGGAAGTATCTACAGATTTACCGCCATCAATAGCAGTAATAGAAGAACCATTACCAAGGTGACAAGTGATAAGCTTTAGGCTTTCGATTGGACGACCGAGCATTTCAGCAGCCTGCTGAGAAACATATTTATGGCTAGTACCATGGAAACCATAACGACGGATTTTGTACTTCTGATAGTATTCATATGGAATAGCATACATATAGCTACGCTGAGGCATAGACTGGTGGAAAGCGGTATCAAATACAGCAACCTGTGGTACGCCCTTGCCCATAACTTCTTCACAAGCGTGAATACCAACTAGATTTGGTGGGTTATGTAAAGGAGCTAGAGGCACACAATCCTCAATAGCCTTAATAACCTTTTCAGTGATAAGCACAGAATCTGCGAAATATTCACCACCATGAACCACACGATGACCTACAGCATTGATTTCAGACATATCATTAATTACACCCCACTCCTTATCAAGCAGAATGTCAATAACAGCCTTAATAGCATCAGCATGTGTTGGCATTGCAACATCAGCCTTATACTTTTCGTCAGACTTATTTCCTTGATGTGTTAGTTTGCCGTCAATACCAATACGCTCACACAGACCCTTAGCCATAACAGCAGTGGTATCCATATCAATGAGCTGATACTTAAGAGAAGAGCTACCAGCGTTGATAACCAAAACCTTCATTTGTTCAAAACTCCCTTTTAAATTTACTTTTGCAAGTTTTCATGCATTGCACAAAAGTACAAAAAATAGTACAATTATAATTACTTTAGTCCGAGCCTTTAGCGGACAAATCATATACATATATATTGTACACCACACAAAAGATTTTCACAACATATAAATTATCATTTTTCGGAGGATATTATGAAAATTTGCGGCATTGTCGCTGAATATAACCCGTTTCACAATGGTCATTTTCATCATATAACTAAAACTAAAGAACTTTTAGGCGATAATACCGCCATTGTGTGTATTATGAGCGGAAACTATGTACAGCGTGGCGACCTTGCAATTTATGAAAAATATGACCGTGCAGCAGCCGCAGTTAAAAGCGGAGCTGACCTTATTTTAGAACTCCCTCTTGCAGCTTGTCTTTCATCTGCCGAAGGTTTTGCTTTTGGAAGTGTAGAGCTTTTAAATAAACTTGGCTGCACAAAACATATTTCATTTGGCAGTGAGCATGGTGATATAAATGATATTTTAAAAGCGTCTACTCTTGCAGATGATGCAAATGTAAAGCAAGAACTAAAACAAAATTTAAAATTAGGTCTTTCTTATGCAGCAGCCATGCAAAAAGCAACGCAAAAAATATATCCTAATGTTTCCGAGCTTTTTTCAAGCCCTAATAATACACTTGGTATTGCCTATTGTTTAGCACTTAATAAACTAAAAAGCGATATAAAACCTATAACTATAACCCGAAAAGGTGCAGGACATGACACAGAAAGCACAGAATATAATATGCCCTCTGCCTCTTTTTTAAGAAAGTTAAGCTCACAAAGCTCATATTTAGAATGTGAACAGTTTATGCCTACTCAGTCTTTTGATGAGTTTTCAAAAGCCATGCAAAATAATACCGCACCTGTAAAAATTGAGCGATTAAATACCGCTTTATTATCCCATTTAAGACGTTTTTCGGCTGATGAGCTTAATTTATATTGTGGCGGAACAGATGGGCTTTCAAATAGACTTTTTGAAGCCATTCGCACACAAACAGATTTTCATTCTATTTGCGATTTTGCACAAACAAAACGTTATCCACTTGCAAGAATAAGACGAGCTATTTTAAGAACATGGCTTGATTTACCTTGTGATATGCCTGTTACTGCAAATTATGCTAAAGTGCTTGCAATAGGTGAAAAAGGTCGTGAAGTGCTAAAAATAATGAAAAAAACCTGTACTTTACCTATTATTACAAAACCAATCGCAGCAAACAAGCTAGATAAAAGCATAAAATCCGCACTTAATAAAGATAGCCTTGCAGATGATTTATATTATCTTGCAATGCCTAATAATAATATGCATATTACAGGCAATAGTTTTAGAAAAACACCTTTTATATTATAAAAAAATCCCGTTTCTTAAATGAAACGGGATTAAACTTTTATATTAACTCACTTGCAACAAGAAAAACTGCTGCTAAAATCACAAGTATCATGCGAACAGCCGAACCACGCACAACAAAATTACCAACGCTTTCAGCTGCCTGACCTGCCTTTTTATTTACAAGCCAATGCATATAAAGTGAAATTGCAACAACAACTGCAACGCATACAAGCCCTAAAATTTTAAATATATTAGTGAACATACTCGAATTCTATATCGCCAATAACGACAAAATCGCCTTCTTGAACGCCCATTTGCTCAAGTTTATCATAAACTCCAGCCTTTTTAAGCATTCTATCCATATATTGACGTGACTCATAATCATCAGTGTTTACAGAACCCATAATTTTTTCAATCCAAGCACCACCGACAACATAATAATCTTCAACTTTTTCTATTGTGATATCACGTTCAGTAACATCTGGCTGTACTTCAACATATTCAGGTTCATATACAAATACAGGCGGTAACTTTTGAAGCTCGTCCCAAGTTTTAAGCATAAGCTGCTGTACACCACCGTGAGTAGCTGCGGAAAGCTCCACAAAATCAAAGCCTTTTTCTTTAGCATATGCTCTTAAACGCTCTAAATTTTCCTTATTATCTTCATTTAACAAGTCTGTTTTATTTGCAACCAGAATTTGAGGACGTGCTGCAAGGAAATCACTATAACCTGCAAGCTCTGCATTTATAGTTTCAACATCTTGCACAGGGTCACGACCTTCACTACCAGACACATCAACTAAATGCAGAAGTAATCGGCAACGGTCAACATGACGAAGAAAATCATGACCTAAACCCGCACCCTCACTTGCACCTTCAATAATACCTGGAATATCAGCCATTACAAAGGATTGTTCTTCACCAATACGCACAACACCAAGATTAGGTATAAGTGTTGTAAAGTGATAGTTAGCAATTTTAGGTCTAGCAGCAGAAACAACAGAAAGTAATGTTGATTTACCAACATTAGGGAAACCAACTAAACCAACATCTGCAAGCAGTTTAAGTTCTAAAATAATATCACGTTCAACACCTGGTTGACCTGGTTTTGCAAATCGTGGAGCTTGGCGAGTAGGTGTAGCGAAATGAGTATTACCCCAACCGCCATTACCGCCTTTAGCTGCTATAAAAGGTTCATTATCTGACATATCATGGATTACTTGACCTGTTTTCTGGTCACGAATAATAGTTCCACGAGGCACACGAATAACAAGGTCAGCACCATCTTTACCCTTCATTCGTTTGCTCATACCGTTTTCACCGGCTGCTGCAACATACTTCTTTTTATATCTAAAGTCCAATAGAGTTGAAAGGTTATCATCAACTTTAAACACAACAGAGCCACCTCTGCCGCCATCGCCACCATCTGGGCCACCTGCTGCGACATATTTTTCACGATGGAAACCAACTTTACCATCGCCACCTTTACCAGATACGATTTTAATTTTAGCAACATCAATAAACATTTGTTTTCGCCTCCTTTTTCGTTTTAAATAGCAAAATCCCAGACATAGCCGTCTGGGATTTAAAAATCAAAATTACTGTGGGTAAACAGAAACCTTCTTGCGGTCCTTGCCAACACGCTCGAAACGAACAACGCCAGCAACCTTTGCAAATAAGGTATCATCAGAGCCACGACCTACATTGGTACCTGGGTGAATTTTTGTACCACGCTGACGAACAAGAATGTTGCCTGCTGGAACAACCTGACCGTCTGCACGCTTAACGCCAAGACGCTTGGACTCGGAGTCACGACCGTTCTTGGTAGAACCTACGCCCTTCTTGTGAGCGAAAAACTGTAAACTAATCTTCAGCATCGTTTTGCACCTCCATTACGCTTACGAATTCAGAATATTGAGCTGCAAGTTCGGTATAGAAAATTCTAAGAGCTTTCATACCATCTTGACCTTTATTAAGCTCATTTGCAGGCAGAGTCAAACGAATGTGAGCACCATCATCTTCAATAATAGCATCAACATTTGTTTTTTGAACATCAAACAATAAAGCGTGAGTCAACTGCACTGCACTTGTTATTGCCGCACAGACGATATCCTCGCCTTCTTCTGCATAACCTGCATGACCGAGTAAATCGACTGCCTGTATTTTATCTTGCGACAGAAAAAACGTAATACGAGTCATTACGCCTTAATCGCACCAATAGTTACCTTTGTGTAAGGCTGACGATGACCCTGACGACGACGGTAGCCCTTCTTTGGCTTCATCTTGAAGATGTTAATTTTCTTCTGCTTGCCAGTCTTATCAGCTGTAGCGGTAACAGTTGCACCTTCAACATAAGGAGCACCAACTTTTAGTTCAGCACCATTGCCTACTGCTAAAATCTTGTCAAAAGTTACGGTTTCGCCGTTTTCTACGCCGAGCTTTTCAACGTAAATAACGTCACCTTCGGATACTTTGTACTGTTTGCCACCAGTTACTAGAATTGCATACATTTCGGTAGCACCTCTCTTTCATTATTAGAGTCACGCTCTTGCGGGTGTTGCCACACATGGGCAAACTTCATTTACCCCACTTGATGCGGCTTTATGTAGAATAGCACATCTTTCTACATTTGTCAAGCTATTTTTACTTTTTATTTTGCAGTATTTTCGGTTACAACCGCACCGTTTTCTGTACCTAAAACAATCTTTTTACAGGTGTTTAAAAATAGACCATGCTCTAAAACGCCAACCATATTATTAAGCTTTTCAGCAACATCAGCGATATCAAAACCAGCACCCAAATGCAAATCAGCGATAAAGTTACCATTATCAGTGATATATGGTTTTTCATCTCTAATTCTAAGCACAGGCTTTAAACCAAAATCGGTCATTTTCTGCATGGTTTGCTTATAACCATATTGAGCTATTTCAACAGCTAGTGGAAAAGCACCAATAGCATCTACAAGTTTGCTTTCGTCCATAATCCAAATAACTTCTTTTGAAATATCAGCAACTACTTTTTCACGGTATAAAGCACCGCCGCCGCCTTTAATTGCATTAAACTGTGGGTCAATTTCATCTACACCATCAATATCAATATCAATGTAATCCACTTCATCAATAGTAAGCAGTGGAATACCTAGCGACCTTGCTTGTTCCTCTGTTGCTTTAGATGTAGGTACAGCCTTGATTTTAAGACCATTTTTCACCATCTCACCTACTGCATTTACAACATGATAAGCAGTCGAGCCAGTGCCTAAACCTATAATCATACCATCTTTTACAAACTCAGCCGCTTTATCGCCAGCAATTTTTTTCTTGTCCATTTCTATTCCTCCAAATTACAACATACCTGTTTACATTATATCTATATTATATCCAAAAAGTCAATGCATATAATAAAAACGGCTTATATTCGCTTATTAAAAAGCAAATATAAGCCATAAGTAAAATGGAATGGGTAGATATTTGTTAAATTAAATTTTATCAACAAGAGAAAGAGCAGCTTCATCAGCTATAACAATAGCATCATTATGTAGCTGTAAAATAGAGCCTGGAACATTAGGAGTTACAGGACCAAAACAGGATTCCTTGATTGCCCAAGCCTTATCTTCACCGCTTGCAACAACAATAACCTTTTTGGCTGCCATAATGGTATGTATGCCCATAGAATAAGCACGACGAGGAACATCATCAGCACTTGCAAAGAAACGCTTATTAGCTTCGATTGTGGACTCAGCAAGCTCTACACAATGAGTACCTTTGCTATAGCAGTCACTAGGCTCATTAAAACCGATATGACCATTTCTACCGATACCCAAAAGCTGCATATCAACTCCACCAATGCTATTTAAAAGTGCATCATATCTAGCACATTCTTTAGCCTCATCTGTTTCCATACCGTTTGGCAGATTTATTCTATCTCTAGGAATGTTTACATGATTAAAGAAATTAGTATACATAAAATTATGATAACTCTGCTCATCTTCAGGACTAAGACCATAGTATTCATCAAGGTTTACAGTGGTAACTTCAGAGAAATCAATATCGCCTTTTTCATACCACTTGATTAGCTGCTGATAGATACCTATTGGTGAAGAACCTGTTGCAAGACCTAATACACTATTAGGCTTTAAAATAACCTGTGCAGAAATAATATTAGCTGCTTTGCGGCTCATGTCGTTATAATCTTTTGCTCTGATGATTTTCATAATAACTCAAACTCCTTTAAAAATTGCAACAAAAAAAGACCTAAGCCCAAACAGATACACCTATAGCGGGTGTGCTTTGTTTGAAAACTTGGTCTTGCCTGCATTACCAGTAACAATCCGAACATTTCAGAAAGTTTATTATTCACTTTAGAACGATTTAAATATAACACTGCTTTTTATCTATGTCAACAGATTTTTAAAAAATCATATTGCAATTTAATAGAATTTATAGTTATATTATTATATAAAACCTGAAAGGAAGAGATAAAATGGCATTATATACCATAAAAAACGAATTACTAACCGCACAATTTGAAAGTCATGGTGCAGAACTTCGCTCACTAAAAGGCAAAACCGAGTATATGTGGTCAGGTGACGCTAAATACTGGGGCAGAGTTTCACCTGTTTTATTCCCTTTTATTGGTAAAACAAATAACATGCAATATCATATAAATTCCAAATGCTATCCTATGACAGCCCATGGTTTTGCAAGAGATACCGAATTTTCTCTTTTAAGTCAAACCGAAAATGAAATCTGGTTTTATCTTGAAAGCAATGAAAACACTCTAAAAAATTATCCTTTTGAATTTCGTTTAGAGGTGGGTTACAAACTCATAGATGATACACTTGAAGTTTTATGGCGTGTTATAAACCCATCTAACGATATTTTACCATTTTCAATAGGTGGTCACCCTGCATTTATCTGCCCTCCAGATAATTCATGCAAACAAGAGGAATGTTATCTAAAGTTTGATAAATATACTGATTTAAAATCAACTAAGGTTAGTGAAAATAGTCTTACACTAAATGAATATATTCCTATAACCACAGAAAACGGCTATATTAATATAACAAAAGAGCTTATAAATTTACAAACTATTTTATTTGAAAATGGACAGCTTAACGAGGTTTCACTTTGCGATAAAGATAAAAAACCATATATCACAGTTAGCTTTGATACCCCTGTTTTAGCTCTTTGGACACCAGCAGGTAAAAATGCACCATTTTTCTGTATTGAACCTTGGTATGGCGTTTGTGACCCAGAAGGCTACACTGGCGATATAAAAGACCGTCCATTTGAAAATTTGCTTGAGCCTAAGGGCGTTTTCAATGCAAGCTATACAATTAAAACACATTTATAATCTTGAAATATGAAGGCATAAATATAATATTTCATCTGATGTCATTTTAAAATTATAATTATTTTGAAGATGTTTTGCTATTTTTTCAGTGCATTTATAAGCAACTGGGTTTTGTTCTGCAACAGATTTTAAAACCATATTCATATTATCATCATAATGTGTATTTGAAAGTATACGCTGTGCAAAAAATTTCAAATGAGTTATAAATCTATAAAAAGCAAGCGAGTCTTCATCTAATGTTTTATCTAAGCAATGACTTACTATATTACATATTTCTTGCATTATTTCTGTCATTTTAAGTGCAAGTGTTTGACCGTCTTGCTGTGCATTTACAAAATCAAGTGCAAAAATAGCAATTTCATCATCTGTTAATTTTATATTTAAGTCATCAAATATAATTTTCTCAGCTATTAATGCAGTTTTATACTCACTTGGGTAAAATCTTTTTATATCCCATTTAAGTGGATTTTCCAAAGCCTTATTATTTTTATAACGCATAATAGCTGCTGATATATGCTCACTTAAACTTATGTATATACTGTCATTTATAGGCTTACCAAGTGTAATTTTAGCTTTACTTATAATTTTTTCACTTATAAGCATATGCTCAACAGGTATTTCAGATAGAATTTCATCTATTTTATTATTTGAATTTGTTATAGTGAAAGTTTTCTCAATTTTGCTTTCATCTACTTCATCACCTGCTGAATGACCAAAGGCTAAACCACGCCCCATTATAACCGTTTCAACACCAGAAAGGTTTCTTGTGATAACAACATTATTATTGAGAACTTTTTCAATAACCATACATTTAGCCTTTCTCTAACTCGAAAATTACTATATAACAGTATAACATCAAAAAGGCACAATGCAAAGTTTTTTATCATTGCATTGTGCCTTCTATTATTTCAGATTAGCCCTTAGAAGCCATATCCTGCTCGTAAGCCTGAATCATCTTCTTAACCATCTGACCGCCAACAGAACCTGCTTGACGAGATGTTAAATCACCATTGTAGCCTTTCTTTAGGTCTACACCAACCTCAGAAGCTGCTTCCATCTTGAAACGCTCCATTGCTGCACGAGCCTCTGGTACTACCATCTTGTTAGAACTATTCTGATTAGACATTGTTCAAACACTCCTTTTTTAAAATTGTTTATTGGGGATTTGCTGATAGTATTATGTGCGGCATTAGAGAATTATATAATATGTAAATTTTGGTTATTTTAAATTAAGTTTTTCAGCAGCAAGTAAAATACCCGCTTTACCAGATGAATATGTTAGTCCACCTTGCATAAAGCAAACATAAGGTTCACGCATTGGAGCATCGGCTGAAAGCTCAATAGATGCACCTTGAACGAAAGCACCAGCAGCCATAATAACAGGGTCATCATATCCTGGCATTGCCCAAGGCTCTGGAGTTACAAAAGAGTCAACTGGAGCACCAGACTGTATACCTTCACAAAAACGGCGTAATGGCTCTGGAGCACCAAAAGCTATTGTTTGGATTATATCATATCTAGGAGTTTCAGGCAGTGGGTCAACCTCATAACCTAAATCAAGCATAACCTGAGCACAGAAAATAGCTGTTTTAATTGCTTGTGCGGTTGTGTGTGGTGCCATAAATAAGCCTTGATATAATAATCGGTTTTGCCCCATTGTGCAGCCACATTCCCCGCCAATGCCTGGAGCAGTTAAACGATAAGCGGCATTTTCCACTAAGTCTTTACGACCTACAACATAACCGCCTGTTGGTGCAAGTCCACCACCTATATTTTTAATCAGAGAACCTGCACATAAATCTGCACCAACATGTGTTGGTTCAATAGTTTCTGTAAACTCACCATAGCAGTTATCAACCATGATAACTGCGTTTTTATTTACTGACTTAACTACTTTGCAAATTTCGCCAATCTCTGCACAGCTTAGAGTTTGGCGAACTGCATAACCACGTGAACGCTGAATATATACAAGTTTTATATCATCAGCTTTTGCAGCCTCTTTGATTGCCTCTAAATCTGGTAAACCGTCTTTTAAATCAACCTGACGATATTTAATACCGTAATTTTTCATACTGCCCATATAATCGCCTGTTATAGTGCCTAAAAGTGTGTCATAAGGTGCACTTGTAACGCTTAAAATAACATCACCTGATTTTAGAGCAGAAAATAATGCACAGCATAGTGCATGTGTACCATTTACAAAGCCAATTCTAACAAGACCAGCTTCAGCACCAAATAAATCCGCATAGATTTTATCAAGTGTATCACGACCGTGGTCATCATAACCGTAACCAGTAGTACCTGCAAACATACTGTCAGAAACTCTATGTTTTCTAAAAGCTGCAAGCACCCTTTGCGTATTTATATCACAAATTTCATCTAAACGCTCTAAATAAGGTTTAATTTTTTTTTCAGCTTCTTTGCCTAGCTGATATGTTTTCTCGGATATTCCAAGATAATTTTCCATTTTTCATAACTCCATTTTTAATAAATTAAACTCCTATTTTTCGTAAATAGGAGTTGACTCATTAGGTAAAATAAATTTATCCTGTGAAGGTATTTCATCTGTCACAGCTACCTCAACTTTTCTAATCATTTTACCATCTTTAGAAAAGTCTGCTGAATAAAGCAAACCATTTTTAAGTGATATGCGATAAATTCCAATCGCTTTATCTATATCTGTATCAATTTCAATTATCATTTGACCATTTTGTTCATACATTCTACTACCCGTTATATACTCATCATTCATATCTAAAATGGTTTCATAAGTGGGAAGCATTGAAGATGTATCAAGTGTAAAATTTCCAACTGGCATTTGTGTGAAGCTATCACCCATTATCATATAACATATATCTTCAAAATATATCTGTGAATAATCTATAGAACCATCAGTTTTTAGATAATCCACACGAGAAGCATTATCTCTTACATATTGTTTACATGAAATGTTACCAGATGTATCATCATAATACAAAGTATTTGTTATTAACGCTGTGTAAGTTTGTGGTCTTACAAGGCTTGATATAACCTGTTTTACATTTGTATTATCAATTTGAACATTGCCCGCTATTGCAAGGTTTTGTTCAAACATCTGTAAATCAGTTGGTGAACGGTCTGCATCAGATAAAGATACTATTTCATCTGGCGATTGATATGCAACACCTGATAAATAAAGCCCAACAGCAAGAGCAATTATAATAAATAGTGTTCCAAGTGCTGCAATCATAGGAGGATTTAACTTTTTCAAAATTTACACCTCCTTTTTAATATTTAAGGCATAAAAGCTTGTGGTGCATCTTCTCTAAGTTTAAAATGATGTTCTATTGCCTGTAAAATACGCTCACAAGCGTGACCATCACCATATGGATTTACTGCATGAGCCATTTTTTCATAAGCAGTTTTATCATCAAAAAGTTCACAAGCGAGATTGTAAATATTTTCTTTATGAATACCTGCAAGTTTAACAGTCCCCGCTTCAACAGCCTCTGGTCTTTCAGTTTCCTTTCTTAAAACTAAAACAGGTTTACCAAGACTAGGGGCTTCTTCTTGAAGTCCTCCAGAGTCTGTCATAATCATATAACAGCGTGACATTAAATTATGCATTTCATCAACGGAAAGCGGTGAGATAAGATGTATTCTATTATGACCACCGAGAATTTTTTCCGATGTTTCACGAACATATGGGCTTAAATGCACAGGATATACAAAATGTACATCAGTATATTTATTTGCAAGCTCTAAAATCGCATTATAAATATTTTCCATTGGCTCGCCATAGTTTTCTCTGCGGTGAGCAGTTACAAGCACAACTCTATTATTTTCAAAATCAAGCTTATTTAAACTTTCATCTTTAAATTTATAGTCTGGCTTTACAGTCATATGAATTGCATCAACTACAGTATTACCACAAATATAAACGCCATTACAAATATTTTCACGTTTTAAGTTTTCGCTATTTCTTGGAGTTGGTGCAAAATGCAGTTCTGCAATTTGACCAATAAGTTTTCTGTTCATTTCCTCTGGAAATGGTGAATACTTATCAAATGTACGAAGTCCAGCTTCAACATGACCTACTGGAATTTGATGATAAAATGCACCAAGTGCACCAGCAAAAGCCGTTGAAGTATCACCATGCACTAAAACAATGTCAGGTTTAGCAGTATTTAACACCTCATCTAAACCATGAAGTGATTTTTCTGTTATAGTAGATAGTGTCTGTTTTGGCTGCATAATATCAAGGTCATAATCTGGCTTTATATCAAAAATTTCAAGCACTTGGTCAAGCATTTGACGATGTTGTGCAGTAACGCAAACTATTGACTCCATATTTTCGTTTTTTTCCACTGCGTGAACAAGTGGAGCCATTTTAATCGCCTCTGGTCTAGTGCCAAAAACAGTCATTACCTTAATTTTGCTCATCTTGAGTGTCCTCCTGCTCCTTGTCGGAGTCATTTAAAACGTTTTCTATATTTTGACGTGACTCTTTTCTTCTGTTTACAATTATCCAGCCACCTACTGCAATAGCTAAAATAACCGCTAATAATAAAAGCATTGCCTTAGCTTCACCGTTTGTTGTTAGCACAACAGCCGCAAGCCCAAGTGTACCACTTATTGCATATAAAATAGCAACTGCTTGTTTTACATTAAAGCCCATATCAACCAATCTATGGTGTACATGTCCTCTATCTGAGCTCATAGGGCTTCTGCCTTCAAGAACTCGACGTGTAATTGCAGATGCTGTATCAAAAATAGGCAGTCCAAGAATTAAAAGCGGAACCGCAAAAGATACAACAGCATAAAACTTGAAAAATCCGCTAATTGACATTGTTGCAAGCATATAGCCTAAAAATGTAGAACCTGTATCACCCATAAAAATTTCGGCTGGATTAAAGTTATAAGGAATAAAACCTAGACAAGCACCTGTAAGACAAGCCATAGTTACAGCAACACCAAATTCATAATTTAAAAGTGCAACTGCAAGCATGGTAAGTGAAGCAATAGCTGAAACACCTGCTGCAAGACCGTCCAAACCGTCAATGAAGTTTACAGCATTTGTAATACCAACAATCCAAATAATAGTTACAGGAATTGCAAAAATTCCAAGCGAAAAATAAGGCTCTGATGATAATGGATTTAGGTTTGAAAAAAACGCTATTTTCATACCGCCAACACATACTGGTATTGCTGCCGCTATAATTTGAACAATAAATTTAAATTTTGCACCAAGTGCTAAAACGTCATCAAATATACCGAGTACAACAATTAACATTGCACCGATTAAGACGCTGAGCATTTGCACATCAAACTCGAAAAATACGAGCATTGCACCCATAAATCCAATAAAAATTGCTAAACCGCCTAGTCTAGGAGTTGGCTTTTTATGCATACGTCTGGTATCTTTAGGCACATCAATCGCACCGATTTTATAAGCAAAACGCTTTACAAGCGGTGTAAGTGCATAGGAAAGAATACCAGATAGTATAAATGCACCAACAATCATTCCAATGACTTGATATTCTGACATATTTTAACCTCTCTATATTAACAAATTTGGCATAGAAAAATTCTATACAAAAAATGCATATTATCTCTTAACAAAGCCAACCTTTCGATATACTTTATCAAGTGTTTTTCTTGCCATATATGAGGCTTTATTCGCACCTTCTCTATATACGCTTTCAAGATAATCTTTGTTTTTGAGCAAATCTTCTGTTTTTTCACGAATTGGACGAAGTAATTCAACCACAGCTTCACCTACTGCTGGTTTAAATTCTCCATAGCCCTTACCTACAAATTCAGCTTCTACTTCTTCCACAGTTTTACCAGTTGCAAGAGAATAAATTGTGATAAGATTTGATACACCTGCTTTATCTTCAGACATAATAATTCGGCTGTCAGAGTCGGTAACTGCTCTTTTAAATTTACGCATAATATCCTCTGGTTTGTCCATTAGCAATATAAAACCGTTTTGATTTTCATCTGATTTACTCATTTTACGGGTTGGGTCTGCAAGGCTCATAATTTTAGCACCAGCTTTTGGTATATATGGCTCTGGCATTTTAAATGTATCTGAATATACACCATTAAAACGCTGTGCAATATTACGAGCAAGCTCTATATGCTGAAGCTGGTC
The DNA here is from genome assembly GCA_017886875.1 of Butyricicoccus sp. Classification (GTDB taxonomy): domain Bacteria; phylum Bacillota; class Clostridia; order Oscillospirales; family Butyricicoccaceae; genus Butyricicoccus_B. The sequence continues at coordinate 127,491 of JAGHIZ010000069.1, read as the reverse complement.
AACACCTACTGGCACAAGTTCGGTCTGATATAATAGAATATCTGCTGCCATAAGCACAGGATAATCAAATAAACCTACATTTACATTATCTGCATGTTTGGAGGATTTATCCTTAAACTGAGTCATTCTTGATGCTTCACCAAACATTGTGTAGCAATTTAGCACCCAACCAAGCTCTGCATGTGCTGGAACATGGCTTTGAATAAATAATGTGCTTTTATCTGGGTCTAAACCACAAGCTATATATTGTGCAAGCACTTCAAGAGTTTGTTTTCTAAGCTGTGCAGGGTCTTGACGCACTGTAATTGCGTGCATATCAACTACACAATAAATACAATTATATTCCTCTTGAAGAATAGGAAAATTACGAATTGCACCAAGATAATTACCAAGTGTCAGTTTACCTGATGGCTGAACACCTGAAAATATGGTTTTTTTAGCTTCACTCATATATTTTACTTCCTTTTTTATCTTATTGATTGTATAGACATACTCATACTTGTTCATTATGATATCATATTTTTATTTATAATGCAACAAACTATACTTCTATTGACATACTAATATAAATAGAGTTATCATGATTAAAAATATATGAGAAGAAATGAGATTTTGATATGAAACGCTATTTACTTGCACTTGACCAAGGTACAACAAGTTCTCGTGCTATACTTTTTGACACAAATCAAAATATAATTGCAACTGCTCAAAGGGAAGTTACACAGATTTTCCCAAAAGAAGGCTGGGTTGAACAAAGCCCTATGGAGATTTATTCCACTCAGTATGCGGTTATGATGGAAGTTATAGCTGCATCTGATATATCTGCAAATGATATTGCAGGTATAGGCATTGTAAACCAGCGTGAAACAACTATTGTTTGGAATAAACACACAGGTATGCCTGTATATAATGCCATAGTGTGGCAATGCAGAAGAACCGCATCTATTGTAAATGAGCTTATAGAAAATGGTCTTGATGAACATATTAAAAAAACTACTGGACTTATACCAGATGCTTATTTTTCAGCTACAAAAATAAAATGGATTTTAGACAATGTACCTGAGGCACGAAAACAAGCAGAAAACGGTGATTTACTTTTCGGTACAGTTGATAGCTGGCTTGTATGGAAACTCACAAACGGACAAGTGCATGTTACTGATGCAACAAATGCATCACGCACTATGCTCTATGATATACATAATTTATGTTGGGACAAAGCTTTACTTAATGCCCTTGATATTCCAGAGCAAATGCTGCCTAAAGTTTGCCCATCTAGCATGATTTATGGCACTGTATCAATGCCTAAAGCTGAAATACCTATTGCAGGTATTGCAGGCGACCAACAGGCGGCTTTATTTGGTCAAAGCTGTTTTTCTTCTGGTGAAGTTAAAAACACATACGGTACAGGCTGTTTTTTACTTATGAACACAGGTGAAAAAATAATACATAGCACTAATGGACTACTTACAACTATTGCTATACAATTAGGTGATAAAGTAAATTATGCACTTGAAGGAAGTGTATTTGTAGGTGGTGCAGTTATTCAATGGCTTAGAGATGAACTTAGATTTTTTAGCGAAAGCCGAGACGCAGAATATTATGCATCTAAAGTTGAAGATACGGGTGGAGTTTATTTAGTTCCCGCTTTTACTGGACTTGGTGCACCTCATTGGGATATGTACGCTAGAGGCTGTTTAATAGGTCTTACTCGTGGCACAACAAGAGAACATATAATTCGTGCAGCTCAAGAGTCTATTGTATATCAGTGTCAAGATTTAATAAAGGCTATGACAAAAGAACTTGAAAAACCGCTTGAGAAAATAAAAGTCGATGGTGGTGCAAGTAGAGATGCGTTTTTAATGCAGTTCCAAGCAGATATTTCAAATTGTGATATTTATCGCCCTCAAATTCGTGAAACTACTGCTTTAGGTGCTGCATATCTTGCAGGGCTTGCAGTTGGCATTTGGAAAAATACCGATGAGCTAAAAATGCTTTGGAAAGTTGATAAAGTATTTAAGCCGCAAATGAAAGCTGATACAAGAGAAAAACTGCTTTATGGTTGGGACAAAGCAGTTTCTCGCAGTATGCATTGGGCAGAAAACTAGAAAAAAAGCCACAGTATTATTTTTACTGTGGCTTTTGTGTTTAATAAAGCATCATAGAATCGCCAAATGAAAAAAATCTATATTCATTATCCACAGCTTGTTTATAAGCATTCATAACTTGTTCACGGGTTGCAAATGCAGAAATAAGCATCATAAGTGTGGACTCTGGCAAATGGAAATTAGTTATAAGATGGTCAACAATTTTAAATTTATATCCTGGATAAATGAAAATATCAGTCCAACCTGATTTTGGCTCAACAAATCCGTTTTCATCTGCAATAGTTTCTAGTGTACGGGTTGCAGTTGTGCCCACTGCCCAAATTTTACCGCCATTTTTCTTAGTATCATTTATAGTTTGTGCGGTTTCAGCGTCCATAGTATACCATTCAGAATGCATAATATGGTCGGTGATTTCATCAGCCTTTACAGGTCTGAAAGTGCCTAAGCCAACATGCAAAGTTACAAATACAAGCTTTATACCTTTATCCTCAATTTTTTGTAAAAGCTCTTTTGTAAAATGAAGTCCGGCAGTAGGTGCTGCGGCTGAACCTGGTGTTTTTGAATATACTGTTTGATAACGTTCTGGGTCATCAAGTCTTTCACGAATATATGGAGGCAATGGCATAGAGCCGAGTTTATCAAGAATTTCTAAGAAAATACCATCATACTTAAAACGTATCATTCTATTGCCATCAGCTGGATTTACTGCTTCAACGGTAGCTGTTAAAAGTCCATCACCAAAAGATAATTTTGTACCTTCTCTTGTTTTTCGCCCTGGACGTGTTAAACATTCCCATAAACCGTCGCCATGGTCAGTAAGTAGTAAAACCTCAATCGGTGTGGTTCTGCCCTCTGCTTGTCCCATAAGTCTAGCAGGGATAACTCTTGAATTATTCATAACAAGACAATCGCCCGCTTCCATATAATCAATAACATCAGTAAAATGTTTATGTTCTACATCACCGCTTTTACGGTCAAGAACTAAAAGCCTTGAACTATCACGTTTTTCTAGCGGGTGCTGTGCTATTAAATGTTCTGGTAAATCAAAATAGAAATCGCTTTTTTTCATGTTTTCTCCTTTATATCACATTTGAGATATTGTAATACCTGTAAAGTAAAATTTAAGTATATCGGTATAATTAAAGCCCATTTTTGCCATTGACCTTGCACCATATTGGCTCATACCTACATTATGTCCCCAGCCAGTGCCAGAGAATGTATAAGTATTTGATGTGGTCGCTCTTGCAGCTGAGGAAACAGTAACTTTCTCTGTTCCTGAGCCAGTAAGCACAGTTTTACCATTTACAGAGCCTATATAAGCTTTATTACCATCTGCACCTATGGCATAAAAACTACCATCTGTTACACCAGAACCATTTACATAAACTGCACTGCTTGTACTTCCGCCAGAAGATGAGTTATCACCATTTATTGTATATCTAATGCTGTTTAGACCAAAAACTGTGCGAACATTACCGTTTTTTATAACAACACTTTTTCCAGTAGTATCGGTAACTGTAACCTCATTTACATTACCCATTTCTGTGCGTTTTGTAACTTTAACATCTGCAACCTCACCAATACTATAACCGGCAGATTTTAATTTATCTGCAATTTGTTCGGCTGTGAGTGTAACACTCCATACATTTTTAGATGAAGCTGATGCATCTTCATAAATATCAACCACACCACGAAGATATGGTATAGCAGTTCCTCCCCAAACATTTTCATTATTTTCGGTTGCACCACCTGAAGACGAGAAAAAGTAACCAACAGCAAGTTTTCCATCATACATTAAAATTTGACCTTTTGTCTGGTCTGCCGCACTATCTGTATTTGCATCAGCTCTTTCTATGCCATGATATACCTGACAATTTGTTGTATTACATACATCAAAGCCATATGACTTATGTTTATTTAAGTTTCCAAGCACAAATGACCTTGCACAAACCGCTTGAGCTTTTAAAGCCTCAATAGGCCAACTTGCACTCATTTCATAAGGTAAAACGCCTTTAATATAATCCTCAATATTTGCGTAGTTTATAACTGTAAGCTTGCCAGAGCTTTCAGCATTAAAGCCAAACGCACCATAATAATCATATCCATCAAAATTTGTGGTACCTGAAATAGCCTCTGCTGCTACATTTGCCCCTGAATAAACACTTTTACCTGAAGAATTTGTAACATTATATGTTCCATTTGCATATGTTATATTAAGTGTTGTTTCATTTGTTGTACTTGCACTATTAAATGTTAAACCATTCATAGAGCCAAGTTTAAAACCTGATGTACTTTTAATTGTTGCAGTAGCTTTAGCAGTTGAGCCATAAGCCAAACCTACACGAATAATATCCGTATAAGCGGCTGACGCTGACGAACTGATACAAACTACAAAAAGTGCAAATAAACTGCAAAAAATACGCTTCATAGCATAACTCCTTTTACTCACATATTGACAAAATAACTTTAATACTCTAAAATAATGTTGCAAGCTAAATATTGTATTTAGATAGAGGTGCGGTTTTTCATTAGTATCGTTTGACAAGGGTTCGCAGTCCTGTTTAAAGCAGCGAGAAAGGGTAAAGCCGCCGAAGGCGATAACCTAACTGCGAAAGGTTCGCACTGGATTAGTTGGATAACATCTGCTAGTCTGTCACCTTTACCGGTGGAGAGCTATCGCAATGAATGGACATTTTATATATCCATTTCATTATAGTATAGATTATACCGGTTTTTCAACCGGTTTTTTTCTTACACAGATAAAATAGTGCTATAGCCCATTTGACTATTCCACTAAATTGAGGAGGATTTTACAAAGATGAAACAGTACAAAGTTGGTATTATCGGTGCAACCGGTATGGTAGGTCAGCGTTTTTCCCTACTGCTTGAAAATCACCCATGGTTTAATGTGGTAGCTCTTGCTGCAAGTGGTAGAAATAAGGGTAAAACCTATGCTGAGGCTTGTGAAAACAGATGGAAAATGAAAGTTGATATGCCAGAAAAATATCGTGATATGGTGCTTTTTGATGCAACTGCTGATGCAGAACAAATTGCATCTATGGTTGATTTTGTTTTCTGTGCGGTTGATATGAAAAAAGATGAAATCAAGGCTCTTGAGGAGCGTTATGCTAAACTTGAATGCCCTGTTTGCTCTAACAACTCTGCTAACCGTATGACACCTGATGTACCAATGATTATCCCAGAAATCAATGCTCATCATACTGATATTATCGCAGCTCAGAAAAAGCGTCTTGGTACAAAGCGTGGTTTTATCGCTGTTAAGTCTAATTGCTCTATTCAGTCCTATGTTCCTGCACTCTCTGCTATTTGGGATTTAGGTGTTGAAGAAGTTGCTGTTTGCACATATCAGGCTATTTCTGGTGCTGGTAAGACCTTTGAAACTATGCCTGAAATTATTGACAATGTAATTCCATACATTGGTGGCGAAGAAGAAAAGAGCGAAAAAGAGCCTATGAAAGTTTGGGGACATGTTGCAGATGACCACATCGAACATGCAACTAGCCCTAAAATTACAGCTCAATGCCTACGTGTACCAGTTTCTGATGGTCATATGGCGGCTGTATTTATGAAACTGAAAAACAAGGCAAGCAAGGAAGAAATTATTTCTCGTTGGAATAATTTCTCTGGTACAGCTCAGGAAATGAATTTACCAAGTGCTCCAAAGCAGTTCCTCACATATTTTGAAGAAGAAAACCGTCCACAAAGCCGCCTTGACCGTGATTTAGAAGGCGGTATGGGTGTTTCTATCGGTCGTCTGCGTGAGGATAGTGTGTATGATTATAAATTCGTAAGTCTATCTCATAATACACTGCGTGGTGCTGCTGGCGGTGCAGTTCTAATGGCAGAGCTTTTATGTGCTAAGGGTTACATGGACTAACTTTTTTGGAGGGTTATTTATGAAAAAGCCTATCTTTACAGGTGCTGGTGTTGCAATCGTTACTCCATTTATTGATGATGAAACAGTAAATTATGAGGAATTTGGCAAAATTATTGACCATCAGATTGAGCATGGCACAGATGCTATTATTGTAATGGGCACAACTGGCGAGTCCCCAACATGCCCAGAAGATGAACATGAAGAAATTGTTGATTTCTGCTGTAAGCATGTTGCAGGTCGTGTACCTGTAATCGCTGGTGCAGGCTCTAACGATACCAAAACTGCTGTTAAGTTAACCAAAAGTGCTAAGGCAAGCGGTGCTGATGCTGTGCTTTCAGTAACCCCTTATTATAATAAAACCACTCAAGCTGGACTTATCGCACATTTTAATGCTATTGCTGATTGTGAAATTCCAGTTATACTTTATAGCGTTCCAAGTCGTACAGGTGTTAGCTTTACTGCTAAAACTTACAAAGAGCTTTCTAAGCACCCATATATTAACGGTGTTAAAGAAGCAAGTGGCAATTTCTCTTTAATTGCTGAAACTCTAGCACTTTGTGGAGATGATTTAAATATTTGGTCTGGTAATGATGACCAGATTGTGCCTTTAATGTCTATGGGCGGTAAGGGTGTAATCTCTGTGCTTTCCAATGTTGCTCCACAGGCTGTGCATAACATTTGTCAGTTATGCTTTGAAGGTAAGTTTGATAAGGCTGCTAAAATGCAACTTGATTATTTAGAGCTTGCTAATTCTCTATTCTGTGAAGTAAACCCAATTCCAGTTAAAAAAGCTATGCAGATTTTAGGCTGGAATGTTGGTAAACTTCGTCTTCCACTTGTTGAGCCAACTGAAGAACATACTGCCCGTATCCGTGCGGCACTTGGTCAAATGGGTTGTGAAATCTAAACATAAATAAGATATGAAACGAGTGTTTTTAAAAGGAGTTTAAAAAAATATGCTTAAAATTGCACTTTCTGGGTGTAACGGTAGAATGGGTCGTGCAATAACAGATATTTGCGAAAAAAAAGAAAATATGAAAATTGTAGCTGGTTTTGATGTTAATTCTGTAAAGCTTGCTGATTTTCCAGTTTACGCTGACCCAATGGAATATACAGGCGGTGCAGATGTTGTAATTGACTTTTCCAATGTATCTTGCACTGATAGCCTGCTAAAATATTGTATTGATAATAAAACGCCTGTTGTAATTTGTACAACAGGTCATTCACCTGAGCAGCTCGCACAAATAGGTGCGGCTGCTACTCAAATCCCTGTTTTTCGTTCTGGCAATATGTCCGTTGGTATTAACTTGCTTATGGATTTACTGCGTAAATGCGGTTCGGTTCTTGGTGATGGTTATGATGTGGAAATCATAGAAAAACATCATAATCAAAAGCTAGACGCACCAAGTGGCACAGCTTTAATGCTTGCTGATGCAGTAGCATCAGCACTGCCATATAAAGCTGAATACACTTATGACCGCCACGAAAGACGTGAAAAACGTCCACAGAATGAAATAGGTATTCATGCTGTGCGTGGCGGCACTATCGTGGGCGAACATACCGTTATGTTTGCTGGTCGAGATGAAATCATTGAGCTAAAACACACTGCCCTTTCTCGTGAAGTGTTTGCGGTAGGTGCTGTTGATGCAGCGGTTTTCTTAGCAGAGCAAACTAAAGCTGGTCTTTATGATATGAGCCATGTAATCGCTGCTAAATAAACAAAATTTAAGACCTTGGGATTTAATTTAATCCCAAGGTCTTTTTTTATAATGTCATTTGCTGTTCTGGTAAATCTTCATCTTTTAAAACTGCACCAAGTGCTGGTATATTCTTTGCTTTATAGCGTTCCGGTTCGTTTAAATTAGGTGTTAATGTCGCATCTGTAACTGTATGCTTTCCTCTAAGTGTCATAACCTGAACACCTTGTGTTGAACGTGTAGATTTTATATCAAGCATACCTACATTTATTGTAAGTGCTCTATTACCCTGTGAAGATGTACCAAAAATTGTTATCTCTGTTTCATCAGTAACAGGTGTAAAAAATCCAACAACTGGAGATTTATCTGAATATGCTCCAGTGAGTCTACGTCTATTTGTTTTAGTTTCAAAAGACTCAAGAGAAAATCTTGCAATCTTACCATTTTCAAAAACAATAACCATTGTGCTTTTATAATCAAGTGGTAAAAATGCAAATATAGGCACTTCTCCCTCGTCCATGCCGAGTTTTTGAGGTAGAAAGTCACCTAAAACCGATGCTTTGCTATCCTCAAAATCATACAGTCTTGCTTTATAGGCTTGATGCTGATTTGTCATAAAAATAATTTCTTGCTTATTGCTTGACTCAGTTTGCCAAGCGATTTTATCACCGTCCTTGAGCTTATGCTCACTAGACATACGCCATGATGCAGGAGTAATCTTTTTAAAATAACCCTGTTCTGTTAAGAATAACAAAACAGTATAATCTTCGATATGGTCATCTGCATCAAATTCCTTAACTTCATCAGCATAAACAATTTTAGAATGACGTTCAGCAGGATATTTTTTAATAACTGTTTCAAGCTCTTTAATAATGATATTACGCTGTTTAGTTTTGCTTTGTAAAATACCCTCTAGCTTGTCAATTTCTTTTTGAAGCTCATCAACTTCTTTAGTACGCTTTAAAATATACTCTTTATTTATATTTCTAAGGCGAATTTCTGCAATATATTCGGCTTGAATTTGGTCAATTTCAAATCCGTTCATAAGATTTGGTACAACATCGCTATCAAGCTCAGTATCACGAATAATTTTAATCGCCCTATCTATATCTAATAGTATTTTTCTAAGACCTAAAAGCAAATGCATTTTGTCCTTTTTCTTGTTAAGGTCAAAATAAACTCTACGCCTTATACTTTCAGTTCTCCAAGCAGTCCATTCTTCAAGTATTCCGCCTACACCTAATACCTTAGGCATACCACCTATAAGCACATTGAAATTGCATGAGCATGAGTCCATAAGCGGAGTTAGCTTAAACAGTCTATCCATTAGCTTGTCAGCATCTGTGCCACGTTTTAAATCTATTGCGATTTTTAAACCGCTTAAATCTGTTTCATCACGAATATCTGCAATTTCTCTGATTTTACCGCCCTTAACCAGCTCAGCGATTTTATCAATAATCGCTTCAATAGTTGTAGTATAAGGGATTTCAGTTATTTCAATGATATTTTCTTTTTTAATATAGTTCCAACATGCACGAACTTTAAATGAACCTCTACCAGTTTCATAAATTTTACGCATTTCTGTTTCATCAAATATTATTTCGCCACCTGTTGGAAAATCTGGTGCAGGAAGTGTAGATAAAATATCATGCTCAGGGTTTTTAATATATTCAATGGCAGTTTTACAAACTTCATGCAAATTAAAACCACAAAAACTAGATGCCATACCAACTGCAATACCAGTATTAGCAGAAACCAAGATATTTGGGAAAGTTGTTGGCAGTAGCACAGGCTCTTTCATCTCGCCATCATAGTTATCTACAAAATCAACTGCATCAGCATCTATATCTCTAAAAAGCTCCTGACAGATTGTGTCAAGTTTAGCTTCTGTATAACGTGATGCAGCATACGCCATATCACGGGAATAAACTTTACCAAAATTACCTTTAGAGTCAACAAAAGGTGTTAAAAGTGCCTCATTACCACGAGTTAAACGCACCATAGTTTCATATATAGCTTGGTCACCATGAGGGTTTAATTTCATAGTTTGACCAACTATATTAGCGGACTTTTTACGAGTACCGTTTAAAAGTCCCATTTTGTACATAGTATATAATAATTTTCTATGAGAAGGTTTAAAACCATCTATTTCTGGAATAGCACGAGATACAATTACACTCATTGCATAAGGCATATAATTTTTTCTAAGTGTATCTGTAATAGGCTGTACATTTGGTTCTAATGGTTTTATAACTTCTTTTTCCGTCTTTTTTGCCATTAGGCTCTACCTTTCTAATTAAGATATATCCGCAAATTCTAAATATTCATGTCCATTTTCAGCAATATATTCTTTTCTACCTGCAAGATTATCGCCTAGCAGTAAATCAAACATATCACTTGTAGCTTTTGCTTCTTCCATTTGTACTTTAATTAGTCTGCGTGTTTCAGGGTTCATAGTGGTTTCCCACATCATATCAGCTTCATTTTCGCCCAAACCTTTAGAACGCTGAATAGTTATTTTTTTACCATTTAACTTTTTAAGAATTGCGGCTTTTTCTGTTTCATCAAATGCAAAATAGCTTTTATCCTTGTAAGTTATTTCATAGAGTGGTGACTCAGCAATATAAACATAACCCTGTTCGATAAGTGTAGGGGTTAATCTATAAAGCATAGTTAAAATAAGTGTTCTAATCTGGAAACCGTCAACATCTGCATCAGTGCAAATAATAACTTTATTCCATCTAAGGCTATTTAAATCAAATGCTGACATATCCTTTGAGGCTTTAGTTTGAACCTCTACGCCACAACCCAAAACTTTTAAAAGGTCGGTTATAATATCATTTTTAAATATTTTACCATAATCTGCTTTTAAACAGTTTAGTATTTTACCTCTAACTGGCATAACCGCCTGAAATTCTGCATCTCTACCCTGTTTTACTGAGCCAAGAGCAGAGTCACCTTCCACTATATAAAGTTCTCGTCTGCTGGTGTCTTTTGTTCGGCAATCAACAAATTTTTGCACCCTATTAGATACATCAATATTACCAGATAATTTCTTTTTAATATTGAGTCTTGCCTTTTCAGCTTGCTCACGACTACGTTTATTTATTAGTATTTGCTCGGCAATTTTATCAGCTTCAGATTTATTTTCAATAAAATAAACTTCCAAACCTTCTTTTAAAAACTCACTCATAGAGTCTTGAATAAATTTATTAGTAATCGCTTTTTTAGTCTGGTTTTCATATGAAGTGTAGGTTGAAAAACAGTTTGTAACCAAAATAAGTGAATCGCTTACATCTTGGAAAGATATTTTACTTTCATTTTTTTGATATTTGCCAATTTGCTTAATATATGAGTCAATAGCAGAAACAAAAGCAGAACGAACCGCCTTGTCTGGTGCACCGCCATACTCAAGCCAAGACGAGTTATGATAATATTCTGTTTTGCTTATAGCAGATGAAAAACAAAAAGCACAACTTAGCTTAACTTTATATTCTGGCTTATCTACTCTATCCTTACCTTTACGCTCGGCTTGCAAAAACTGTACTGATGTAAGGGCTTTGTCCTCTGATAACTCGCTTACATAGTCAATTATGCCATTTTCATAGCAAAATTCACTTGTTTCAAGTTTATTGCCATTTTGATTTTTTAATATAAACTTTAGATGTTTATTTACAACCGCTTGACGTTTTAAAGTATCCTCAAAATAAGAAAGCGGAATATTTATGTCTGTAAAAACCTCAAGGTCTGGAAGCCAACGGATTTTAGTACCTGTTTTTTTAGAGTTTATTTCCTTTTTAATAAAGCCCTCTTTGCTATCGGTTTTATTTTCACCTTTTTCAAAGTGCAGGCTATATTCAAATCCATCACGCATAATAGTTACGTCCATATATTTAGACGCATACTGTGTAGCACAAGTACCTAAACCATTAAGACCTAGTGAAAACTCATAATTTTCACCCTCTTGGTTTTTATACTTACCGCCTGCATACAATTCACAGAAAATAAGCTCCCAGTTATAGCATTTTTCATTTTCGTTCCATTCTACAGGAATACCACGTCCCATATCAGCAACTTCTATTGAGCCATCGGAATAACGAGTTACTGTTATTTGACTGCCATAACCTTCTCTTGCTTCATCTATTGAGTTAGATAATATTTCAAAAACTGCATGTTGGCAGCCATCAAGCCCATCAGAGCCAAAAATAACGCCCGGACGTTTTCGGACGCGGTCTGCTCCTTTTAGGGCAGATATACTTTCGTTGCCATAAGAATTTTTGGCTTTAGTCATATAAATTACTCTCCTGATTTATTTTTAATCAGCTTATATTATAGCAACTAATTTATGTAACGTCAAATTTATATCGTATATCTTATCTTGTTAAAACATATAATAATTATGGAGGTGGGTTTATGGACGCTGCACAAGCTTTAATTTATGTATTTTTTATACTTATCGCAATACTAGCACTTAGTGCATTATTTACACCAATAAGGCTTGGTTTAAAACTTTTAATAAACTCTATTTTTGGTTTTCTAGGTTTAGTTATAGCTGGTGTATTTGGTGATTTTTTAGGTATCACTATAACAATTAACATATTGACTATTTTACTTACTGCATTTTTAGGAATTTACGGTTTAATACTTACAATAATTTTAAATATATTTTTCTAAACAAAACAAAAACGCTCGGAGTGGTCTCCGAACGCTTTTGTCTTGGTAAAAAAAGAGTGGTTGAAAAGAGGAAAAGAGAAGGGGGATTCTCCTTTCCTCGTTTGCTTTGTCTACGGGTAAAAAATGACAAAACAAAGAGGGGTAAAAAATAGGGGATAAAGGAGTGTTCTTACGAGGAGGGGGAGTCCTCGCTTGAACTATTATTATATTACATTAAGTTTGTGTACAAATTGTGTCATTTTTATGAAAGAAAATTCAAATTTTAATGAACGTAATATAATTTTTAGCCATGTAAAAAAAAGATGCTGAAGAGATTAATCTCCAGCATCTTTGAATCGACTTAGGCAGTGCCTTATCTGAACTTACGTTTCTTTGCACGTGCAGCCTCAGACTTCTTGCGGCGCTTTACGCTAGGGCTTTCATAATGCTCACGCTTGCGGAGCTCGGAAAGCACACCCGCCTTTGCACAGGAACGCTTAAATCTTCTCAGCGCACTGTCCAAGGATTCATTTTCCTTTACGCGGACTTCCGACATCGTTTTCCCTCCCTCCGCGCGAACCGTTATTCGGACGCTTAAAAGCACGTTCTGCCAAATATAACTATTAAATTTTTACATAGTTATACCTCTGAACAAAACCGTAAGATTATTATATCGTTTTTTATATTACTTGTCAAGTTTTTTTATCAATTACTTTACAACAAGATTTACGATTTTATTTTTTACAACAATTGTCTTAACTATATTTTTGCCTTCGACAGCCTTTTGAACTTTCTCATCAGCTAAAGCAGTGTCGATTGCAAGTTGTTGTTCACAATCAACTGGTAGGCTGATAGTAGCTCTTAACTTACCATTTACCTGAACTGCAATTTGAACAGAAGACTCTTGGGTTTTATTTTCATCATATTCTGGCCAAGACTCAAGAGAAAGCACAGAAGTTTCACCAAGCATACTCCAAAGCTCTTCTGCAACATGTGGAGCAAATGGACAAACAAGTTTTAGAAGTGTCTTATATTCAGCCTTGTTAATGCCCTTATCATAGAAATCATTTACCATGCTCATCATTGCAGCAATAGCAGTATTAGCCTTTAGGTTTTCGATATCCTCTCCAACCTTTTTGATGGTCTTATGCATAAGAACCTCATGCTGCTTTGAATAAGCGTCACCATCTTCAACCTTTTCAAACAAATTCCAAACACGCTCAATAAATCTACGGCAACCCTTAATTGACTTAGGACTCCAAGGAGCAGCCTTTTCAAAGTCACCGATAAACATTTCATATAAACGCATGGTATCTGCACCATAGGTTTCAACTATTTCATCAGGGTTTACAACATTACCTCTTGACTTAGACATTTTTTCGCCATTCTCGCCTAAAATCATACCATGGCTTGTACGCTTGGCATAAGGTTCTTTAGTTGGAACTACACCAATATCATAGAGGAACTTATGCCAGAAACGAGAATAAAGTAAATGAAGTGTTGTATGCTCCATACCGCCATTATACCAATCGACAGGGCCCCAGTATTCCATAGCTTCCTTAGATGCTAGTGCATCATTGTTGTTAGGGTCCATATATCGTAGGAAATACCAAGAAGAACCTGCCCATTGTGGCATTGTGTCGGTCTCACGCTTAGCAGCACCACCACAGCATGGACAAGTAGTATTTACCCAATCGGTCATTTTAGCAAGTGGTGATTCACCATTTTCAGTTGGTTCATAAGAATCAACATTTGGCAGAGTCAGTGGAAGCTGGTCTTCTGGAACTGGAACCCAACCACACTTATCACACCAAACAATCGGAATAGGCTCACCCCAATAACGTTGACGAGAGAATACCCAGTCACGTAGCTTGTACTGAACTTTAGCATGACCGATACCCTTTTCCTCTAACCAAGCAATCATAGCAGGGATAGCGTCCTTAACGGTCTTACCATTTAGAAAATCGGAATTTACAAGAATACCTGTTTCATCTTTAGCGGTGAAAGCAGCCTTTTGAACATCTTCACCACCAGAAACAACTTCAATAATCTCACAGCCGAAAGCCTTAGCAAATGCCCAGTCACGGTCATCATGTGCAGGAACAGCCATAATAGCTCCTGTACCATAACCCATGAGTACATAATCCGAAACAAAAATAGGAATTTGCTTACCGTTTACAGGATTTATTGCCTTAATACCTTCAAGGCATACGCCTGTTTTTTCCTTATTAAGCTCTGTACGCTCAAAGTCAGATTTGCGAGCAGCTTCTTCACGATATGCACGAACTGCATCTATATTACTAATTTTGTCTGCCCATTTTTCCTCTATCATTGGGTGCTCTGGAGAAATAACCATATATGTTGCACCAAATAGAGTATCTGGACGAGTTGTATAAACGGTTAATGTATCATCAGTAGTGGTTTTAAAATCAACCTCTGCACCAGTAGAACGACCAATCCAGTTTTTCTGCTGAATTTTTACACGTTCAACAAAATCAACTTCATCAAGGTCATCAATTAAACGCTGTGCATATTCAGTGATTTTAAGCATCCACTGGCTTTTAGTTTTGTGAACAACTTCACTTCCGCAACGCTCACAAACACCATTTACAACTTCTTCGTTTGCAAGTACACACTTACAAGATGTACACCAGTTTACATTCATTTCTTTTTTATAAGCTAATCCTTTTTTAAATAGCTGTAAGAAAATCCACTGTGTCCATTTGTAATAGTTAGGGTCAGTTGTGTTAATTTCTCTTGACCAATCAAAAGAAAGACCTAAAGCTTTTAGCTGACTTTTAAAACGAGCAACATTTTTCTTTGTTACTTCAGCTGGGTGAATGTGGTTTTTAATTGCAAAATTTTCAGTTGGCAGACCGAAAGCGTCCCAACCCATAGGATACAGTACATTAAAGCCCTGCATACGCTTTTTACGAGCTACAATATCAAGAGCTGTGTAAGAACGTGGGTGACCTACATGCAGACCTTGACCTGATGGGTATGGAAATTCTACAAGAGCATAGAATTTAGGTTTGGTGTAGTCCTGAGGAGCTACAAAGCAAGATTTATTATCCCAAATATCTTGCCATTTTTTCTCGATTTGCTTGTGTTCGTACTTATTCAATTACGCTAACCCCCCAAAGGTTTAAAATTTATTTTATGCATTATCAATGCCTAAGTCAGATAAAGAAATTTTTTCTCCATCTTTCCATAGGTTTTCTAAGCGATAAAAATCTCTTGTTTCTGGCAGGAAGATATGCACTAAAACTCCGCCATAATCTAATAAAATCCAAGAAGATGATTCAAAGCCTTCTACATGATGAGGCACAATATCATGGTCATGCTTTAAATGAAACTCTACGCTATCTGCAAGAGCTTTTACCTGAGTTGTAGATGTTGCAGAACAAATTACAAAATATTCTGCAAGAGTTGTAAGTTCTTCAATACGAAGAACTTCAATTTCATGTCCTTTACGCTCCAAAAGAGCTTCACAGATATACTTTACCTGCTCTTTTATTTCCATAATACTTCTCCTTTTTTTATGCTTCTGGGTCTACAGATGTACCTTCATTTGGTGAACTTGTAGAACCTCCAGAATTTGATGAATTATTATTTTCCGAACCGCCATTATTATCTGATGAATTTCCAGAGTTTGAACTTCCTTCATCTGGATTTTCTG
Organism: Butyricicoccus sp.; assembly: GCA_017886875.1. Classification (GTDB taxonomy): domain Bacteria; phylum Bacillota; class Clostridia; order Oscillospirales; family Butyricicoccaceae; genus Butyricicoccus_B. The sequence goes on along the minus strand of JAGHIZ010000069.1, from coordinate 111,459 downwards.
AAGGTTCTGATGTTCCATTTTCCGAGCCATTATCAGAACTATTATTATCCTTATCGGAATTATTATCTGAACTGTTATTATTATCAGAATTATTATCGGAATTGCTATCATTTTTATTATCCGAATTATTTTCATCGTCTTTTGAAGGTGAAGATTGTTCATCGTCTTCATCATCTTCATCATCTCTAGGCGGTGTATAGTCATCGTCCTCATCATCATAATCTTCATCATCATCATAATCTTTTTTTGATGATGAGCTTGATTTAGTAGGACCTGACACTAAGTCTAAATATTTTATAGGCTGTGCATAAGGGTTAAAATATTGATTTATAAGGCTTAAAGCTTCACTTTCATTTACAAAATAGAATGAATATTCTGTACTTGTACCCGCTGTACTCATAGCGGAGTAACCTGGCAAAGTAAACATATTTATACCATTTGCAGTATGAATTTGGAAAGCTTGACCTGCAAGCCAAATCATTTCACCTGCTGTTAAATCAGTTTTAACATTATTAAATACCGCATCAGCTATATCTTTAAATTTAAAGGCATTAGCAGGGGTTAAAACCTTCTTTGCAAGATATATTAAAAATTCTTGCTGTTTTGCTATACGGGTTTCATCACCATTTAAATATTCTTCAGGGACAACACTTGTAAATCCTGGGCCATTTTTTCTCCAACGTAGAAATTCAACAACCTGTTCACCATCAAGGTGCTGTACACCAGGTGTAGGAAAATTGATTTCTAGATCTTGCACTGGGTCTGAATACATCATTGGGAATGGTATTTCATAATCAACACCGCCTATAGCATCAACAATTTCTGCAATACCATTAAAATCCACAACAATATATTTATCTGGAGTAAATCCCATAACTTGAGCTATTTGTTTTTTAGTTTGCTCAATACCCTTTGCATAAGCAGCATTTATTTTTTTATTTGCACCTGTTCTATTTACATTTGACATAGTATCACGAGGGACATTCATAATATTAACAGTGTGTTTGTTAGCGTCAAATGCCACAACCATAATATTATCAGTACGAGTGCCGTCAATATCTGTTGCACAAACTGCAAATGTAAAGAAATCATCTATACGTTCACCTTGATTTAAATTAATAATTGGATTATCTCCATTTTCAGGGTCGTTTACAGTTGTATCGTTTTGATGAGGTTGTGATATATCAGGTTTTTTTACATTCATAGCAAGCCAAACACCGCCTGCAACTATTGTAAGTGCAATTAATATAGCTATAAAAATCAGTATTTTTGTAACAATAGACCTTGGTTTCTTTTGTTTTTTAGCTATTTTAGTATTTTTCACACTTTTTGCATTCTTCATCTGATGAGGTACATATGAAATATCTGATGTCTGCTGATTTGGTTTGTTTGCCTTTTTGGCTGTGGGTTTTGAGTTTGCAGACTTATCACGTCTTGAACCGCCTCCGCCAAAAATTTTCATGTGTTACTGCCTCCTAAAACACCGTCAGGAACGCACTACCCCCTGCTTTATAAGCCAGTTGCGTGCCTGCATTGTATCTTTATGTATTAGTTTTCCTCGCTCGATTAAATCACTGAGTGAAAAATCGAAACAATACAGCAAAGCCTTATCTATATCTTTCTTTGCAAGTGCCCTTGCTGGCTCTACCCCTTTAAAGTCCCTAGTTTCTTCGATAAAATCGGCTAAATAAACGATTTTATCAAGCGTTGTCATATTTTCGCAGCCTGTTGTATGATATTCAATAGCATGAGCTACATCTTCAGGAATTTTATAAACGTCTCTAGCTATTGCGGCTGCTGTTCTACCATGGAGCATTTTCCATTCTATTTTTTCGACATCACAGGGTATTATACCGTATTTATCGCATAAATACAACTGTTCTTCACGAGAAAGTCTTTTTGTAATATCATGTAGCACTGCTGCAAGAGAACATTTTTTAGGGTCTTCACCGTATTTTTCGCCTAACCAAATTGCAGCTTTTTCACACCCTAAAGTATGGGTATAACGATAGCCCTCTAGTCTGGAAAGAATATCCTCACGCATTTTCTTATCATACAACATTATAAAAACCGCCTTTCAGATTAAATTTTTTCTGTTAAATCCATGTATAATCGGTTTTTGCGAATATAATCAAGCACTGTTTTAGGTAGCATTTCAGATAACTTCTGACCGTTTCTAATTTCAGTTGAAGAAATTTCTATAACATCTGCGTCTATAAGATAAATTTTTGCATTATATTTCTCTCTTAAAAACTGTGCTTTATTTTTAAGTATAGTATGCTCATTAAGTCCTCTTGCTACAACTGCAAGTGTACAAAGTTTGCAAATTTCCTCTGGTTCTCTCCAGCCTGTATCAAGAGTCATAAGCATATCTGTACCCATTAAAAAAAATAGCTCACCATAAATTTTTTTATCATTTAACTCTCTTAAAGTGTCAATGGTGTAACTTGAACCACCACGTTCAATTTCTATCATGCTAAGTTCCGCCCATTCTAAACCATCTATCATTAGCTTTATCATTTCACATCGTTGATGAGTATTTGCAGAACTTTTTGGCATTTTTTTATGTGGTGGTAAGTTAGTAGGAATAAATAACACTTTATCAAGATTTAATGCTTCCTTTACCTGCTTTGCAGCATGTAAATGACCGTAATGCGGTGGGTTAAATGTGCCCCCTAAAATGCCAGTACGCATTTGTTATTTCTCCAAAACAATTTTACGCTTGTCCTTATCAGAGGACTGACGATATAAAACAAATTTTGTACCAATAACCTGAACACTGTCCGCACCAGTTTCTTCACTTAACACTTCAGCTACAGTTTTAGGTGTTACCATAGCACTTTCTAAAACTTTACCTTTTACAAGCTCATGGTTTTCTAAAAGCACATTTAACTGTTCTAAAACACCATCGGTCACACCATCTTTACCAATATGAAGCGTTACTGCTAGTGGGTTTGCCAGCTTGCGAATCTGAGCACGTTGTTTACTTGTTAACATAAATAAATCTTTCACTCCTGTAAATAGTTATACAATTTTTCTTTAAAATCTCTAAGTGCTATTGCACGATGAGAAATATGATTTTTAACCTGCTGAGAAAGTTCTCCAAATGTGAGTTTATATTCTGGAACATAGAAAATAGGGTCATAACCGAAACCACCATTTCCCTGTTCACTTTGTAAAACTTCACCTTCACATTTGCCAAAACTTTCAATAAAGGTTCCGTCTGGAAATGCACAGCATATAGCACAAGCAAAATAACATTTTCTATTTTCCTTGTCTTGCATATTTTTAAGAAGAAATGCATTTCTATCTGCATCAGTGCCTTCACAGTATCTAGCTGAATAAATACCTGGTGCACCGTCTAAAGCCTGTACACATAAACCTGAGTCATCAGCTATTGCAGGAAGTCCAGTAAACTCCATAGCTGAAACCGCTTTAATTTTTGCATTTTCTGCAAAAGTTTTACCATTTTCCTCTGGTTCTGGTGCATTTTCTGGTAAAGCTTCTATTTCAATACCAAATTTATTTAAAATATCAGCTAACTCTTTTAATTTTTTCTTATTATGAGATGCAAGTATAAATTTCATTTTAACCAAGCTCACCTGTAATTTTCTTTTGTTCTCTGCATAGTTTAGCTGTTCCCTTTTTACCAAGTGAAATAAGTTTATTTAACTCCTCTTTGGTAAATGGACGACCTTCGCCAGTGCCTTGAATTTCTACAAAATCACCTGCACCAGTCATAACAATATTACAGTCAACAATAGCGTTAGAGTCCTCAGCATAATCCAAATCCAAAATAGGCTCGTCCTCATAAATGCCAACAGAAACGGCTGAAACTTGGCTTGTAAGCGGCATTTTTGTTATTTTACCCTCATCAATTAGCCTTTTGCAAGCAAGCCAAAGAGCAACAAAACTACCTGTTATAGATGCACAGCGAGTACCACCATCAGCTTGAATAACATCACAATCAATAGTTATTTGTCTTTCACCAAGAGCTTCTCTATCAACAACAGAGCGTAAAGCTCGACCGATAAGCCTTTGAATTTCGCTTGACCTGCCATCAAGTTTTAGTGATTTAATATCTCTCTTTTTGCGTGTTTGGGTAGAGCGTGGAAGCATTGCATATTCAGCTGTAACCCAGCCTAAGCCCTTACCTTCAAGAAATGGAGGCACTTTTTCATCTACACTTGCAGTACAGATAACTTTAGTATTGCCAACTTCAATTAAAACAGAACCCTCTGCATACATAGTATAATTAGGTGTGATTTTCACCTTTCTCATTTCGTCATTGCGTCTTAAATCTGGTCGTGCCATATCTTTCTCCCTTCTAATGTATTATTCTTCTTTAATAGGTGGAAGTAAAGCCTCTAAAAATTCATCTCTATTAAAGTCCATAAGGTCATCTAAGCCTTCACCCACACCAACAAGTTTTACAGGAACGCCAAGACCTGCAGAAATTGCTACAACAATTCCGCCTTTGGCTGTTCCATCTAACTTTGTTAATATAATGCCTGTAAGCTCAGCCGCTTTGTTAAACTGCTCTGCTTGATGCACTGCATTTTGCCCAGTAGTTGCATCAAGTACTAAAAGAGTTTCTCTTGACGAATTTGGCAGCTCTCTTGTTAAAATACGGTCGATTTTAGCAAGCTCATTCATAAGATTAGCTTTGTTATGCAGTCTACCCGCTGTATCTATAATAATTATATCACAACCTCTAGCTTTTGCAGCAGCGATTGCATCAAATACAACAGCGGCAGGGTCTGCACCCTCGCCATGACGTACAATTTCTGCACCTGCACGTTTTGCCCATATTTCTAGCTGGTCAGCTGCCGCTGCTCTAAAGGTGTCAGCAGCGGCAAGCATTACACGCTTGCCCTGTTCAACGTAACGAGCGGCAATTTTACCAATAGATGTGGTTTTGCCAACACCATTTACACCTATAACCAAAATAACCGCAGGTTCGTTTTCAGTGTTTAGGTGTATATCTTCAAGCATCATATCAGTTAATACTTCTTTGAGTAATGCTCTAAGCTCATTTGCAGTATTAACCTTTTTATGTTGAGCTGATTTTTTAAGTTGCTCTCTAGCCTTTGCTGCAACACCTGCACCAAGGTCAGATAAAATCATAGCTTCTTCAAGTTCATCTAATAAATCATCATCAACTTGAACGAAAGACGCCATAATATCCTCAAATTGTTGGCTTACAGCATCAGTAGTTTTTTTAAGCCCTGCTTTAATTTTATCAAAAAATCCCATTTTTTAAACTCCTTATTTTATTTCGCCTGAAAATTTCTTTTCTGCCTCGGCAAGATTTAACATTAAAAGTCTGCTAACTCCTCGCTCTTGCATTGTAACACCATAGAGCATATCTGATTTTTCCATAGTACCTCTACGATGAGTAATGACAATAAACTGAATTTTATCACTAAGACGTTTGACATATTCGGCAAATCTAGCAACATTTACATCATCAAGAGCTGCTTCAATTTCATCTAGCACAGTAAATGGTGTAGGTCTTAATTTAAGTATAGCAAAATATAGACTGATGGCAACAAAAGCCTTTTCACCACCAGATAAAAGAGTTATAGTTTTGACTGCTTTTCCTGGAGGACAAACCAAAATATCTATACCACAGTTTAAAATATCTTTTTTATCTTGAAGTTTAAGTTCTGCTGTGCCACCACCGAAAATTTCCTTGAAAGTTTCACCAAAATATGTATTAAGCTTTTCAAATTCCCTTTCAAAAACCTTACTCATATTATCCGTGAGCTGATTTATAACACCATATAATTCATTTTGAGCATATTCTAAATCCTGCTTTTGCTCACCTAAGAATGTAAAACGCTCCATAATTGTTTTATATTGCTCAATCGCATCAAGATTTACATTTCCAAGTTTACGCATATTATCTCTTAAATCAAGCATTTTTTTATTAGCAATAGATTTATTCTCTATTTGGATTTTATATTTATCCGCTAAATTTGGTGTAAGCTGATATTGCTCCCACATTTTATCTAAAATATGCTGCTTTTTCTCATCTACTTGGATATTTTGAGCAGTAAGACGAGCATTTTCTCTTTCAAGTGCTAAAAGTTCTTCATTTGTTCGCTGAATACGTTTTTCTGTGTTTGTTTTTTCGCTTTCAAGTTTAAGCCTTACTTGGGCTATATTTTGAATTTTTTCTTTAAGCTGCTTTTCTGCATTTTGGTTTTCATTGCTTTCAAGCTTAGAAATTTTATCATTATATTCATTTATTTGCTTTTCAAACTCTGAATATGCATGTTTTATCTGTTCTAAGCCTCGCACCATTTCTAAACTTAAATTTTCAAGGTCAGAAATAGCACGTTTTTCAGATGTTATTTCAGCATTATTTTGAGCCATATTAGTGCGAAGTGTTATAAGATTAGTTTCCTGCTCTGTTATAATGCTTTCACATTCAGCAATAATATTAAGCTTATTTTGATAATCCTGTTTTAGAGCATTTAATTTTGAAAACAATTCTTTTTGAGCTTTTTCATGCTGTAAAATCGTGTTTTCATAACTGGATTTAGCTTTTAAAATATCGGTTTGCTCTAAAGAAAGTGAATTAAACTGTTCATTTACACGCTCAAGTATAGTTTTATGTTGACTTTTAAGGGCATCAAGTTTAGTTTGTTCCCCTTTAAGCTGATTATTTTCATTTATATAGTTTTCAAGCTGTATTTTTACATTATTTAATTCTGTTTCAGTTTTGTTTATTTTTTCTCTTGTTGTATCAAGTTCATTTTTAATTTCACTGATATTTTTTTCAAGCTGTTTTATAGTGTCTGAACGAGCAAGAGTACCGGTGGTTTTGGAAACCGAACCACCAGTCATAGCACCGCCTGCCTGTATCATTTGTCCATCAAGGGTTACTATACGAAAACGGTGCTGATAAGCCTTTGCAATTTGCATAGCACAATCTAAGTCTTTAGCTATTACCGTTCTTGCAAGTAAATTTTTAATAATACTTTGGTATTCATCTGCACACTGTACAAGGCTATCCGCTGTACCTAAACAGCCATTCATATTTTCAAAGCCTGTTTCTTTAAGATTTGATGGCTTAATAATATCCATTGGTAAAAAAGTTGCTCTACCACCATTATTATTTTTTAGAAAATTTATTGCCTGTTTTGCATGATTTGAGTTTTCGACCACAATATTAGAAGCGGCTGCACCTAAGGCAGTTTCTATTGCAACTACATAATCTGCATTGGTGCTAATAAGCGATGATACAGGACCTTTTATACCTTGCATTTGACCATTTTGTGAACGTTTCATTATAAGCTTTACCGCATGAGAAAAACCCTCATAATCTTTTTGCATTTCTGTAAGCATTTTAAAGCGGTTTTGACAATCTGTGCTTTGTATGCTTAACTCATTATATCGCTTTTGAAGCTGTAAAAGCTGCTCATTAGTTGATTTAACCACTTGCTTTTTATCATTAATCAGCTTTTCAAGCTCAAAAATTTTATTTTCACAGTTTATATATTTATTTTCATATGCAAGCTGAATTTGTTTTTCACGCTCCAACTGGTCTTGTATATTTTGAGCCTCTTTGTCTACATTACTTGTTCTTCCACTCATGCCTTCAAGAGCAGTTTTGGCAGCAGTAAGTTTCATAGAAATATTAAAATTCTCACCATCTAAAACAGCTATTTCATTTTGAATTTTATCACGCTCACCAATAAATTTAACTTTTTTCTGTTTTTCAGTTTGGATTGTTTGCTCAGCTAAATCTATTTGTTTTTTTAAATCTGCCTTATTTTGTTCAAGCTCTTTACAATGATTATAATGCTCTAATTTTTGTGCTTTAATTGACTGGGCTTGTTCTATTCTTCTTTGCTCATCTTGCTTTGTACGTTCTATATTTTGTTTTGCATTTTGAATATTTGCCTTTAAAACAGCGATTTCGCTTTGTCTTTGAGCATTTTTTTGTTCTTCTTCTCTTAATAAACGCCTAAATTCATCAGCATCAATATCTGTCTTATGAATTTTACTTGATATTATCTCTGTTTGTTCATATAAATCAGACACTAATTTTCTGGTATTATCTAATTGTTTTTGACAGATTTCTAGCTTTTTAGTGCCTTCAGACTGAGTTTTTTTAATATCATCTAATTCCAAAAGCCAAAGTGTAATTTCGATTTCACGAAGTTCATCTCTAAAAGCTAAATATTGTTTTGCCTTTTCTGCCTGCTTTTCAAGAGGTTTTGTCTGTGCCTCAAGCTCGCTATAAATATCTCTTATTCTTGTCAAATTTTCTTCTGTCTCTGCAAGCTTTCTTTCAGACTCCTCTTTACGATATCTAAATTTAGTTATACCTGCTGCTTCTTCAAATATTTCTCTGCGGTCTTCACTTTTAAGTGATAAAATCTCATCTATTCTACCTTGACCGATTATAGAATAACCTTCTCTACCAATACCAGTATCCATAAAAAGTTCATGTATATCTTTTAATCTACAATGCTTTTTATTTAAATAATATTCGCTTTCACCAGAGCGATAATATCTACGGGTTACCATAATTTCGGTATGCTCACTTTGAAAGATACCAGTGCTATTATCTAAAATGAGTGACACTTCCGCAAATCCAAGAGGTGCTCTTTTAGATGTACCGCCGAAAATAACATCTTCCATTTTAGCACCTCTAAGCATACGAGATGATTGTTCACCAAGCACCCAACGCAAAGCATCTGAAATATTTGATTTTCCGCTACCATTAGGGCCAACAATCGCTGTCATACCGCCTGAAAAGCGTATTTCTGTTTTATCTGGAAAGGATTTAAAGCCTTGTAGCAATAAACTCTTTAAAATCATATGGTATCCTCATTTATGCAGTGTTTTTAATATAATAAGTGTAACACGTTCACACTTTATAATCAAGAAATATGCAAATTAACATAAAAGCGGGTACGGCTTTTACCATACCCGTTATAATTTATTGATAACCCATAAGAGCAAGAGCCTGTTTAGCTGCCATTTGTTCGGCTTCTTTTTTACTTCTGCCTTGACCGCTTGCGAAAACATTGCTATTTAGCAATAATTCCATATCAAATGTTTTATCATGGTCTGGACCACTTGTACCTGCAAGACGATATTCAAGTGTTTCTTGACGGTTTTTCTGTACAATCTCTTGAAGTGTAGTTTTATAATCCTTGAACATTCTGCCTTGTCTTGCACGCTCGGCACTTTTAGGAATAAAACTGAGCACAAATTCTCTAGCAGGTTCTATACCGCCATCTAAATAAATTGCTCCAAGTAGAGCTTCAACCGCATCAGCTAAAATGCTTGGACGCTGTCTACCGCCGCTGCTTTCCTCGCCATGACCTAAACAAATTGCTCCATCTATGCCAAGTTCCTTGGCCACTTCATACAATGCCTGCTCACAAACAATAGCTGCACGAAGCTTTGTAAGCTCACCTTCTGGTAATTCCGGAAACTGATTATATAAATAATCTGCTGTTACAAAGCCTAGTACGGAGTCGCCAAGAAACTCAAGTCTTTCATTATTTTGTAAATGTCTGGCTCTTTGTTCATTAGCATAAGATGAATGTGTTAAAGCCTTACGAAGTAATACTTTGTTTTTAAATTCGTATTTAATCTTATCTTTTAGCATATAAACTCAATCCTTTCTAAATATATTTGACAATAGGGAAAAGTTATTCCCTATTGTCCATATAATATGGCTCAATAAGCCTCATTAAATCGCCAACTTTATGAATACTAGCAATTTTATCTTGTGTAAGTGTAGGAATGTCAAATTCCCCTTCTAAAACATCACATAATTCCATTATATCCAAAGAATCAGCATATAATTCTTCACTGAAGTTTGTCTCATCTGTGATTTTTTCAAAATCTATAGCAAACTGCTGACATATAATTTTATATAATTTAATTTGCTTACTATCCAAAATTATCAGTCTTCCTTGTTTACTGTCATATGTTCAATATTTTGTTCTACCGCTTCAATCATACCGCTTTTTGTGTATTCAATAGCTTGACGCACAGCATTCATAATTGCAATTTCATTTGATGAGCCATGAGCCTTTATAACAGGGTGAGCAATTCCTAAAAATGGTGCACCACCTATAACATCTTGATTAAACATTTCCTTAAATTCGTCCATACCTGCTTTACAAAGCAGATAACCAATTTTTGTGCCCATATTTCGGGTAAATACCTTTTTAATTTCAGCAGCCATAAATTTGGCAACACCTTCAATGGTTTTAAGCATTACATTGCCAGAAAAACCATCACAAACAGCTACATCGCATTTACCGAGTGGCACATCACTGCCTTCTACATTGCCGACAAAGTTAAGTCTGCCCTCATCATGAGCTTTTTTAAGTAGTGCATAAGTTTCTTTACGAATAGCATCGCCTTTTGTGTCCTCAGTGCCATTGTTTACCAGTCCAATACGAGGATTTTTGATTTTTCTAATTTTTTCAGCATATAGCGAGCCTAAAAAAGCAAACTGCAATAGATATTCGGCTGTACATTCGGTGTTTGCACCTGCATCAACAAGCATAACCTGACCATTTGCACAAGGCATAACAGGAGCTACTGCACCTCGTCTAATGCCTTTAATACGTTTACAAAAAAGCGTAGCACCAGAAAGAAGTGCACCTGTAGAGCCAGCAGAAACAATAGCATCAGCTTCACCATCTTTTACTAGCTTCAAAGCAACTGCCATAGAGCTTTGTGGCTTTTTACGTAGTACAGTTGATGGGTCATCATGCATATCCACAATATCAGGTGCATGTACAATATGAAGTCCAGAAAGATTTTCAGCATTATTTTCTTTTAAAATAGCTTTAATTTTATCTTGCTGACCTACTAAAACAACATCTTCACCATACTGCTTGACTGCTAAAATAGCACCTAAAACCGGTGCAAGAGGTGCATTATCTCCACCCATTGCATCAACTGCAATTTTCATTTCTAAATATCCCCCTTTATATTATCTATAATTTCGAGTGCTCTCTCTGAAATTTTCATATTCTTTTCTTTTTTTCCTCGAATTTTATAGCCTAATGGCTCTAAAATACCGAAGTTTATATTCATTGGCTGGAATTTAACAACAGTTTCATTTGAAATATAGTGACCTAAAGCACCGATAGCAGTTGTTTGAGGGAAATTAGGTGCTTTCTTACCTAAAATTTCATTTGCTGTTGCAAGACCTGCTAAAAATCCAGAAGCATTTGATTCAACATAACCTTCTACACCTGTCATCTGACCTGCAAAACGTATTCTCTTATCTGAACGCAGTGCAAAATTATGGTCAAGCAGTCTAGGAGAGTCTAAGAAAGTATTTCTATGCATAACACCATAACGCACATACTCAGCGTTTTTTAGTGCTGGTATCATAGAAAAAATTCGCTTTTGTTCACCCCATTTAAGGTGAGTTTGACAACCAACAAGATTATATAAGCTACCTTGTGCATTATCTTTTCTAAGCTGTAAAACTGCATAAGGGTCTTTACCAGTTTTAGGGTCTGGCAAGCCAACAGGCTTTAAAATACCAAAAAGCAATGTATCATGCCCACGTCTTGCATTAACTTCTATTGGCATACAACCCTCAAATACAAGTTTATCTTCAAAACCATGTACTTCAGCTTCCTCTGCAGTTGTTAGAGCCTGCCAAAATGGGTCAAACTCCTCTTTAGAAAGAGGGCAATTTATATAGTCTGGAGTACCTTTATCATAACGAGATGCAAAATACGCATTATCCATATCAATAGATTCAAAAGTTACAATAGGTGCAGCTGCATCAAAGAAATGCAGAAAATCACCACCGACTTTTTCATGTATAGCATCAAAAAGTGCGTCCGAAGTGAGTGGACCAGTTGCAATAATAACATGACCATCTTTTGGAATTTGAGTAACTTCACCATAAATAATTTTAATATTTGGGTGATTTTTAATTTTTTCGGTTACAGCTTTCGCAAATGCTTCTCTATCAACCGCTAATGCCCCACCCGCTTCAACTTGGTTTTCATCGGCACACTTTACAATCAGACCACCTAAACAACGAAGTTCTTCTTTTAAAAGACCAGCTGCATTTGTAAGTTCATTTGAACGCAAGGAATTTGAACAAACAAGCTCAGCAAAGCTATCCGAATGATGAGCTGGAGTTTTTTTCTCTGGTTTCATTTCGTAAAGTGTTACATTTATACCACGCTCGGCAAGTTGCCATGCGGCTTCACATCCCGCAAGACCTGCACCGATTACGCTTACATTATTCTGCATTTACAGTTTCCTCCGTTTTTTTAGGTCTACCTCTTTTTTTAGGCTTTTGTTCGGTTTCTGAGCCTTCTGCCTTTTTAGCAGTGGTTTTTTTAGTAGTTGTTTTTTTCGTTGTGGTTTTTTTGGTCGCTGTCTTTTTAGCAGTCTTTTTCTCCTCTTGTTCCTCTGCCTCTTTAGCAGCCTTTTTAGCTTCACGTTCAGCAGCTTTTGCAGCTCTTGCTTCTCTACGCTGACGGTTCTTCTCTGCTTCTTCTGGTGATACGCCTTCCTTTACAAGTTCACTATATCCACAACCTTCACGCAAACAAACGTCCCTAACTTCCTTAGAGTCTCTATCAGTATGACGGAATAATGAACAATCACAGGTTGGGCATTTAGATTTAAGAGGTTTATCCCAAGTTATAAAATCACAAGTTGGGTATTTATCACAAGAATAATAAACATAGCCCTTTGCAGATTTCTTTTTAACCACTTTCATACCACAAATAGGGCATGACGCACCAGTATCTTCTGTGATTGCCTTTGTGTTGCTACACTCTGGAAATCCTGGACAAGCAAGGAATTTACCAAAACGACCGATTTTAATAACCATTTTTCTGCCGCAAAGCTCACATTCTATATCTGTTTCTTGGTCTTGTATTTTAATACGTTGTCCTTCAAGGTCTACTTCTGCTTTTTCAAGGGAATTTTCAAAACCATCATAGAAGTTTCTAAGCAAATCTACATAGTTTTCCTTGCCTGCTTCAACCTCATCAAGTTGGCTTTCCATATTAGCAGTAAATTCATAATCTGCAACAACTTGGAATTTATCAACAAGCAAACCTGTTACACCTTCACCAAGCGGTGTAGGTCTTAGTGTACGGCTTTCCTTTTCAACATAGTTTCTGCTCTCAATGGTAGAAATAGTAGGTGCGTAAGTTGATGGACGACCTATACCACGTTCCTCCATTGCACGAACCAAAGACGCTTCTGTGTATCGTGCAGGCGGCTGTGTAAAATGCTGACTTGGAATTATTTCATCAGCCTTTAATTCATCACCCTCAGCAAAAGGTGGAAGTGGTTTACCTGCTTCACCTTGCTTTTCATCATCGGTTGACTCCTCATAAACCGCAGTAAAGCCAGAAAATGCAACTGTATGACCAGAAGCTCTAAAAATATAACCTTCACTTAATATATCAGCTGAAATAGTGTCTAAAATAGCATCAGACATCTGACAAGCGACAAATCTTAACCAAATTAATCTATAAAGCTTATACTGGTCAGGTGTAAGGCTTGATTTAATATTATCTGGCTCAAGTGTTACATCAGATGGTCTAATTGCTTCATGTGCATCTTGAGCACCACCTTTAGTTTTAAAAACTCTAGGCTTTCCTGGGTAGTAGCTCTCACCATATCTACTTTTAATAAAAGTTGCTGCTGCTGCTGTTGCCTCATCAGATAAACGAAGTGAGTCAGTACGCATATAAGTTATAAGACCTGTTAAACCTAAACCATCAATCTCAATGCCTTCATATAACTCTTGAGCTACACTCATTGTACGTCTTGGAGTCATATTTAGTTTTCTGCTTGCGTCCTGTTGAAGTGTAGAGGTTGTAAAAGGTGCAGGAGCCGATTTTTTCTTTTTACCTTTTTTTACACTTGATACTATAAAAGGCTTACCTGTGACCTCATTTACAACTTTTTGTGCACTTTCTTCATTTTTAAGCTCTTTATTTCCCTCTGAGTCACTATAATAGCGAGCTGTAAATTTACCACCTGTTTTAGTTTGAAGTTTAGCTTCAATTTGCCAGTATTCTTCTGGATTAAAAGCTCGTATTTCATTTTCTCTATCAACCACAAGACGGGTTGCAACCGATTGTACACGACCAGCACTTAATCCACGTTTAACCTTTTTCCATAGAAAAGGCGATAATTTATAACCTACAATTCTATCTAATATACGTCTAGCTTGCTGTGCATCAACTAAATCCATATCAATATCTCTTGGGTGTTCTATACCATAACGCACAGCTTTTTTAGTGATTTCATTAAAAGTAACTCTTTTATATTCACCCTCATGCAGATTTAAAAGCTCTTTTAAATGCCAAGAGATAGCTTCACCTTCTCGGTCAGGGTCAGTTGCAAGATATACAAAATCGCTTTCTTCTGCTGATAGTTTAAGTTCATTTATAAGTTTTTCTTTACCTTCTACAGGCACATATTCAGGAGCGAAATTATTTTCAAAATCTATGCTCATTTTCTTTTTTGGCAAATCACGCAGATGTCCCATAGACGCTTTTACTATATAATCAGAGCCTAAATATTTTCCAATGGTCTTTGCTTTGGCTGGTGACTCTACAATCACAAGTTTGGACATTTTATTTCCTCCGTTTTATTTTATGTTATATTAAAAACCTTGATATTTTAAGAATTTATTGTTATAACGCCATTTTCACGCTTTAGTATACCATCAAGCTCCATCATCGTCAATTCTGTCATAACTCTAGCCACTGGTAAATCTAGCTGTTCTAAAATATCCTCTGGTGTCTCTGCACCTTTTAGTATAATATCAATAATCGCTTTTTGGTCTTCATTTTGAACCTCTGGTACAACATCAGGTTTATTTATCTTTTGTGCTTGATTTTCTTCTTGTTCTTCATTATCTTGATGTTTTAAAATTCTATTCCACATTTCTTCAATCGTTTGTCTATCATTATAATGAATTTGTTCAGGCTGTTTTATAGGTTTTTTACTACCATAAATTGGAGTTAAACCAACTTCACGCAATATATCATTTGGTTCACAAGCTATTGCAGCTTCACCATCACGAATTAAATGGTTACACCCCATTGAATTAGGTGCGTCTATATTTGCAGGTATAGCAAACACATCTCTACCCTGTTCAAGAGCTTGATGTGCGGTTATAAGTGCACCAGAGCGAGCGGGAGCTTCCACAACTAAAACAGCTCTTGATAAACCGCTTATAATTCTATTTCTTATTGGAAATAAAAACCCTCTATGTGGTGTAGATGGTGGATTTTCACTGATAACAGCACCAGTAAGCACAATATCACCCATTAAGAAATTATGCTCAGGTGGATAACAAATATTAAGCCCACCTGCAAGCACAGCAATAGTTTTTCCCCCTGCACTAATAGCACCACGCATAGCAGCGCCATCAATACCAAGAGCCATACCAGAAACAATGGTCATACCTGCACTAGCAAGCTGTTTGCCAAATTCGCCTGCTGTAGTCATACCATAAGGTGTAGCTCTACGAGTACCAACTATACCCACCGCTGGTCTACGTTCTAAATCAGGTATTTTACCCTTTACATATAAAATAATTGGCGGGTCTGGTATGCTGCATAATATTTCTGGATATGCACTATCTTCAATAGTCAATATATTTATACCGAGTTTTTCACAATCAAATTGTATTTCATCAGCTCTTTTTAAACTTTTATCAGATAATGCATCTATTTGTTTTTTATTAAGTCTTGTTTTTTCTATAAGCTCTTGTCTACTCATAGCAAATAGATGTTCAGCAGAGCCAAAACATTCTAAAAGCTGATTTTTAACTAAAGCTGTTAATTCCTCTTTTGCAGCTAGCCATAACCAATAAGAAAGTTTACTCATTTTTACCACTCATTTCCCAAATAAGTATTGCAGCAGCAACACCCGCATTTAATGATTCGGCTTTACCAAGCATAGGAATAATAATTTGTTTATCACAAAGATTTAAAGCTTTCTCTGTTACGCCTCTACCCTCATTTCCTATAATAACAGCTGCTTTTTTAAGAGATATATCATTTATAGATATACTTTTATCTGAAAGAGCCGCTGCATATACAGGTATATTTCTGGAATGCATACAAGCAACCGCTTGTTCAAGCGGCATTTTAAATACTGGCTGACGGAATATCGCACCCATAGTAGAACGTACTACTTTAGGGGCAAAAGTATCTGTGCAGCCTTCGCACAAAATTACGGCAGACAGAGCAAAAGCATCAACAGTACGCAAAATTGTGCCAAGATTGCCAGGGTCTTGAATACCATCTAATAAAATAACACCATTTAAATTTTCTGGCAATTCATCAGCCATTTTATGAGGTATATCACAGGAAAATAACATATTTTGTGAAGTTTCAACATCAGAAGCAAGATTAAATAGTTTTTCATCAGCTGAAAATAAATAAGCCCCTTTATTAAAAGCATTATTTAATAATTCATCAGATACTAAAGCACCAGATTTAATAATTACAGTATGAACTTTAATATTAGAAGATAAGGCTTCAAAAAGCATTTTTTCGCCTTCACAAACCATTTGATTTATATTATTGCGATATTTCTTATCTTTAGCTAAACGAGCAAGATGTTTTATAGTGCTATTTTGTTTACTTTGAATTTTAGTTATAAGCATAATGTCCCTCATTTCTATAAAAATGAAAAGATTAACAGGTTAAAAGCCTGAACACCCATAGGCACTCAGGCTCACCGAAATATTAGGGTATTATTTTAGCATTAAGTATAGCATACCCTAATATTATATTCAAGTAGTGGTTTTACTTATTGGAATTTTTTAGCTACAAACAAGTATAGCCATATGTGCCAAAGAATCGCTGTTATTTTTAGCAAATGCCTCTTTTACATCTTCTCTTAGTTTATCATTATGCATAATTGCACGACTTGTCAAAACCAATACATGGAAAAGCTGTTCTTTTGTTGGCTTTTCAAAGCAAGCCGCAACACTTATAAAACGATAAAGGCTATAAATAGAACAAAGTTCAACATAACTAGTCCATAATTTTTCTGGTGTTTGAACTCTTGGAAATACTAAATTAAATGCTATTAAAACCATTAAATTTTCAAAGAAATATTCAATATCGCCATAGTTCTCACTAAATTTATCTGCTATTTCTTTCCATTTACCAGTTTCAATTGTTAACCTTTGCTCATTTATTTTTATCTCTAATGCTTTTTTTACTGTTTTTATTAAATCATTTACTCCAATATTGGACAACACTTTAAATAACATACCACTATTATTAGCGACAAATAACTTATCATTACCACCTATATTATTCAACAAATCTAATAAAACATCTGGATTTTGTAAAATTGATGTCCATTTTTGTTCCCAAGCACTTACAGAAGTATGTTTAAATTCTTTCATAAGGTCTTTTAAAGCAAGCCCTATAATCAATAAACGCTTAGACATATTAAAACTACGACACTGAAGAATATCAATGCAAAGTGAATGAATTTGAGGAAAAGCACGCCACATATTTTCACTAACTGAAATAGTCATAATTTTCTGCTGATTTTTGGGCAATTCATCCATAACAAAATCAAGTCCATTATATTTAGTCCAAAGCTGTTCAAGTACAGCTTCACAAGATGGAGTTAAAGTTAATTCTTTTGCTTGATAGGTTGGTATACTAATTCTAGGATAAGTTTTACAAGTTTTACATAGTACATCTTCACCATACTCTAACTGTAAAGAACAAAGCCCTTCATTATTCCAAAAAGGACATTTTCCTTCCTTGTCTTTTACAAATTCTGCATACATATTTCCTTTTCCATTTGGAATACGTCTAACTAAATCAGAAACCGTTTTATCACCTACAAAATCGGGCATTTTAGGCAATCGCTGTAAATCATGCCATTCTTTTTGACTGATTGATATTGTCCAGCCTTCACAACATGTATGCTTGCAATCACTAGCAATGCATTTAAAACTATCATAAATTTCTGGATATAGTTTATATTTAACTGTGATTTGTTTTGTTTTTTGGTTTTTATTTGTAACCATTGAAGAAAACTCCTTTATCATTTATAGAAAAACGACGGATCTTTCGACCCGCCGTTTTGATTTTTAAAATAAAGGCATAAAGCCAAACCCAGTATAAAATTAACCTAGTAGCTGAAGAACGCCCTGTGGAACCTGATTTGCCTGAGCAAGCATAGCCTGAGCAGACTGAATCAGAATGTTGTTCTTTGTATAAGCCATCATTTCTTCTGCAACGTCAGTATCACGGATAGAAGATTCGGAAGAAGTGATATTCTCTTCTGTTACAGACAGGCTATTAATTGTATGCTCTAAGCGGTTCTGAGTTGCACCAAGTGTACCACGAACATCAGACACGGTATTAATAGCAGCCTTAATTAGGTCTGTAGCCTTTGCAGCACCATCTTGGCTGGAAATATCAATCTCACTAATACCTAAGGAATTAGCATGCATATCTTGAACAAGAACACTCAGCTTATTAAAGCTATCACTTGTATCACCAATCTGAAGTGTTAAGCCATTACCCAATACAACAGGAGCTTCAGCATCACTAGTCTTCGCATAGACTGTCAACTTATCGCCATTTAGCTCGGTAGTATATCCATCACCCTTAAGAGCAGCTTCAAGATTCTTCATAGCATCCGCACCAGCAGTTCCCATCTGAATATACCCAGCATCTGTCTTTGTTGTGTCGGTAGTAAATGTATATTTCTTGCCATCAATTGTTAAAACATCGCCATCTTTGATGCTTGCAGGCTTTGCAGAGATTTCTGTACCAACATTCTTAGCTGCACTTGTGAAATTTACAAGACTCTTGAAACCATCAAGGGTAGACATAGCCTTTTGAATATCTTCAGACGCTTTACTCTCACCTGTAGCAGGATCAACTTTTTCTGCAATTGTAAGATTGCCATTGGAATCATGACCAACAGAAACATGCTGATTATTAGCAAATGCGGCAGTAATTCTGTTCAAAGCCTCTGACTGATCATTAGGATCTGTTAAATCTAAATCTGACAAATCAATATCTGCACTATTTCCATCTTTAAGACCTATTGTTTTATCTTCACCTGCAATGGTAATAGTCATTCCATCTGTAAGCTTTTCTAAATCAATTTTTAAAAACGCATTACCAAAAACAGCCTTATCTGGCTTTTTAGCTGTAGTAATATTGGTTGTACCAATATTTTCTGCACCAGTTAAATCATTAGTACCTGTTACTTTTGAAACTTCAACTTTCCAGTTTTGATATGTTGCTGCATTATCACTTACACCATCTTCAAGCTTGCCATCTGTTAATGCTGTTTTTGTTGTTCCCTTGTAATAATGTGTTGTTTTGAATGTAACTGTGCCATCTCCATTATCTGTTGCTGTATACACAAGGTCTCCATTTTGACCAGTATATCCGTCACCCTTTACAAGAGTTCCATCAGCTTTAACAATCAACTCTTTAGCATTTAAAGCATTTGCGATATCATCAGCTGTTAAATCTGTATCCTTGTCTGCTGCCTCAACCTCAAATTCAAAACCGCCAATTTTAACCTTTACTTTTGCTTTATTAGCACCATCAGCCTTAAGCTCTAACTGACTTAAATCAATAGTAAAAGAACCCTCTGTCGCATCTACTCCTGCCTCATGTAGTATAGTATTAGCACCTTTGTTAGTGCCTGCAATCGCCATATCAACACTAACTACACCATCTCTGACATTACCAGCCTTCTGTGCTGCTATAGAAGCCATATCAAAAGCATCAGTATTTAGACCTAAAGAACCATCTAAAACTTGAATACCATTGAAGTTAGTAGAATCAGCAATACGGTTGATTTCTTCCTTAAGTGCATCAACTTCCTTGTTGAGCTGCTCACGGTCAATTTCATCATATGTACCATTTGCAGACTGGTTAGCAAGCTCATACATACGGTTCAGCATATCATGAACTTCTGTTAAAGCACCCTCAGTTGTCTGAACAAGGTTGATACCGCTCTGAGCGTTATCCTGAGCTGTTGACAGACCAGTAATTTGAGCTCTCATCTTCTCAGAAATAGCCAGACCAGCAGCGTCATCACCTGCACGGTTAATAGCATAACCAGAAGATAGCTTTTCGAGGTTCTTAGAAAGAGCTGAGTTGTTAGTATTGTAATTTCTGTAGGCATTCATTGCCATAATATTATGTTGGATTCTCATAATGTAATCTCCTTTACTTTAAATTTTTGTTGAATCCATAAAAGCGAAATCCTTTCGCCCTGTACAGCTTGGTTGTCATCACTGTACAGCAAGGACAACTTCTGTGCTGTACACTCCTTATATCGTCTTTCCAAAATTTTAAATAATAGTTTAAATAAAAAATTTTTTATTATTTTTAAAAATCCATTTAAAAAGGCAAAAAATCACCATTTTATAACAAGTTTGCTTTATTATGCAAGTTCTCCATTATTAACTTTTTGCTGTTTTTCTTCTTTTGTGCCATACATAAACTTGTCAACTACCCATCACCTGAAGGTAATGGGCTTGTAACTGCCCAGTCGTAGTAACGGCTTAAACCTCCGACCTTTAACTCCAATAGGTATTATTACCTAAAGTGGTGTTACATCATGGGGTGGTTGACAACACCCCTTACAACAGAGTTTACTCAGTTGTAACTACAAAACTGTAATTTCCGTTTGTATCAGGTACTCAAAACTTCCCATGCCACACAAACTTGTAAACCTTAGTATATTTTACATAATGTTAGGATTTTACATTACAACCTTATATATACTTTTCAAAGAGCAAAGAGTGCCTTCTCGAACATCACGAATAACGGTTTTCTCTTATTTACGATGTTAAGTATATTATAGTACAAAACACAATTTTATACAAGAATAGGAGGTCGGTTGCTCCTCCCACTACCTAAAGGAAGTGGGTTTCCGCAACCTAATTGAATTTATGAACTTTTGGTTTAAGTGGCTCATAAAATCCTAAAATCTTGCCAACACCAAAGGCAGCAATTACAGTACCCTCTCTAATGCCATGAAACTGTTTAAAATATGCAAAGCGGTTTTATGTTTAACCTATAAATAGTTGAGTCCAACGACTATCAACATTTGCTATACCTATTTGTTTAAAATTAGCATTTAAAATATTTGCTCTGTGACCTGATGAATTTAACCAAGCATTCATAACATCGTATGGAGAAGAATAACGTATAGCTATATTTTCACCAGCCGTATTATATGATGTTATATCAAATTCACTTAAAACTGTAAAACAGCTTTCACCATTAGGTCTTGTATGTGAAAAAAGTTCTCCTAGCTCATTAGAACGCTTTTCAGCCGCTTTACATAAATCATCATTTAATATAAGAGGTTGTACACCTGCTTTTTCACGCTCAGTATTTACAATATTTAAAACTGCTTGTACATCAGAAATTTGATTTTCAGGTGTGTTTACAATAACTGTACTTGTTTGTGCATCAAAATCAACTTCAAAGTTTAAAGCTAATCCTAAATCACGCAGCCTAAAATAATTATAGCCAAATATATTATAAGTTGCCAATGGTTTATATTCATTATTTATCATAAGCTCTTGAGATGATTTATTAGCAGTTACATATGTGTACTGACCTTTTGTAAGCTCTCCACCTTGATATGTATAATTTTTACCTGTTGTAATATAAATTATACCATTTTGATAATCAACCTCGAATTTGCTATCTGTGTTATCAAGAGCAGCTGCAACATCTCTTAATTTTATATAATTATTTCCTTTTATCATATATGAGCAGAAATCGACTTTATTTCCATTTACAAGTATATCCATATTGCTCATAACAGCTTGTTCTTCATTTAAAGCGGCTACATTTAGCACAAATAGCATAATGATAGAAATAAAACTTACTAAAAATTTATTTTTCTTCATTATATCCTTCCATACTTCCGTTTTGCTCTAAGTAATCAAAACGTTTCATCACTTCATCGTATGTTTGTTGACAAACTTCTGGTAAATCCTCTAATTTTCCGACCTGTGCAAAACCTTTTTGTACAGCCTCACGAAGCATACCTATTTTTGATGTATCTCCACCAGAAAGATTTATTGCCATATCAATAAGGCGTGTAGCAACTGCATCTACTCCCCAGTTACCATTTTCAGAAATAGCCTCTGCTGCTGCCTCTGGTGTTGTGCCTATGCCTAAATCGTTAGCTAAAGCAGCAAAATCAACTGTTCCATCTGCTGTTTTAGCGATTTCATATTGCTCACCTAACATTTGTTTTGCAAGGTTTTGCATACTTTCTTGCACCTGACGTTTTAAAGCATCAATTTGTTCTGCTGAAAGCTTTTTAGGTGGCTCATATGTTGTGATATTTTCCTGTGGTTCAGACTTAGTAAAAGTGTCTGTTTTAGGTGCTGTTGTCTGCTCTGTTTGTGTTTTTGTTGTAGATTTTTCTGTTAGTTTATACACTGGTGTGTAACCTATGCTTTTTATACCATTCATAATGATACCTCCTTTGATTTCTATATCGTCAAGTGCATTGTAAAAATAATATTTATTATTTTTTTAAATATCTTGCTATAAAAATAAGTGCATTTGTTATGCTAATTATTCCGAGATAGCTTATTATAAACATAATAATATTATTTGGTGTATATGGGAAAATCATAACTATTATCTGAACAATAGCTGCAAATGCCAAGGCTTTTATAAGCTGATTTTTACTTGCTTTTGTGCTATTTTTCTGAAAAATATAAGCAGTTATTGCTATCATAATAACAAGTACAATAAATAGCACCCATGCTGTTATAAGTCTTGTATAATTCATAGAGCTAGTCCATATATGCGTATGTAATATACTTGCTTGTCTTATTCCTGTTGCATATAGTAAAAATAAATCAATTACAATATATACTCCCCAACTACACCATAAAACCGTATGTTTTGAAACAGTTAAACAAATAATGCCACATGCAATAATTGGAGATGACAACATAATACCTGCAATTAAACCGCTTATACCGTTTGTAACCATAAGAAGTAAGCATGCACAAACTGCTGTGCAAAGTAAAATTGTTCCTACGATTTTTCTTGTCTGTATACTGGGTATTTTTACATAATCGCTTTTTTCATCTTCTTTCTTTTCATCTTTAACAAGCTCATCAAGTGTTATATTAAATATCTCTGCAAGCTTTATAAGTTTTTCAAGCTCTGGAGCCGCACTATTATTTTCCCATTTAGAAACAGATTGTCTTGAAACAGAAAGCTTTTCTGCTAAATCGCTTTGAGAAAAACCTTTGTCATTTCTAAGCTTATAAATTTTTTCACCCAAAGTCATAATACTCACTCCTTTATACTTATGGGCTTATTCTATCAAATAGCTATTTATATGTCTATCAACTAAGCTTTATATTTTAGCAACTGATGGTTGCATACATAAAAAAACAGCCTAAATCACAAAAGTGAAATAGACTGCTATAAATATTACTTACTTATCAAGAGGCTTCATAGTTGGGAACAGAAGCACATCACGAATAGAAGAAGAATCGGTTAGGAACATAACCAAACGGTCGATACCCATACCCATACCGCCTGTTGGTGGCATACCATACTCAAGAGCAGTAATAAAATCATCGTCCATCATATTAGCTTCATCATCACCTTGAGCACGAAGTTCTACCTGACGTTCAAAACGACCTCTCTGGTCGATTGGGTCATTAAGTTCAGAGAATGCATTAGCAAGCTCTCTACCATAAACAAATAGCTCAAAACGCTCGGTTAGTCTTGGGTCAGATGGCTTACGCTTAGCAAGTGGAGAAATTTCTACTGGATAATCAGTGATAAATGTTGGTTGCATTAGATTTTCCTCTACAAACTCCTCATAGCAGAATGCAAGCAAATCACCCCAACTATCTTTATTTTTCTCTGGGGTTAAGCCCTTAGCCTTAACAGCCTCAAGAGCTTGCTGAGCGTCCATAGCCATAAAGTCAAGACCAGAGTATTCCTTAACAGCATCAGCCATAGTCATACGCTTCCAGCCCTTTGTAAAGTCGATTTCTACACCTTGATATGTCACCTTAGTTGTGCCAAGAACCTTTTCACAAACATGGACAATCATATCTTCAGTAATATCCATCATACCTACATAATCGGTGTAAGCCTGATAAAGTTCAATAGTTGTAAATTCTGGGTTATGCTTGGTGTCCATACCCTCATTACGGAAAATACGACCAATTTCGTATACTTGCTCAAAACCGCCAACGATAAGACGCTTTAAGTGTAGCTCAGTAGCTATACGCATATACATATCAATATCAAGAGCATTATGGTGAGTGATAAAAGGACGAGCAGCCGCACCACCTGGAATAGTGTTTAGACATGGAGTTTCAACTTCCATAAATCCACGTGAGTCCATAAAGTTACGGATTTCACGCACGATTTTTGAACGTTTTTCAAAAGTATCACGAACATCAGGGTTAATAATAAGGTCTACATAACGCTGACGATAACGAAGGTCGGTGTCTTTTAAACCATGCCACTTTTCAGGTAGTGGAATTAAGTTTTTAGAAAGTAAAACAAGCTTAGATACAATAACAGAGATTTCGCCCTTTTGAGTGCGGAAAACCTCACCTTCAATACCAACTAAATCGCCAATATCAAGCTTTTTAAATGCCTTGTATTCGTCTTCACCTAAAACATCACGCTTAACATACATTTGCAGTCTGCCATAGCGGTCGGAAAGGTCAGCAAAAGATGCCTTACCCATAATACGCTTGGACATCATACGACCTGCAAGGCTTACAGTTTTGCCTTCCATCTCATCGAAATTGTTTTTAACATCGGTTGTATAGTGTGTACGCTCATAACGCACCTGCTGAAATGGGTCATTACCTGCATTTTGAAGTTCGGACAGCTTTTCACGACGTATACGCAGCAGCTCCCCAAGCTCTGCTTGTGTCATTTCCTTCTGTTCATTTGACATTATTTTATTCACCTTTTCTTTATATTTTTACTTCTTTAGCTCAACAATTTTGTAAGAAACAGTACCAATAGGAGCTTCAACCTGTACAACATCGCCAACCTTGTGACCTAGTACAGCTTTACCAAATGGAGATTCATCAGATATTTTACCTTCCATTGGGTTAGCTTCCTGAGAACCAACAAAGTGATATTCTTCTTTATCACCGAATTCTAAATCTTCAACAACAAAACGGCAACCTGGGGAAACCTCATCTGCAGCATAAGTATCACCAGAAACAACAACCGCATGTTTAATTATTTCCTCTAATTCTGCAATACGAGAATAAAGTTTACCCTGTTCATTTTTAGCTTCATCATATTCAGCGTTTTCTGAAAGGTCACCAAAAGAACGAGCTTCTTTAAGCTGTTCTGCAACTTCATCAGCACGAGTGGTTTTTAGGTACTCTAATTCCTGCTTGTAATTATCCAGACTTTCTTGAGAGAGTTTAATTTCCTTAGCCATGTTTAAATACCTTCTTTATTATAAATTTAATTTAACTTATTATGTGCATTATTTAATTATATGTAGTGTTTTGCACAATGTCAAGCAACCTTTGCCGAACTTTTACATTTTCATCATTTTGCCTATTTATTACTATTTAGATAGTTTAAAGCTGCCTCAAGCTGTGCATCATCAGCTTCATCTGTGAAATATAAATCAAAATTATCATTAGGTTTGCTTTCCACATCTGTAGTAACACCAGTACCAATTAGTGTTTTACCACTTGGAGTAAAATATTCTTGGTCAGACAAATGAAGTGCAGAGCCATCACTTAATACATAGCTTTGCTGTGAATAACCTTTACCGATAGTTTTTTCACCAACTATAACAGCCTTATCATATTCTTGAAGTGCGGCTGCAAAAAATTCAGCAGCACTTATGGACTGTTCATTTACTAAAACTGCCATAGGTACATTTATTTCATTTTTATCTGAGTCATAGACAGTTTTATTGCCCGCTTTGGTTTTAAGTGTCATAATAGTACCTTCTGGCAATAAATAGTCAAGAGCATCACATACACTTACAACTGCACCTCCTGGGTTATTTCTGACATCAAATACTATTTGAGTTGCACCTTCTGCAAGCAGTCTGTCAACTTCATTTATCATTTGCTCCTCTGAGCCTTTTCGGAAATTATAAATTCTAATCATTCCAGTTTTGCCATCAGATAGCATATAACCGCTTGCCATTACTTGCTCAGTTGTTTTACGCTCCATTTGAAGTTCTTGGGTTTCGCCTGTATCAGCCTTTAAAATAGTTACATTTGCCATAGTGCCCTCATCACCTGCAACCGCATCAATAACAGCTTGATACCCATCTTTTTCTACGGTTTTACCCTCAGCACCTAGAATTATATCCCCTTTTTTAACTCCTAGATTTTCAGCATCTGAGCCTTTAAAAATCTCTACAACACGAATTTGATTTTTTTCGGCACTGTAAGAGGTATAAAGCCCCACACCAAAAGATTGACCTGAAAAACTAAGAGAATATTCTTCATAGTCCTCTTTTGACATATAACTACTCCATACATCGCCAATTCCTGCAACATATCCAGCAGCAGCCATATCAACTGCATCTTGCGTTTCATATTCCCCAACATAATACGCATCTATTGTTCTGCGAATTTCCCCTATTTTGCCATAAATCGCTTCATCTTGTTTATAATCTGGAAACTCTAAATTAAAACGATAACGCATTATAGCGTAAGAACCAGAAAAAGCGATTGCAGCGGATAAAATCGAACAAGCCACTGTTTTTTGAATTGAAACTGATTTTGCCATTTTGTGACTCCTTTTGTGTTTTATAATTAAAAAGGTACACCTAAAAGGCGTACCTTTAAGTTTTAAATTAGAAATAATTCATAGGGTTTACAGCTGAACCGTTGACAAACACTTCAAAATGAAGATGAGGTCCTGTGGAAATACCAGTTGAACCAAGTTTACCAATTTGTTGACCTGCTGAAACGGTCTGACCAACTGATACCGAACGACTATTCATATGTGCATAACCTGTAACAATACCGCCACCATGGTCAATAGCTACATAGTTACCATAAGAAGAAGAGTAATAACTCTTAACTACTGTACCTGAGCCGGCAGCTACAATAGCAGAATTTGAAGGTCCTGCAAGGTCAACGCCTTTATGATAAGTGCTTGCACCAGCAGTAGGAGCACCTCTGGAACCAAATCCACTACTAATTCTTACATAAGATGGTGCAGGCCATACTGAAATAGTACCGCTACCACTTGGAACTGAAGAACCGCCACCGCTGCTATTATTTGATGATGAGTTAGATTGTTGCTGCTGTTGAGCTTTCTTTGCAGCTTCTTCTGCACTCTTTCTTGAGATTTCTGCAATCTCATCTCTTATAGCTTGCTTTTCAGCTTCTAACGCTGCTTTTTCAGCATCAGCCTTATCAGCATCATCTTCAAGCTTTGCCTTAGTTGTTTGAAGTTCTTCCCTTTGAGTTTCTAAGGTTTCATTTTTTTCCTCAAGTGACTCTTTATAAGCTTTCTGTTCATTTTGGCTATCAATTAAAGCCTGTTTAGCATCTTCAAGGTCTGCTTTAGCCTGCTTATAATCATTTACGATTTTTTTATCGCTTTGCATGATTTCGCTTACAACTTCCAGTCTGGAAAGCATATCTGAAAAGCTTTTTGAGCCTAAAACAACATCAAGATAGCCGATTTGATTGCCATTTTCGTACATAACACGCATACGAGTTTCAAAAAGCTCGGTTTGCTCATCAAGTTTAACCTGAGCTTCTTCTATTTCGACTTCTTTATCGGCAATTTGTTCATCATAGCTTTCGATAATTTCTTCAGTTTTTTGGATATCGCTCTTTGTTACCTCTATTTGGTCGGTCAAAACAGTAATTTTTTCGGTTGTGTTTTCAATCTCACCTTCTAAGCTATTTAGTACGGACTGAAGTTCTTTCTTTTGGCTTTCAATATCAGATAGCTGACTTTGAAGCTCAGATACTGAAGCCGCACTTGCAGTGCTCATAATTGAAATCAATCCACCTGCTACCATTGTTATAAGTAATGCAATGGCAATTACAACAGAAACTACACGAACTGCTTTTTTACTTAACATACAAAAATCCTTTCAATAAAATTAAACATCAAGGAAACGACGCATAGATAAAACTGCACCGCCAACACCTATAATAATACCTGCACCTAGGAAAATAAGTATCAAAGCTGTACCGAACTCATGGAATTGAGCCATTTCAAACTGTGGAATAGCACTTGTAACCGTTTGAACGAGTTTCTCATAAATGCCCCATTCAGCAAGAGCCGCTAAACCGCCAGAGATAAAGCCTAAAACCATACCTTCAATTACAAATGGCCAACGGATAAACCAGTTTGTAGCACCAACCATTTTTTCTATTGCGATTTCCTCACGTCTTGCAAACATTGCAAGCTTTACAGTGTTTGCAATAATAACAATAGATATAGCACCTAAGGCAGCAATAAGAGTAAATGAAACTATTCTAAATACATTTTGAACATTTACAAGCATTTGCATAGTGGTTTCTTGTATTACCACCTTAGCCACACCATCTATTTTTCTAATTTGTTCACTTGTCTGCTCTGCACTTTCCAGATTTTTAAGAGTAATGCGATAAGCATTTCTCATAAAATTGTTATCTGAATTATAACCATCTAATATATCACTATCAGAGCCGAGCTGGTCACGAAGGTCATCTAGTGACTCCTCCGCTGACTGGAATTGAACGGTATTTACATTTTTAATCTTTTCAAGCTCACTTTTCATATTAACGGCTTGCTCATCTGTAACTGACTCATCAATAAATAGCATAATTTCGCTATCTTCTTGTAAGTTTTTAATATTGAGGTCTACATTATAGGAAATAAGTACAATACTACCGGTGATTAAAAGGCAAGCTAAAATAATAGTGACCGCAGCAAAGCTCATAAATCCATTTAAAAAGATATTATGAATACCTTCTGACCAGAAATAACTTATTCCAGTCTTACTGTTGCGACGCTTCGGTTTCTGCGTTTTTCTGCTCATTTTCTGTTTCTCCACCTGCTTGTTCTTTATTATTATCTTTTATACCTACACGCTGCTCAAAACGCTGTATAAGCTCTTCAAGCGACGCATCTACACTTCCCACACTTGTTTTTACTCTTTGTGGTTGTTTACGGCTCATCATAGCCGTATTCATACCAACACGATTAGAAAACTGAGATAAATTTGGCATTTGTTCTTTAGTAGGATTTTCAGCTTGTTGAGATTTATTTTCTGGCTTGTCACTGTCATTAACTTCAGGCTGATTAGTTTCTGGCTGTTCAGCTTCAGAATTATCAACTTCATGCTGGCTAACTTCTGGCTGTTCAGCTTCAGGATTGCTAACTTCAGGCTGACTAACTTCCTGCTGCTCAGTTTCAGGATTGCTAACTTCAGGCTGACTAACTTCTTGCTGTTCAGTTTCAGAATTATTAACTATTTCAGTAATATCTGGCTGCTCAGTTTCAATCTCATTAGCCTTATAATCTTGTTTACTTTCCATATGTAGTACAATATCTTGTGCCGCCTGTTTTTGAATATCATTCATAGTATCATCATCTGATGATAATAAAGCAGTTTGACTTGTAATTTCAATATCATTTGATATTGGTTTTGTATCTTGAGTCATTTCTTCTTTTGTTGGTTCTTCTGTTTTTTTAGCGTTTAAACGCTCAAAAAGCATAGTAAGCGTAGCATTTGCAGCATCTTCTGGCTGTAATACCTTAGGTTGCTCATCAATATTCTCTTGAACCTGTTCTTCTATGTAGTCATCGTCATAATACTCATCATCAGCATAATAACGACCTGTTGCATCACTTACGATTTCACCATTATCAATCATAATAACACGTTTTTCAAACTCATCTACAAGTTCTTTTTCATGTGTAACAATTAATATAGTAGTGCCAAGTTCATTAATTTTTTCAAAGAGCGTCATAAGCTCATAAGACCTTACAGGGTCTAAGTTACCAGTTGGCTCATCAGCGATAATCAAACGAGGGTTATTTACCAACGCTCTAGCGATAGCAACACGTTGTTGTTCGCCACCAGATAATTCAAGTGGACGAGTATCAGCTTTTTCACTAAGACCTACAAGGTCAAGCACATAAGGTACACGTTTTCGGATTGCACGATTTTTCGCACCAACAGCACGCATAGCAAATGCAACATTTTCATATACAGTTTTTTTCTCAATCAGGCGAAAATCCTGAAAAACACCGCCCAAAGTACGACGTAAATAAGGGATTTCTCGTTTTTTTATTGCACCAATATTGTAGTTATTAACAACAATACGACCAGAGGTAGGTTTTACCTCTCCAGTTAATAATTTTATAAGAGTTGATTTACCCGAACCAGATGGACCGACTAAAAATACAAATTCCCCTTCGTCAATTCGCAGCGTCGCTTTTTTTACTGCACGGACACCGTTATCATATTCCATGCTGACGTCGCTCATTCTTATCACGGCAGTGTGAAACCTCCTTGTATTTCAGTTAATTATCTGGATTTTAAACTGAAATCTACCGATTAAGCAACTAAATATACAAAAAAATGGTATAATAGCTACTCTAAGCTATTATACCACATTCTTTTTTAAATTTCCAGAACATTTCCCGTTATACATAAATTTTTCACATATTTACTATGGTCAAATTGTTGCATAAAACGGTTATTTTTGTCGTTTTTCGGGTAATGTTTCCATTTTGTCACCGTATTACATACGACCTTCCTCACGGCTTTCAAGGTACTTACGAACCATTAGAGCTACTTTAAATACAATAGCATGGTCAAATTCACGAAGGTCAAGACCAGTTAGTTTTTTAATTTTCTCTAAGCGGTAAACAAGAGTATTACGGTGAACAAAGAGCTTTCTTGAAGTTTCAGAAACATTTAGGTTATTTTCAAAGAATTTCTGAATAGTATAAAGTGTTTCTTGGTCTAAAGAGTCGATAGAGCCTTTTTTAAACACTTCATTTAGGAACATTTCGCAAAGTGTTGTAGGTAACTGGTAAATCAAACGACCAATACCAAGATTTTCATAGCTAACAATAGCCTTTTCTGTATCGAATACGCTTCCAACTTCAATGGAAACCTGAGCTTCTTTAAATGATTTAGCAATATCCTTTAATTGAGTTGCAACAGAACCTATACCGATAATAGACTTAATTAAAAGCTCGCTATTAAGTGCATTTTCAATAGCCTTAGCACATTTTACAAGCTCCTTGTTGTCGCTGTTTGCCTTAACTTCCTTAACAACAACAATATCACTTTCGCTGATATGAAGAACAAAGTCTTTTTGCTTATCTGGGAATAAACCGCTTATAACATCAATAGCTGCAACATCTGCACGTTCTAGCTGATGAACTAAAAAAACAACTCTTGGAACATCATTACCAAAATGCAGTTCTCTTGATTTAATATAGATATCACCCGGAAGGATATTATCTAAGATGATATTTTTAACAAATGTAGCCTTATCATGCTTTTCATCATAAAGAGTTTTAATATTATTAACTGCAACAGCTGCCATAGAGCAAACGGAGCGAGCAAGCTCATCTTCACCCTGAACAAAAACAGCGTATTCAAAGCGGCTAGACCTGTCGGAAACTGTACGGTAGGTATAACCACCGAAACGCACCATATCTCCAACATATCCGAGTTCGGTCACAGCATCTTCACGCATTTCGCCAATTCGTGGCAGGTCAGTGCAGGCGATTACAGAACCTGTAGCGTCAATCATACCAATAGTACGGTCGACGGTATCTTTCATTTGAAGAATAATAGACTGAAACAATCTGGAGGCCATTTGAGTCACCTTTCCTTTCAAGTTTATTAAAAAAACTTTTTAATCCCCATCATATATAAAAGACGGATATTAGATTTATTTGACATTTTGCACAAGATGTCAAAACTTTATTCTGTCATTTGTAAAAATTATACCACAAGTTTTTTAATTTTTGTATATATTTTTTAAGTTTTTTTGATTTTTTTTACAAATAAATTTTATATGCTCATTTTTTGTTTGTAACATTTGCTTTAGCTTCATTTTTCAGCATGTTAACTTCATCATCTGTAAGTTCCCTATACTCACCTATTTTAAGTGTTTCATCGAGTTTTAAACCACCTACTGAAATACGCTTTAAATACTCGACATGACCGCCAACAGCTGCGACCATACGTTTTACCTGATGATGTTTTCCCTCATGCAAAGTAACTCTTATTTTAGTTAAACCGTTTTCCTCACCTAAAACAACAAGCTCTGCTGGAAGACATGCTGTATCATCTGCAAGTACAAGCCCTTTTTTAAATTTTTCCTGTGCATTTAAGTCGAACTTTCCCTCCACTAAAGCCTCATAAACTTTACTTACATGACGTTTTGGGGACATAAGTGCATGACAAAAACCACCGTCATCAGTGATAATAAGCAAACCTTCTGTATTTTTATCAAGTCTACCTACTGGAAAAAGTCCACGCCTTTGTGATTGTGGAAACACTGAAAGCACAGTTTCATGCAAATTATCCACACATGCAGAAACTAAATCTGGTGGTTTATTAAGCATATAATAGCGTCCAATTTTCCAGCGAAGGTCTTTACCATCTAAAGTTAGCTTGTCCTCTGAAGGGGTTACACGAACCGAAGGGTCTTTTACAATTTGACCGTTCACCGCAACTCTGCCCGATTTTATAATAAATCCGACTTCTTTGCGGCTGCCACACCCTACAGACGCAAGTGCTTTATCAAGACGCTCCTTTGCCATTTTATTCCTCCCGTCCATACTAGATAAATATAGAGTAACACTTTTTCGCAATTTGCACAATAGGTATAGCTAAAAAAACCAAAAAAAAGCTTTATCTTAGGCTATCATTAGTGAATTTTTCCTTTTATTCTTTTAAGTAAAAAAAGAGCAGTTTCATAGTGCAAACTAACCATAAAACTGCTTTTTTGTGTTATTTTAATACTAAAAATAATTTATGTACTTGCTAATTATAATTCATTATTTATAATCGGTCGTAAAAGTCCATTTTGTTCAGGCACACAAACGTCTGCTGCAATAAGCTTATCTTTATAAGTTACTATACTTGCAGTCACATTTTGCGTTCCGCTTTCATCATTTTTCACTCGATAAACATAAAGCATAGCCCGCTTACCTTTATACTTTTCTAGGTCTAAGCCTTGCTGTTTTTGTAGCTCATTATAATTTAAATATGTTTCATCAAACTCATTAGGTATTTGTACCTCTGTTTGAGTTATGGGTTTTTCATCTACTTCAACGCCAAAACCTTTTAACAAACTAACTTGCTTTTCTATACTATCCAATTTTTCATCAAGTGAAACAGCACTTGCTGTGCTTACCGATTGTAAAATCTCATCTTGTCCTCTAAGAGTTGATACTCCTAGAATAACAGCTGCTAATATAACTACGCCAACAGCAGCTTTTTTTAAATTAAGCTTAGTAACACAAACTATCATGATCAAACGTCCTCCCGTAGTATCACATATTAAATAATATGTAGAACGTTTGACATTTAGAACTAAAATATTTGATTAGAAAAGACACTTCCAAATGGAAGTGTCCCTTCTTTATTACAATGCAAACAAGCAGAAGTGGTCTTAATCTAGTGCTTCAAGTCTAGCCTTATTATCTGCAATTACTTTTTCCTGAACCATTGGAGGTGCTTCATCATAACGCTCGAATTCAGACTCAAATGCACCACGACCTTGAGTCATAGAGCGAAGTGTTATAGCATAATCTGATGTTTCAGCCATAGGGACTTCAGCAAGAATTTCTTGACAGCCGTCCTGTGTTGGGTTCATTCCCATAATACGACCTCTACGCTTATTTAAATCACCAATAACATCACCCATGTACTGGTCTGGAATAATAACCTTCATAGAGCAAATAGGCTCTAACAGCACAGGAGAAGCCTGTGGTATACCTGCTTTATAAGCGAGTTTTGCAGCCATTTTAAATGAAAGCTCATTAGAGTCAACATCATGATAAGAGCCATCTGTTAAAGTAGCCTTTAATCCTACCATTGGATAACCAGCTAGAACACCATGTTCCATAGCTTCACGGATACCTTTATCTACTGCTGGGTGGAAATTCTTTGGAACAGAGCCTCCAAAGATTTTTTCTGCAAATGCATAATCACCCTCAGCATATGGTTCAAAGTCCATTTTTACATGACCATATTGACCATGTCCACCAGATTGTTTCTTGTGTTTACCTTCAACAGAAACCTTTTTACGGATTTTTTCACGATATGGAATAATAGGTTTAGAAAGTTTAACTTCCACACCAAATTTATTTTTAAGCTTAGAACAGATAACATCAAGATGAATATCACCTGCACCAGAAATTAGCATCTGCTTTGTTTCAGTATCATAATGAGTTTCAAAGCTTGGGTCTTCATCTTTGAGCTTTGCAAGACCTGTAGACATTTTTTCTTCATTATTTTTAGAAGTTGGCTCAATACCCTGTGTATAGCAAGGCTTAGGAATTTCAACGCCTTCTAAGCTAACCTTACGCACTGACATTGATAATGTATCATCGGTTTTAGTTGTAATAAGTTTAGCTACTGCACCAATGTCACCACAACCGATTTCATCAACTTCTTTAGTCTTTTTACCGCAAACGCTGTAAATATGAGCTAGTTTTTCATTTGCATCAGCACGTTTATTAACTAAAGTCATATCCTTGGTAACAGTACCAGACATAACTTTAAAATATGAAAATCTACCGTATTGGTCAGCGATTGTTTTAAAGATATATGCACATGTAGAACCATTAGGTGAACAGCTAATTTCAACAAGCTCGCCCTTTTCATCTTCACAAACTTGAACTGGTGACTCATCAGGTGATGGCATATAATCAGCAATACCCTTTAGCATAGCATAAGAACCGATACCAGTAGCCGCTGTACCACAGAATACAGGTGCAATAACAAGGTCACGAACACCTTGGCGAATACCTGCAATTAGTTCTTCATCTGAGAATTCCTCACCTGCAAAATAACGTTCCATAAGCTCCTCTGACAGCTCTGCAACGTTTTCACAAAGAGCTGCACGGTGCTGGTTGATACGCTCAACCATATTTTCAGGAATAGGAATTTCCACACGAGTAGTACCGTCCATTTTGTAAGCCTTACGAATTACACAGTCAACAATACCAACTGTATCACGATTACCTTCAAAAATTGGCACAACTATTGGGCAGACAGACACACCAAACTGTTTTTGTAATTTATGTAATGCTGTGTAATAATCGGAATTTTCCTCATCAATTTTGGATATATAGAACATGCGAGGCATATTTTTTTCCGCTGCACGTTTCCAAGCCTTTTCAGTGCCAACTCCTGGACCTGCTTTACCAGTTGCAACAATAAGAGCAGAGTCACAAACTCTAAGTGCATGACGCACTTCAGACTCAAAATCGAAGAAACCTGGGGTATCTAATAGATTTATTTTACAGCCTTCCCACTCAATAGGTGCAACAGCTGTAGAAATTGAAAATTGACGTTTAATTTCTTCTGCGTCGAAATCACAAACAGTATTTCCTTCAGGCACTTTGCCTTCTCTTTCAATCATGCCAGCGGTGAACAGTAGGCTCTCAACAAGGGAGGTCTTACCGTCGCCACCGTGTCCCATCACGCAGACATTTCTCAACTCATTAACTGGATATGTTGCCATATTTCACACGCTCCTGCTTGTCATTGTATAAGACGCTCTAAAGCAGTTTTTGCTTTAGGCTCTCTCTATGTTTGTTATTATACACTATATTCACGCTAATTGCAAATATTATTTTGTGTATCTTAACAATAAGTAAAATTTTTCGCAAAAAGCTATGTTTTTTTACAGCAATACGACTAAAGAGCAAAAAAAGTATAAAAAATCCACTGAAAACATTTTCACAGTTTTTCAGTGGACTAAAAATTTTATTTTTTAATAACTAATTTTTGTTGAAGTGTTTACAGCAAAAGTTGGCAGGTACCAAAGCAGTAAATAAATAAGCACATTTTTAGGTTCAACCGCCTCAGCAGCACCCTTATATGTTAAATAAAACATTAAGAGCATACCTGCGATACCAGCGACAGTACCAATAAATAAATTTGCTTTTAATGAAGTTACTAAACGCTCGGCAGATTGAAGCACAATCGCAAAAGGCATAGCACCATCTTTTGAAAGAAGTGCACTTACTTTGTCATTTTGAACATATTTAATATTATTTACTTCATCAATACGCTGTGCATCTATTGAGCCAACTTCACCTTTTTTAACTTCAAACATACTTTCAACCATAGCAGGAGAAATATTGAAATCTTGAGCAGATATAACAGGATATTTTTTTACTCTAGTCATGGTATGAATTGCACCATATGTTTGTGCAGTTGGGTGATAGCTCATAACTATTTCACCTGCAATCTGGCTATTAATAACAACATAAACACTGTTAGAAATAGTGTATTCATCAGGCTGACTAATACCAAGCTTGCTTAAGAATGCCGCTGTACCAACCATAACATTATCTGTACCAATATCAGCAGACATGCCGCCAGACTCATAATACACAATATTATTTGCCTTTACTGGTCTACCAAACTGTTCACGAAGTGCCTCTGCAAGCACTCGACCTATTTCAAGATTATTATTGGCAGTTACAGAAGACGCATAAGCTAAAAGCTTTTCTGTTGTATAGTTACCATAGTTTTTAATTTCATCTATAACAATAGAACCAGCTGGGTAAAAATCTGAGTCACGCATAACAGCCTGTCTAGTTTTGCAAAGATGCTGTGCATGATTAGCACCCGCTATGGCAGCACCTTCTGAAAGTAACTTTCTTGATATATTTTTGTAAGATGTTCCGAATGAACATAATATACCAAGTGGTGCAGATATAGACATAATAGCAGAGAAAGCCCAGAAGAAACGAACCCAATCTTTTGCAGCTACTGCAGCCATAACAGAAAAAGCTATAGAAGCTAAAATTGCAATAGGTGTATAAATTCTTTCAAAAACTTGCACAGTATCTGTGCGTTCCATTTCTCTTAAAAAGTTATCAACGCTATGCATACGGTATTTAACTGCACGACGAGTTCTATCTTTAGTGTCTGAATGTGCATAAATACCTGTTGGACGGTCTCCAAGAGCTGCGGCTTTATAAGCACGATAACGACCTGACATAAGCGACTTTTCTTCTTGCATTTGAGCAAATAATAAAACCATACTTACAGCACAATAAGGCATCCAAGCGTTATTTTTAAATAAAATGATTGTCATACCATGAAGTAGAGAAGCTACCAAAGAGAAAACAACCAGTGTACTTCTATCTGGTCTACCCTTTAAAAGATTGTAGATACCATTTCCCACAATATCCAAACCGATAAACATTGCAAAAAATTCAAGAAGCATCATAGTCATAACAGTAAGGAATGTATGCTCAGCATATTTTAACATAGATGGCAGAGGAAGCCCCATACCACTAGCCACTGTTATATATATTGCTATAACCGCTAAGATAAAAACCAACAAACTGCGTCTTGCAAGGTTTTTTGCTCTACGTCTGCAATACTTAAGAGCCTCTCTAGGATTACGGATTTCGATTTCGTCCTCTTTATCGAGCATACGTTCATTTTCCATGCGACGCTCTTTTTCAAGCTTTCTACGCTCTTTTCGGGACATTCTGCGTTCTCTTTCCTGTTCTTCAGCGGCTTCAGTTGCAAGTTGTTTTAGGTGTCTTGCTTGCTCATCAGCCATTTTACGCATATTCATCTCAACTTCCATAGGGTCTACACCAGGAATGCGAGGTATTCTCTGGCTTGCCTGAGAAAATCGACCTGTTGACTGAGATACACGACCGCTGTCGCTGCTAACTCTGCCGTTTACCTTTGGAATACGACCTGTACCAGTTGAAATTCTGCCAGTTCCAGGCTGAATAGTACCAGTTATACGAGGAATATTAGCTGTACCGCCTGACATTCTGGTTTTAACACGCTGAGAACGCTGAGATGGTGAAGATGAACTTGTGCTTTTTTTAGTTTGGTCAACAACACCGCTTACCTCAGCTAAAATATCATTTAAATCAAATGAATCTGTATTATTTTTCTCTACAGTCGGAATATTTGATAAATTATCTTCGTTTGGTTCTTCACCGAGCATACGACGTATATCATTAAGCTCTTGAGTGTCGATTAACTTATCGCTCATATCAAAATCCTCCTTTTAAATTAAATTCTGCGGCGAACAGCTTCATAAAGTAAAATAGCAGCTGCATTTGATGCATTTAATGAGTTAACCTGTCCACGCATTGGAATGCTAACAATAAAATCGCATTTTTCACGGATTAAGCGACTTATGCCGCTACCCTCTGAACCGATAACAATAGCAGTTGCATCTGCAAAATCAGCTTTATAAAGGTCAACTGTACCATCAGCCTCAGCACCATAAACCCAAACACCACGTTTTTTTATTTCATCAATGGTGCTTGAAAGGTTTGTAGCTTTATGAACAGGCATATGTGAAAGTGCACCAGCAGATGCTCTTGCAACAATACCTGTTAATCCCACTGCTCTACGTTTAGGAATAATAATTCCATGAGCACCCGCAGCCTCAGCAGAACGGACAATAGCACCTAAATTATGAGGGTCTTCCAAGCCATCACAGATAACAAATAGAGGTTTTTCACCTTTTTGTTCTGCACGTTCAAAAAGCTCATCTAAAGAAACATAATCCTGTGCAGCAGCTTGAGCGATAACACCTTGGTGGTTACCTGTTTGGCTCATGCTGTCTAGTTTACGGCGGTCACAAATTGTAACTGGTATGCCTCTTGTCTTAGCTAGAGCGATAACATCACTCATTCTACCGTGTGCACCCTCAGCTACAAACAGCTTATCCACAGCCTGACCAGATTTAATAAGTTCACTTACAGCATTTCTACCTTCTATAAGCATATTGTCTTGCTGTGGAGTGTTGTTTTTCTGTTTTTTATCAAACATATATTTATTCAACTCCGTATTATATTACACAGATTGTATTATAACACAAATGGCGTGCTCCATACAATGGAACACGCCGAAAAAATCGCACTTTGTCACAGACGATATCTGTGTAATTTTATGCATTAAAGAACTTATCATGGATAGCTTTAACAGCCTTTTCAGAATCTTCCTCGTTGATAAGTACAGAAATTTTAATTTCAGAAGTGGAAATCATACGGATATTGATACCAACAGAAGCCAGAGCTTCAAACATCTTAGCCGCAACACCAGAATTAGATGCCATACCAGCACCAACAATAGAAACCTTAGCAACAGCGGTATTAACAGAGATATCTTCAAAGCCGAGTTGGTCTTTATTTTCACGCAGAATACGTTCTGTTTCTTCTACACTGCTTTGAGGAATTGTAAAAGTAATAGACTTTTTATGGTCTTGACCTACAGATTGTAGAATAATATCAACATTTATTTTATATTTAGCTAGTAGTGCAAATGTGCGGAAAGCCACACCTGGTTCATCAGGCAGGTTAATAATCGCAATTCTAGCACAGTTATTGTCACGAGCAACGCCGCTTACATTCATTTTCTCCATGTTTGAACCCTCCTTGACTTTTGTACCCTCGTTGCGGGTAAAGCTGGATACAACCTCCAAATCAACATTATATTTCTTAGCCATTTCAACTGAGCGATTGTGAAGCACTTGTGCACCAAGGCTTGCAAGCTCTAACATTTCATCATAAGTGATGGTGGATAACTTTTTAGCATTAGGCACAATTCTTGGGTCAGCTGTATAAACACCATCAACATCTGTGTAAATCTGACATAAGTCAGCACCAAGTGAAGCAGCGATTGCAACAGCAGTTGTATCAGAGCCGCCACGACCTAAAGTGGTGATATCGTCCTGTTTGTTAATACCTTGGAAACCTGCAACAATGACAATGCGGTTTCTATCTAATTCAGAGCGAATACGCTCAGCGGTCACCTTACGTATACGAGCTTCTGAGTAATTTATATCTGTTTTAATACCAGCCTGCCAACCGGTAAGAGAGATAACAGGATAGCCCATTTTTTGGATTGCCATAGCAAGCAGTGACATAGAAATCATTTCACCAGTTGATAAAAGTACGTCCATTTCACGCTTTGATGGGCGGTCATTAATTTGAGCTGCCTTTTCAATTAAATCGTCTGTTGTATCACCTTGAGCAGATACAACTACTACTACTTGATTGCCCGCCTTATAAGCAGATGTTGCAATATCTGCTACATTGAAAATACGCTCGGTGTTGGCAACAGATGTTCCACCGAACTTCTGAACAATAAGACTCATTTATATATTTTCCTCCTTATAAACCCCAAAGGGTAAAAAGCAAAGTTATTTAATCTTGGTTACAACTGCACCGACTTCATCACACACAAGGCGAATAGGTTTCCAATGTGGAAAATGTTGCTGACAATACATTTCCGCACGAGAAAGATATGTTTTGTCATGTGCATCTACAACTGCGATTATAGATGGACCTGCACCAGAGATAAAAGTACCAAGTGCACCCATAGCTTTAGCAGCGTGTACAAGTTCACGACCATCTGGAATTAAATCAAATCTATAAGGCTGGTGCAGACAGTCACCCACTGCTACACCTAAATTTTCTAGCTTACCAGTTGTAAGACTGCCTGCAAGCAAAGCTGCACGGGATAAGTTAAACACTGCATCATGATGAGCAATGGTTTTAGGAAGTGCCGCACGAGCTTTTTCAGTTGAAAGCTCAAAATCTGGGATAAAAGTTATAAATTCAACTTTTCCGTTCATAGGCACTCGAACACTCCACACCTTGCCATACTCTAAAAGAGCGACACAAAAACCGCCTAAAATAGCAGGTGTAGAATTATCAGGGTGACCTTCAATATTAGCTGCAAGGTCAATCATACTTTCTCTATCTAGCGGGTTACCTAAAAGAGCATTAGCACCTAAAATACCTGCAACTGTACAAGCTGATGACGAGCCTAAACCTCTTGTTTGCGGAATGTCACACTGCTCAATAATTTTCATACCTTTGAGTGGTTTTCCGCAAATATCATAAACTTTTTTTGCACATTGATAGATAAGATTGTTCTCGTCCATTGGAATATCAGCACCAGAAACATCACTTATATCAATGCAATCTGACTCTTCCATTTTAATAATATTATATAAATTCAGTGCAATACCTATAGAGTCATAACCTGAACCCATATTTGCACTGGTTGCTGGGACTTTTACCTCAATCATTTTAATCTCCTGTATTATAGAATACGCATACAAGACTCAGCTTGTGCAAATTGCTTATTTGCTTCCGCTGTTGTCATTTCTGGCATAATCTTGCCCTGCTCACCTTGCATACGCACATACCATTTGCTAGAAAGTGTGTCGATTGATTTAAGCAGATGTTTTTCACCACTGCCCCATGATACATCACGACGTTTTTCGCTGTGAGCGATAGAGTCCATCATATCAGCTACAACAGCAGATGCAGTAGCAAGTTTACCTGCACCCTTACCATAGAACATTACATCACCAGTTGCATTACCATCAATCATAATAGCATTGAATACATCTTCAACAGATGCTAAAGGGTGATGTTTGTCAATTAAATGAGGAGCTACATAAGCATACACCTTACCATCATCACATTTAACTGCACGACCGATAAGTTTTACAGCATAACCTAGCTTTTCAGCTTGCTTAATATCCTCAAGTGTGATTTTAGTAATGCCCTCACAAGGCACTTCATCTGGATTAAACTTGTCACCAAAAGCAAGGTCAGATAAAATGCTGATTTTGCGGCAAGCGTCATGACCTTCAATATCAGCAGTTGGGTCTTTTTCAGCATAGCCGTTAGCCTGAGCCTGTTTTAAAGCGTCCTCAAATGCAACACCATTTTGAATCATTTGTGTTAAAATATAGTTAGTTGTAC
This sequence comes from Butyricicoccus sp., assembly GCA_017886875.1. Lineage (GTDB taxonomy): Bacteria > Bacillota > Clostridia > Oscillospirales > Butyricicoccaceae > Butyricicoccus_B. Next base: position 69,451 of record JAGHIZ010000069.1, on the reverse strand, counting down.
CATTTAAGATACCACAAATTTCTAAAATTTCATTAGCAGCTAAGCACTGCATCATTGGGCGGAGAAGTGGAATACCACCGCCAACAGATGCTTCAAATAGATAGTTTACATTATTTTCTTCAGCGATTTTAAGCAGTTCATCACCCTTTGTTGCTACAAGCTCTTTATTTGATGTACAAACGCTTTTACCAGCCATAAGACAACGTTTAGTAAACTCATAGGCAGCACCAACACCGCCCATAACTTCCGCAACGACTGTAACTTCTGGGTCATTTTCAATAATTGAAAAATCAGAAACAAACTTATCACCATAAGGCAGATGAGAAAAATCACGCAAATCCAGCACATATTTAACTTCGACTGGCTGACCTACTGCCTTAGCAATTTTTCCAGCATTCATATCAAACACTTCATAAACGCCAGAACCAACTGTACCATGACCTAATATTGCTACTTTAATCATACTATCTTTCCTCCAATTTTTCAATTACTCACTTGCTAAAATCACAACTCTAAGCACACCATCTAAAGCCTGTGCACGTTCCATAAGTGACTCTACTGTGCATTTCATTTCAGCGGTGCGAGCCGCAATAGTAACGGCCGCTTGACCACCAATAGGAATGGACTGATTTATTGTAAGTACATTAGCACCTACACGGGCAAAAAGCCCTAAAATATTACTAAGCACCCCTGGTCTATCAATAAGCATTAAATGAAAATTGATAGTCCTGTTATGGGCTGCTTCATAAAATGGTCTAATACCATCTTTGTACTTATAATACGCACTTCGAGAAAGCCCGACACTTTGTGCAGCTTCACTTGCGGTTTTTACACGCCCTGTATGGAGTGCCGCATTCGCCTTAACAACCTTGCGAAAAACCTCAGGTAATAAAGTGCGTTCTACCAGATAATATTTAGTATCTGTATCCATATTTTGTCCTCCTGAAAAATACATATGTCTTTCAAGCCTTATAATCGTATCATAGGTTTTAACAATTTGCAATGGTAAAATTGATAAATTTTAACGTTTTTACAAAAAGCTTTTTGTTTTTTTGTAATACACATTTATTTTGCATATATTATCTAATTTTTACTATTTTTTATGAGTACAAAATGCTATTTAAAATAAAATTTATTTTTAATTGTTAGCAGATTAAAATTATGCTATAATAACTAAACATACGATAATAACTTGGAGGAGAAAATGAAAAATGAAAATCAAAATGGAACGTTCTCCAGTAAGCTTGGCTTTGTTTTAGCGGCTGTAGGTTCAGCCGTTGGCATGGGCAATATCTGGATGTTTCCATACAAAACCGGTCAATATGGTGGAGCTGCTTTTCTTATACCATATTGCTTATTTGTAATTTTATTTGGTAGCATAGGTCTTTCAGGTGAATTTGCATTTGGCAGACTTACAGGAACAGGGCCTATTGGCTCATATGATTATTCACTTAAAAGCAGAGGTAAAAAAGGTGGTGCATTTCTTGGTGCAATACCCCTTTTAGGTTCAATGGGTATAGCAATCGGCTATTCTGTAATTGTAGGTTGGGTACTTCGTACATTTTTTGCATCAGTTACTGGTTCACTTATGACTGAAGTACCAGAAACCGCCTTTGCTAATATGACAGGCGATTTCGGAAGTATTCCATGGCATTTGGCAGTAGTTATTATAACAATAATAATTTTAATTGGCGGTATATCTGAAGGCATTGAAAAAGTAAATAAAATTATGATGCCTACATTTTTTGTATTATTTGTAATAGTAGCTGTTAGAGTTGCATTTTTAAATTCAAATGCACTTGAAGGCTATAAATATTTGCTTATTCCAAAATGGGAATATCTTGCAAATCCTCAAACTTGGATTATGGCAATGGGACAGGCATTTTTCTCTCTTTCTGTAACCGGTTCAGGAATGATTATTTATGGTTCATATCTAAGCAAAAAGGAAAACATTCTTCATGCTGCGGGTATGACATCATTTTTAGATACCTGTGCAGCTATGGTTTCAGGTTTTGCTGTAATTCCTGCGGTGTTTGCCTTTGGTCTTGACCCAGCAGCTGGCCCACCACTTATTTTCCATACTTTACCTCGTGTGTTTCAGCAAATGCCAGCTGGTAGATTATTTGCAATTTTATTCTTTATCTCAGTATTATTTGCAGGTATAACTTCACTTGCAAATATGTTTGAAGTTTGTGCAGAAGCTGCCCAAAAGCATTTAAAAATGCCTAGAAATCTAGCTGTTATAGCTGTTGGTGCAATAGTATTTATGGCAGGCTTATTTATTGAAGAAGAAAGCAAGCTAAATAACTGGATGAATATAGTAAGTATATATATTGTTCCAATCGGTGCTGCTTTGGGTGCTATTGTTATCTTTTGGGTGCTTGGCACTAAAAAAATCAAAGAAGAACTTCAAATCGGCAGAGCAAAAGCTATATCAAATGCATTTGATATTCTTGCAAAATATGTTTATGTGCCGATTGCAATTTTAGTTGTTATACTTGGAATTATATTTGGTGGCATAGGCTAAAAAAATCCGCTGCATAGCAGCGGATTTTTTATTATTCATTATCTTTTTTATCTAAAGATATTTTATCTTCTGTTTTTACCTGCTCATCAGTAGGGTTCTTTTCATCAAGACCTTCTGGAGTACGGTTTAATTCCTCAGCAGATGCAACTGTTGCAGTCTTATCTGGCACATATTCGCCATTAAAGATTTTAACAAATACATCGCCGTCCATTGTTTCATTGCGAAGCAGATATTCAGCAACATCATGTAACTGTTTATCATGGTCAGTTAGAATTTGTGTACAGCGTTTATATGCCTCATCAATAATACGATGAACTTCAGCATCAATTTCAGCAGCCTTATCTTCAGAATAACTGTGAGTTGCACCAAAGTCACGACCGATAAATACTTCACCGCTATCACCATAATCAACGGTGCCGATTTTATCACTCATACCATAGTTAACAACCATCGCACGAGCCATAGCGGTAGCTTGACGAATGTCGCCAGATGCACCAGTTGTAATTTCATTAAAGATAAGTTTTTCAGCAACACGACCACCAAGAGCAGTTACAATACTATCTTCAAAATAGGACTTTGTTTCAAGCCCGCCTTCTTCCTGTGGACGCCACATAGTGAAACCACCAGCACCACCACGAGGAATGATAGTAATATAATGAATTGGGTCGAGAGTACCCATTGCATGATGGGCAACAGCATGACCTGCCTCATGATATGCAACAATACGCTTTTTCTTTTCGCTTACAACACGACTCTTCTTTTCTGGTCCCATTTCAACCTTTAGAAGTGCCTCTTCAATTTCATCATTTGTAATAAGCTTTTTGTTTCTTCTAGCAGCAAGTAAAGCAGCCTCATTTAGTAAGTTTTCAAGGTCTGCACCAGTCATACCAACTGTACCCTTAGCGATAGAATTAAAGTCAACATCTGGGTCAAATTGCTTATTTCTAGCATGAACATGAAGAATTTGTTCTCTGCCCTTTACATCAGGAGCACCTACATAAACTTGACGGTCAAAACGTCCTGGTCTCAAAAGCGCTCTATCAAGAATATCTGGTCTATTGGTAGCAGCGATAATAATAACGCCTTCATTAGCACCAAAACCGTCCATCTCAACAAGTAACTGGTTAAGAGTTTGTTCACGTTCATCATGACCGCCACCAAGACCAGCACCACGCTGACGACCTACCGCATCAATTTCATCAATAAATACGATTGCAGGTGAATTTTTCTTAGCTTGGTCGAAAAGGTCACGTACACGTGAAGCACCAACACCGACATAAAGTTCAACGAAATCAGAACCAGAAATAGACAGGAAAGGAACTCCAGCCTCACCAGCAACAGCTTTAGCAAGCAGAGTTTTACCAGTACCAGGAGGGCCTACAAGTAGCACACCCTTAGGAATTCTTGCACCGAGGTCAACGAACTTCTTAGGATTTTTAAGAAATTCTACAATTTCCTGAAGTTCTGCCTTTTCCTCATCAGCACCAGCTACATCATTAAATGTTACCTTGCGTTTATCGTCCTGAGCAAGTTTAGCTCTAGCTCTGCCAAACTGCATAGGACCACGACCGCTGCCATCTTGCTTATTCATCATAAAGTACCAGAATAAGCCCATCAGCACAAGAATAATAGCATAAGGAACCATACCCATCCACCAAGGGATTTCACGGGTAGTGTAATCAACTTCCTTTAATGTACCATCTTTTTGCTGCTCTAAAATAGTTTCACCTAAATCATAGTAAAACCAGTTTAAATTTGCGATTGTGTACTGAATTTTACTTCCATCTGTAAGGGTTGCTTTAAGCACATTATCATCAATTTGGAATTCGGCAACCTGCTTATTATTGAAGTAATCAAGCACATCAGAATATTTTGGCTTTGCAGCATCTTGTTCACGAGTTAAAGCAGCAGTAGCAACTGCAAGCAGTAACATTAGTATAATAAGATAAATGCCAAAGCCCTTCATTTTACCTTTCAATCAGGGACACCTTCCTTTTCTCAGCTAAAATTAAATATATCAGCTGTATTTAGTATTTGCAAAAAAATGCAAACACTGATATTTATCCGCCATAAACCTCCGGTTTGAGTATGCCAATATAAGGCAAGTTGCGGTAACATTCTGCATAATCAAGACCGTAACCCACAACAAACTCATCTGGGATTTCAAAGCCTAAATAATCAATAGGTACTTCCACTTTATGACGCTCTGGCTTACTTAACAGAGTGCATAAACGAATAGTGTTAGCACCACGAGCCTTGAGGATTTTCATAAGATAGCTTAATGTTACACCACTATCTAATATATCCTCAACAATAATAAGGTCACGACCTTCTATTTTCTGACCTATGTCCTTAATAATCTGCACTTCACCGCTGGTTTTAGTGCCACTTCCATAGCTAGAAACAACCATAAAATCAATATTGCAAGGGATTTCGATTTTACGGGTAAGGTCAGCCATAAAAATATAACTACCCTTTAATACACTGATAATAAGCGGATTTTTTCCCTTATAATCAGCGGTAATTCTAGCACCTAATTCAGCAACCTTGTTAGAAAGCTGTTCTTCTGTGAATAAAATTTCTTTCATATCGTTTTTCATTTTGGATTACCCCTTAATTTTGATTTCCAGGATTTCGCCATCAGCTACTTTTCTACTGATATCAATACCTACATCTTGCACTGCAATAACACCATTTTTATCAGCTATAACAATTAGCTTATCACGTTTATCTGCTGGAATTTTTTTTTCTATTAGTAGTTTTTTTAGTGTTTTACTTCCAGACTTTTCACTCAGGCGAATTTTGTCGCCTGTTTGTCTTTTTCGTAAAACGCAAGATTGCATATCTATTGTATCACAGTCAACATAAAAAGTATTGAATGTTTTGTAAAAAAGATAATTTTTTTTATGTTTTTTAATGATGATGTTTACATCATTTATATTTTGCCCGTTATCAATAAGATTTTCAAGTAAAATTTCCTTAACTTCCTGTGAATTTTGATTTATTTTACGCTCAATTTTAATATTTTCATACTCACGTTTAGCAATAAAATCGGCTGGAAGTGAAATTCTAGCTGAAGGATTATTGTTTTTGAGCAAACTTTCAAGTGCTAAAATATGTTTTGAGTTAAATTCATGCATTGGAACACCAACATTTTTACAAAGCATTTTAAGCATTCTATGTTTTATAGCTTTGTCAGTGTTATTAAAAACCCACACTTTAAACCCATCTTTAGTTTTAGCTCTTTCAAGTTCAGCTTTAGCAGTTGTTTCCAAAAAATCTTCTTCTTCTCTAAGTCTAAACGCTAAATTTACAGCCGCTTTTTCGGCTTGAGGATTTATATTTTTTAGCACAGGTATGATTTGACTTCTGATTTTATTTCTTGTATAATCATCGGTTAAATTTGTGCTATCTGTTACAAAATCCTGATTTATATTTTGCAAAAAATCTTCTATTTCTGCTCTTGTTAGTGAAATAAGCGGTCTTATAATTTTACCCCTAACAGGCGGTATTGAGCAAAGCCCTGTAAGTCCTGTACCTCTTGCAAGATGAAAAATCATAGTTTCTATTGTATCGCTTGCTGTATGAGCAGTTGCTATTTTACAGCCATTAGATACATCATCAAAAAACTTGTATCTTATTTCTCTTGCGGCTGTTTCTATACTTTGCTTGGAGCTTTTAGCGTATTCAGCTATATTTTCACGCTTTATAACAAGCTCAATATTTAACTTATCACAGAGATTTTTACAAAAATACTCATCTCTATCCGCTTCATCACTACGCAAACAGTGATTTAAATGACAAGCTTTAACTTTATAACCTAATTTATAAAGCGATAATAAAAGAGCTACTGAATCTGCACCGCCTGAAAGCCCAACAAGCACATTTTCATCTTCTTCTAGCATAGAAAATCTATCAATATTATCCTTGACTTGTTTTAAAAAACTATCCATGTATTCTATCCTGACTTGAGAAAGTTGTATATTGACCAATCCACTGCAAATAAACCGAACCCGTAGCACCATGACGATTTTTAGCGATAATAATTTCGGCTACATTTTTATGTTCACTTTCATCATTATAATAATCATCACGATAAATAAACATAACAATATCTGCATCTTGTTCGATTGCACCCGATTCACGCAAATCTGAAAGAATAGGTTTCTTCTCTGCCCTTTGTTCGGCTGCACGAGAAAGCTGAGAAAGACACACAACAGGAACATTTAGTTCTTTTGCCATAATTTTAAGACTTCGAGATATTTCGGCTACTTCTTGTGTACGGTTATCATTTTTTTTACCAGACTGCATAAGCTGAAGATAATCTATAACAATAAGCCCTAAGCCATCGCCCAAACGTCTACATTTTGCTTTAATTTCCGCAACGGTAATTGCAGGGTTATCATCAACATATATTTTGGTTTTAGCAAGTGCATTTGTAGCACGAGCTATTTTAATCCAATCATCTTCACCTAAATTACCAGTTTTAAGTTTTTGTGACTCTATAAGAGCTTCACTTGCCAAAAAACGGCTTGCAAGCTGGTCTTTGCTCATTTCAAGCTGAAACACAACCACATCTTTTTTAGACGCTTTTGCTGCATTAAGTGCAATATTAAGAGCAAAAGCTGTTTTACCCATACCAGGGCGAGCAGCAACTAAAATTAAATCTGATTTATTAAGACCGGTTAAAGCATAATCCAAATCCCTAAATCCAGTGGATATACCAGAAATATCACTATCTGAACGGCTTCTTTCGTCAAGCTGTTCATATAAATCCATAATTACACTTTTAATATGGCTTAAACCCTTTATTTCCCTACCTTGACGCACATTATATATTTTTTGTTCGGCAAGCTCGGCAAGCTCTGAAGCTGAACCTTCTTCTGAAAGGGCAAGCCTTTCAATTTCTGCACCAGCTATAGCAATAGCTCTTAACATACTTTTATCACGAACAATAGATGCATATTCTCTAACATTTGCTGATGTAGGGGTAAGCTCCATAAGCTGCATAAGATATGCACGACCGCCTGCATCATCATAAAAACCTGCACTTTTCAACTGGTCAAGCACAGTAACCGCATCAATTCTCATTGCATGATTAAACATAGAGTATATAGTTTCAAAAATGCGGCGATTTTCTTCTATATAAAAATCCTCTGGTCTTAGCTGTTCAATGACTGTTGGCACACATTCAGGGTCAATAAGCATAGAGCCAATAACAGCCTGTTCAGCCTCAGTGCTTTGTGGCATTTGTCTTGAAAGTAATTCGTCCATTTTTACTTTTCCTTTAAACTTAAAAATGGAGAATGGGTACACGAAAAAAATGCTGCGTGTGCCCATTCCCTTAAAACAATTAGATTTCAACTACCTGCACATGAATTTCGCCTGTAATTTCAGTGTATAGCTTAGCCTTAACATTGTAAGTACCAAATGACTTAATATGCTCATCAAGTACAATTTTATTCTTAGCAATTTCAATACCATGTTGTTTTTTAAGCTCTTCTGAAATTTCCTTAGCGGTTACAGCACCAAATAAACGACCGCCTGCACCACCTTTTGCACGAATTTCAACTTTTAATTCCTTTAGCTTTTCTGCGGTATCCTTTGCAGCTTGCTTTTCAAGAGCAATTCTTCTAGCCTGAGCTTCATCAGCTTGACGCTTTAAGTTTAAATTATCAGCTGTTGCAAGGTCTGCAAGACCACGAGGAAGTAAAAAATTTCTGCCATAGCCTTCGCTTACTTCTATTAAATCGCCTTTCTTGCCTTTACCTTTAACATCTGCTTTTAAAATAACTTTCATAATTAAAAATCCTCCATTATTTATAATTTATTCTTTTCTGTCGTCCTCTTCCAGATACTCGGTTATAGCATCAAGAAGTCTTGGTTCAGCTTCTTCTAAACTTGTATTTCTAAGCTGAGCACCAGCAGAGGTAATATTCCCTCCACCGCCTAGCTTTTCCATAACAATTTGCACATTAACTTGTCCAAAAGAACGAGCAGAAACAATTGTATCATTTTCCGACTGGAAAGCTACAATACTTGCCCTAACACCTATAATATTAAGCAGAGAATCTGCTGCAATAGCGGCTAAAGCTCTATCTTGTATATATTCATCGGAAATTGCCAAAATAATGCCGCCTCCGCAGTCTTTAGCAGAGGAAATAACCCTTTGACACTGCATATACTCATCAAGTGTGGATTGAAATAATTTTTTTACAGATACCATTTCAGCACCAGCACGTTTTAAATATGCAGCCGCTTCAAAGGTTCTAACGCCTGTTTTAATAGAAAAACCTTTTGTATCAAGATATATACCTGCAAGTAAACATTCTGCTTCTTCCTTGCTTACATCGCTTGACTGAACCATATATTGTAAAAGCTCACATACAAGCTCTGATGCAGATGAAGCATAAGGTTCATGAAGATTTAATGCAAAATTTTCAATATAACTTGCAGCACGTCTATGGTGATCGATAACAGTGACTTTATTTATGGATTGAAGAAGTGGCAAAGACTCGACATAGTCAGGTCTATTAGTATCCACAACGATAAGCAAAGTATTATAATCAGATAATACCATTGCATCATCAGGTTCTATAAATAAGTTTTCGTTACCTTCTTTATTTTCTATTTTAGATATAAGTTCTTTTGCCAAACTTTTCTCTTTACGAACTACAATATTAACTGGTTTACCCTGCGTTCTCACCGCACATGCCATACCCACAGCCGCACCCACAGAGTCCATATCGCTTGTTTGGTGTCCCATAATCATAACTCTTGATGACTCTTTTATAAGCTGTGTAAGTGCATTAGCAACCACTCTTGATTTAACTTTAGTGCGTTTTTCAAATTCTTTAGATAAGCCACCAAAAAATTCAAAATTATCTTTTGTTTTTATAACTGCTTGGTCACCGCCACGAGAAAGAGCCATATCAAGTGCAACACTAGCATAATGAAAACACTCAGAATAGTTTTCTCCCTCACTGCCGATACCTATTGAAAGCGTTGCAACAACGCCTGCACGACTTTGAATAGTTCTAACTTCATCTAAAACACTAAATTTTTTACTTATGAGTTTTGATAAATCGCCGCTTTCAAGCACGAAAATATATTTGTCTCTATCATATTTTCTAAGTAGTGAACGGCTATCTTTTGCCCATTGTGCAATTTTTCTATCAATTTCAGCTAATATACTTGATTTTTCAGAATCAGTAGCACTTTTTGTAAGCTCCTCATAGTTATCAATACAAATTATTGAAACTATAGGTCTACTTAATTTATAGCGTTCCCTGCAGTTGACATAGTCTGTACAAGGCACAAAATACAAAACAAGCAGAATTTCTTCTGCATCTTGTTCATTCATCACGCTACCATAAACCCAGAAGTAATTTTTATCTACTTTAAGTTCTCCTGAATATTTAGGCTCACAGTCTGCAAGCCATTGGGTATCGAAATCAGGAGCAATTTCACTAAAATTCATATTTGGAGCATAGTCCCAATTACCAGTCGCCTCACAAAAGGCATCATTTGTCCAAAGAATTTCATTTGTAGATGCTCTTATTATTACTGTCGGCAATGGAAAATCCACAATAGATGAACGAGATGAATGTCCTGCATCAAGTGTAACACCTTGTAAATAACGCATCATTTCGGTTCTACGGCGTTTTTCTCTTTGGCGATATATTAAATACATCATAAGAGATATTATAATACCTACCGAAGACATAACAAGGGAAACATAGGCACAGGATAATGCAAACAGGAAGAATATAGCAAAATAGAAGTGATATCCTGGCTGAATAATTCTTTTCAGCTTTTTATCCAAAAGCCCACACCTCCTATATATACAAATTAACACAATATAGTATAGCATTTTGCCCTTATCAACGCAAGTAAATTGTATTACTAAAAAAATATATATAATTTTTTTCATTATTTTAAATTTTTATTATTGATATTTTATGCTCATTATGTTACTGTATTGCTGTAAATTTTACCTATTAAGGAGATATTAGAAATGCAGTTTCGTTTTGCACACAATAATTTTAATGTTAAAGACTTAGATACTTCACTTGAATTTTATAAAAAAGCGTTAGATTTAAAAGAAGTGCGTCGTATTACCCCAGAAGATGGCTCGTTTATAATTGTTTATTTATCTGATGGTGTAAGCGAACATAATTTAGAGCTTACATGGCTTCGTGATTGGGATAGGGCTTACAATCTAGGTGACAATGAATTTCATCTTGCACTTGTTGTAGATGACTTTGAAGCAGCACACCAACGTCATAAAGAAATGGGCTGTATTTGCTTTGAGAATGAAGCAATGGGCATTTATTTTATATCTGACCCAGATGGCTATTGGATAGAAATTGTGCCTAAAAAAGATTAAAAAGCTATAATTTAATGTTAGAAAACCCTTTAAAGTTAAGGGTTTTCTTTTTTTATCCTGATAAAGAATTATGTCGAAAAAATGTAACCAAATTTTTATTTTACTTTTTCATAATTATATGATATAATATTGAAGTCATTTTTTACTCTACACATCATTTAAACCAAAGGAGGTTCATTTTATATGAATAAGAAACTGATTGCAACGGTGCTTTCGACAACAGTTCTCTGCTCTGCCCTAGTGAATGCTTCAGCAACAGATGTGATTGAGCAGAATTGCATTGTATATGCCCCAGACCATTCCGTATTTTTTGTAGATGTAAACGATGGTCATTCTTGGGCATTACAAGCGATAGATTATCTTGCTAATGCAGGTATTATAAACGGTAAAGAACATTGTGTTTATGATGCTAATGCAGATTTAACCCGAGCGGATTTTATAACTATGCTCAGTAGAGCATATAATATGACAAATTATGCAAATGACAATAATTTTGCAGATGTAGAAAAAGATAAATATTATACTTCTGCTATAAGTGCTGCAAAAAATCTAGGTATTATATCTGGTGATGCACAAGGAAACTTTAATCCAGAGGCTTCCCTTACAAGACAAGATGCAATAGTTATTTTAAAAAATACCCTAGAAAAAACCGGCATAAAATTCAATGAAAAAGTTGTTAATTCTTATCAAGATATTGATAATATAGCTGATTATGCTGTTAATTCTGTTTCAGCTCTTACAAATTCAAATGTAGTTTATGGAGTTGATGGCAATTTATTGCCAAATGACACAATCTCACGAGCTGAGGTTGCTGTTTTACTTTATCGCTCACTTATGCTTGAAAAAAATGGACTTGGTGAGCCTATTTATATAGAAAATCCTGATGTAATTAATCTTTGTGTGGGTGATGCATTTTACTCTAATGTAAAAATCACAAATTACGAAGATGGTCAAACTTTTGCAGGACTTTATAATTGTTCTAAGTTATACGGTCAAGGCGAAGAATTTTATGCTGTGCTTAATGAAAGTGCAAAAATGGACGATAACGTTTCTTGGAACAATAATATTTTAACTGTAAATGGTGAAACACTATCAGTAGCTGAAGATATGACATCTATATGTCTTGACCCTTATAGTTTACTTTCTAATGAGCCAATATCAACTGGCGATGAATATAAAAATGCTACTGTATCTGTTCAAGATGGGGTTGTAACTGCAATCTACTATTCAAAATAAAAAACAAAACGTGTGTCTAACTTTTGACACACGTTTAAATTTCAAAAAATGCTCTGTCTTAGAGAGACAGAGCATTTAATATCTTATGCTTTTAAATTAGCCGATAGCGTTCAGCTTTAAAGTCAGAGCACTCTTCTTATGAGAGGCAGCATTCTTATGCATAAGATGCTTTGCAGCGGCCTTGTCCACTGCCTTAACAGCAGCCTTGTATGCAACCTCAGCAGCAGCCTTATCACCGCTTTCAACAGCTGCATCAAACTTCTTCAGAATGGTTTTAAGAGCACTCTTAGCCATCTGGTTACGCATAGCCTTAATCTTGGTTACCTTGACACGCTTCTTTGCAGACTTAATATTTGGCATTCGATTCCACCTCCTTGCTCTAGCTAGTCATCAGTATTTATAATACTATCATCTTTTCAGCAAAAAAGCAAGCATTATTTTTATTTTTATAATTATTTTTTTAAATATCTTATATTTCGATGAATAAACATATATTTTTCACATATACTGCATTTATTATATATTTGAAAGGGGCAGAATTATGTTAATAAAAGGCTGTAGAACTGACCTTGCGATAGAAGCTCTTGAGTTTAGCAAACAAGATAATATAAGTGAATTATCTGGTGTTATAAGTAAAACGGAAAATTTATCTGGTTTTGAAGTTACAACGGTTGAAATTAAAACAGAAGATGCAGCTGAAAAAATCGGTAAGCCAATAGGAATATATGATACCATAGTAATAGATGCACTTGCAAGGAGAGAAGAAGATGCCTTTTCCAGAGCATGTAATGCCCTTTCGGACTGTATAAAAAAGCTTTTACCACAAAATAATAATGCACCCGCTTTGGTTTTAGGGCTTGGAAACAGACAAATAACTCCTGATGCAATAGGACCTTTCTCTTGTGAATACTTGCTTGCAACAAGACATTTAATAGACAAAGAGCCTGATTTATTTAATAATTGGCGTTCTGTAAGCGTTATTTCCTCTGGCGTATTAGGTCAAACAGGAATTGAAGTCAAAGAACTTGCAAAGGGCATTATTGAACAAATTAACCCCTCTGTTGTTATAGCTATTGATGCACTTGCAGCCGGTGATGTAGACAGACTTTGTAAAACTATACAACTTTCTAATACTGGTATAGTTCCAGGCTCAGGCGTTCAAAATTCTCGTGCAGCTTTAAATGAAAAAACATTGTCTGTTCCTGTTATTTCAATCGGTGCACCAACTGTTATTGATGCTGGTGCTTTACTCTCACAAGACACTAAAACCCCTCTTTTTGTAACCACAAGAGATATAGACAAAGATGTAAATGATATTTCCCGTGTTATAGGCTATGCTCTTAATATGGCATTTCAACCTAATTTAACCCCTGAAACTATAGATTTATATTTGTCATAAATTATAAATGCTGACCATATATTAGCTTAGGTACAAATTACCAAGGAGGTCAACATGAATGAAACGACGTAAAAGCAGTAATAACTCTACTCCCGCATTTTTCTGTCTTATACTAGCCGCAGTCTTACTTTTAAGTGGTAAAGCTGGAGGTGATGAGCTTGTAAAAGATATACTTTCCAATTTAGCTCAAAATGACCGTTTCGTTCGTGCTGCCCTTGCACTCGAAACAGGAGAATATACCGAAAATATAGAAAATAAATCATCAGAAACAGTTATAGAAGTTGCTGAAACTGAGCAAACCGAACAAGAAGTACAAACAGCCGAGCAAACAACCGAAAAGCAACCAATAAACCCAGATGAAATACCAAAAGCTGACACTGTAAAATTTAGCAATCAATCAGGTTATGAATTTAATTTACAATCTATGCTAGATAATCCAAAACGTATAACAGCAGATAGCAATGAACCTGTAGTGCTTATATATCACACTCATGCTACTGAGGCATACACACAGTCTGGCACTAACACCTATACCCCAAGCGGTGAAGCTAGAACACTTGACACCAATCAAAATATGGTTAGAGTTGGCGAAGAACTTTGCAAGGTACTTGAAAGCCGAGGCATAAAAACAATACATCTTACTGACCTTAACGACTATCCATCATATAATGGTTCTTATGGTGCTTCACTTAAAAATGTAAAGGCAGCTTTAGAACAATATCCAAGTATAAAAATGACTATTGATATACACCGTGACGCTATTTTAAATGCTGATGGCACACCAAAAAAACTTACAACTGATATAAACGGTAAAACCGCAGCACAAATGATGCTTGTAATGGGCACTGATGCAAGTGGACTTGCTTTTGATGATTGGGAAGAACATTTAGGATATGCTGTAACACTTCAAAGAGAATTAGATGCAGCTTATCCTAATTTAATGCGTTCAATAAACCTTAGAAAGCAGCGTTTTAATCTGCATTTAACATCTGGTTCTATGTTATTAGAAGTTGGCACTTCTGGCAATACTCTTGAAGAAGCTATTTATTCTATACAGCTTTTTGGCGATACTCTTGCTACTTATATGCTTGCACCCAAATAAAATGTATTATATTTGCTCTTTTGGTTATACTTTATCCCAAAGGAGCGTTTTTTTATGGCTGAAATTAAATTTACAACATCACTTGAACATAATGTACAGGTTTTAAAAGACATTTTCAAAAATGATAACACATTTATAACTAGAATGGCAAAAAATAAAAATGGTCTTACTTGTGCAGTGTGCTTTTTTGATGGAATGGTAAACAATCTTGCAATAAATCAAAGTATAATAAGACCAATAGTTTCATGTTATGAAAACAAAGTAACCGCTGAAACCTTAGCTGAAACAATAATTCAAATAAATGACAGCATAGTACAGCCCGACCTTAACAAAATGCTTTCAGCTATGATGTATGGTGATACTGTTATTTTAACCGAAGGTGAAGACAAGCCTGTTGTAGTTAATACAAAAGGGTTTTCTGTACGTTCATCAAGCGAGCCTGATAATGAGCGTGTGCTAAGAGGTCCTCGAGAGGGTTTCACAGAAGCTTTTATGATAAATCTATCTATGATTAGAAGGCGTTTAAATGATACAAGGCTAAAATTTTCCTTTTCACGTATGGCAACACATAGCCAAACCGCAGTTTGTTTATGCTACCTTGAAGGCGTAACCGATGAAAAGTTAGTTAAGGAAATAAAAAAACGACTTGATAGCATAGAACTTGACGGTATTTTAGATGCAAACTATATAGCTGAATGTATAAGAGATGAACAAAATTCACCTTTTCCAACCCTTGGCACAACTGAAAGACCAGATGTAGTGGTTGCAAAACTGCTCGAAGGCAGGGTTGCTATTATAACTGATGGTACACCAGTTGTATTAACTGCCCCTTGTATTTTACAAGAATGTATACAAGCAAATGACGATTATTATTTACCTGTTATGCAAGCAAGCCTTGCACGAATAATACGTTCTTGTGGCATAATGCTGTCTATTATTATCCCTGCTTTATATGTAGCACTTCTTTATTATCATGCTGAGCTTTTACCAACAAGAATGTTATTAGCTTTAGCGGCTGCACAAAAAGGTGTACCCCTTCCCCCTCTTTGGGAGATTTTCACACTTTTAATAGTGTTTGAAATACTCAAGGAAGCGGGCACTCGTACACCTGGGGTTATTGGCTCTACTATGTCCATTGTAGGCGGCTTAGTGCTTGGTCAATCAGCTGTTTCTGCAAGACTTATTTCTGCACCTGCTGTAATTATAGTCGCTATTGCGGCTGTTACTGGGCTTGCTGCCCCTAAATTACAAAATGCTGCTTTATATTTGCGTTTTATTTTGCTTATCTGTTCAGCATTATTTGGTCTTTATGGACTTGTTTTAGGGCTTTCCTCTGTTTTACTGCATTTATGTGCACTTCATTCATGTTCTATGCCTTATTTATTAAACCTACTCTCTAGAGTTAATGCTCATACAGAAGATAGAGATATGAGAATAAGTTGGCGAAAAATGAAAAATAAACGCTTTATCGCAGGAAGGAGTAAAAAATGAAAAAACTTTTACTTCTTACAATCTGCCTTTTAATGCTAACTGGCTGTCAACAAACGAAAAATAAACGTGTAGAATTAAATCAGAATGCAGGTCAAATTTTGCCTATTTCTGCACTTGCAATAGATAAAAAAGATAATCTTTATCAAATGACAATCGAAAGCATAAGACAAGATAGTTTGGACGGTGAAGTATCCCCTGCATATTTCACTGTAAAAGCAGAAAATTTTTCAGATTTATTTTATAATGCTGATATGATGCTTGCAAGTAGATTATATTTAAGCCATGCCTCTATTATTATAGTAAGCGAAAATATAGCTAAATTTGATATTGATAATTTGGTTAATAGCTTAATAGAACGACCAGATGCAAGATTAACACTTAGAATTGCAGTTGCTGAAAACTCAACACCTGATGAAATATTGCAAACACCCTCTGTAACCGATGGTATCCCTGGAATGGCTCTTTCATCACTGCTTGAAAAGCGAACTAAAGACCAAACTTTTTTAGATTTCCCTATGTTTAGGATTTTAGATTATCGCTTAGACGGTCGAGACATTGCACTTCCTGTTCTTACCTTGTCCGACGATGGTCATGTTTCGCCAAAATCCAGTATTATAATATCAAGTGATGGAGGTGTAAAATATGCGTGACACACTTTTCCCTCGTTGGCAAGGTGCATTTCTTGCAGTTTTTCTGCTTGCTGATGGTTTATATCTCGAAACTTCACCAAAAGATATATTTTCTTTTTTAATTTCAACTATAATTTTTGCTTTAATAACTTTTATTTATTTAAAACTGCTTGCATATTTTAATATAAGAGATTTTGAGGCTCTATGTCTTAAAGTGCCAAGTTTTATTGGTAAACCACTTTTATTTATAGTTGGTTTAATAGCGGTTTTTGTGCTTATCTTATCAGGTATAAGATTGTCTAAATTTTGGCAGATTACTGCATTTCCTGCTATACCTCAGTATTTAAGTATGCTTGTGTTATTTTTTGTTGCATGGCGAGCGGGCAGACGTGGACGAACTGCGGTTGCAATGTGGGCATATCCAAGCGCTTATTTATGTATTTTTATAATTGTCATTTCACTTTTTATTACGATTTCTGACTCCACACCTGAATATGCTATGAATTTACCAAAATATTTTAATTTTGGTATAAGCACAAGGTTTTTATATTTAATTCCTGCTTTACTGCTTTGTACTCAAACAGAAAATTTATCAACTACCAAGCACTGTACAACTGGTGTAATTATAGGTGGTTTAGGTTTAACACTTATTGCACTTAGAGCTTATCTTGTTTTAGGGCTTGCTTGCAGTAAATTACCTTATCCATGTTTTTCGGCTGCTGGTGTGTTTTCAGTTGGTGATTTTTTACAGCGTGGAGAAGTTATTTTTGCTTGTAGTATAGTGCTTTGTGAGGCTGTGCGTTCTTCTCTTATGCTAACTCTTGCAATAACTTGTTTTAGGTCGGCTATTCCCGCTTTAAGAAAATTTAAAAGATAAAAAAATTAGGCTCTGTAAAAATCAACAGAGCCTATATTTTTAGTTTTTAAGACTATGAATAGGTGCTGGAATACGTCCACCACGATGAATAAACTTTGCAGGAGAATGAGTAGAAACTGGCATAATAGGAGCAGAACCTAATAGACCTCCAAACTCTACGCTATCACCTACTGTTTTACCGATTGCAGGAATAACTCTAACCGCAGTTGTTTTATTATTAACAACACCGATTGCAATTTCATCAGCGATAAGACCAGAAATGACTTCCGCTGTTGTATCACCTGGAACAGCAACCATATCAATACCAACAGAGCAAACAGCAGTCATAGCTTCTAATTTTTCCATTGAAAGCACACCAGCTTGAACCGCTGCAATCATGCCTTCATCTTCAGATACTGGAATAAATGCACCAGATAAACCACCAACATTAGAAGATGCCATTACACCGCCTTTTTTTACTGCATCATTGAGCATTGCAAGTATAGCGGTAGTACCACAACAGCCACAGGTTTCCAGACCAACTTCTTCAAGTATACGAGCAACAGAGTCACCAACAGCAGGAGTTGGAGCAAGTGACAAGTCAACAATACCAAATGGCACGCCTAAACGTTCACTTGCAAGAGAACCAACAAGTTGACCCATACGAGTAATTTTAAATGCGGTTTTCTTGATAATTTCAGCTACTTCACCGATAGAGCAATCACCAGCACGACGAATAGCAGCCTGTACAACACCTGGGCCAGATACACCAACATTAAGTACGGTTTCTGGTTCACCTATGCCATGAAAAGCACCTGCCATAAATGGGTTATCATCAACAGCATTTGCAAAAACGACAAGTTTTGCACAACCCATAGATTGATTATCTTTTGTGTTTTCTGCTGTTTGCTTTATGATTTCACCCATTTTAGCGATTGCATCAAGGTTCACACCCGCTTTAGTAGATGCAACATTTACAGAAGAACACACATTATTTGTAACTGCCAGAGCCTCTGGAATAGAGTTAATTAAAATTTCATCGCCCTTAGCAAAACCCTTTTGCACAAGTGCAGAAAAACCGCCAATGAAATTTACACCAGTAGTAGCCGCTGCTCTATCAAGTGCCTGAGCAAGTTTAACATAGCTATTAGCGTTTGTAGTAGCACCAATCATAGCAATAGGTGTTACAGAAATACGCTTATTTATAATAGGAATACCGAGTTCACGTTCAATACTTTCACCAGTTGAAACCAGTTTTTCTGCTCTCTTTGTGATTTTATCATAGATTTTATCACTTAAAACATCAATATCATCAGATGCTAAATCTCTAAGGGAAATACCCATTGTAATAGTTCTGATGTCAAGATGTTCTTCTTCAATCATTTGTATTGTTTCGAGAATATCTCCAGTGTTAATCATTGGTCTTTATCCTCCATTAAATACGGTGCATTGCGTTGAAGATATCCTCATGCATACAGTGTACCTTCATACCCATTTCTTCACCATCTTTGTCTAGTGCTTCAACTAAACTACTAAAATCAATGTTACATTTGCTGATATCAACCAGCATAACCATTGCAAATAGTTCTTCCATAACATTCTGAGCTATATCCTGAATGTTTACATCACATTTGCAAAGTGTTTCTGAAATTTTTGCGATAATGCCTGTACGGTCTTTGCCTACTACGGTAATCACTGCACGCATTTTATTTACCTCCAAAATTATAAAAAAAGTTTATTTATTCTACCGATGTTAAAACATCAGATAAAATCGTATTTGATACAAGGAAACCTTTCTCTGTAAAATTCCATGTATTATCTATATTTTGAACAAAACCATAAGCTATATATTTTTTTAAAGCTTTTGCAATGGGCTTAAATGGTTTATTAAATTTTTGCTCATACTCAAATGAATTTATCCCTTTTGAGGTTCTAAGTGCCAACATAATAAATTCTTCAGCTTGACCAAAACCATTTATATGTTCTTCTTCTATTGGTTTAACCCCTAAGATAAAATCATTTATATTAGCTGAATATTCAAATCTTTTGCCATTAAACAGTGAATGTGCTGATGAGCCTATTCCTAAATACTCAGATAAATCCCAATAACGTGAATTATGTCTTGAATAATAGCCGCTTTTTGCCCAATTAGATATTTCATAATGCTCAAAACCATGTTTTTTTAGTGTTTCACAGATTGCATTATACATATCAGCAGAAATATCTTCATCTGGTAAAATAGGATTTTGTTTTGAAAGAGGTGTGCCCTCCTCAACCTTGAGTGCATAACATGATAAATGAACTGGCTCAAGCTCTAGCATTTGATTTAAGCTATCAAGCACCATATCAATAGTTTGATTTGGCAGTGCATACATTAAATCAAGCGAAATATTATTAAATCCATACTTTTTAGCGAGCTTTACCGCATGTTTAGCCTGTAAAGCTGTATGACGTCTTGAAAGTCTTTTAAGCATATCATCTTGCATAGCTTGAACGCCTATTGAAAGCCTATTAACATTTACTTTTTTTAGATTTAATAATAAATCTTCGTTTATGCTGTCTGGGTTACATTCAACTGTTATTTCTGCATCTAACCCAACATTAAAACTATTGTATATAGTTTTAATTATTTCCGCCAATCTTTCACCGCCAATAAGTGATGGAGTACCGCCACCAAAATAAACAGTGTCCACCACATATTGTTTGCATTTTTCAGACCAGCTTTTAATTTCTTTAATTAATGCCTTTATATATTCATTTATTTGGTTGTCATTTGCAGCAAATGAATAAAAATCACAATAACTACATTTTGACGCACAAAACGGAATATGAATATAAAGCCCTAGTTTATTCATCATCAAGTTTAAGCACAGCAAGGAAAGCTTCGGTTGGTACTTGAACAGTGCCAAGAGAACGCATTTTCTTTTTGCCTTCCTTTTGCTTTTCTAGCAGCTTTTTCTTACGGGTTATATCACCGCCATAACATTTAGCGAGTACATCTTTACGCATAGCCTTAACGGTTTCACGAGCAATAACTTTTCCACCTATTGCCGCTTGAATTGGCACTTCAAATAGCTGACGTGGAATATTATCCTTTAGCTTTTCACAAATACGTCTAGCTCTTGCATAAGCCATATCTTTATGTGCAATAAATGAAAGTGCGTCCACTTGGTCACCATTAAGCAGCATATCAACTTTTACAAGGTCGCTCTTTCTATAATCTGATAATTCATAATCAAGAGAAGCATAACCCTTAGTTCTAGCCTTTAAAGCGTCAAAAAAATCATAGATAATTTCATTAGTTGGCATTTCATAGTGGAGCTCAACAAGAGTTGAGTCAAGATATACCATATCTTTAAATATTGAACGTCTTTCTTGACACATTGGCATAATATTACCCACAAATTCTTGAGGAGTTATAATAGATGCTTTAACAAAAGGCTCTCTCGCCTCCTCAATTTGGGCAGGGTCTGGATAATCATGAGGATTATCACAATAAACAGTTGTGCCATCGGTTTTTACAATTTCATAAATAACAGATGGTAAAGTTGTTACTAAATTGAGGTCAAATTCACGTTCCAAACGCTCTTGTATAATTTCCATATGGAGCATACCAAGGAAACCACAACGAAAACCAAAACCAAGAGCAACAGAGCTTTCTGGCTCAAATGACAATGCAGCATCATTTAGCTGTAATTTTTCCAAAGCATCACGCAAATCTGGATATTTAGAACCGTCCTCGGTATATATACCACAATAAACCATAGGTTGTGCAGGTCTATAACCGGCTAAAGGCTCACTTGTTGGATTATCAACCTCAGTTACAGTGTCACCAACACGAGTATCTGATACTTTTTTAATAGATGCAGTGAAATAGCCAACTTCACCAGCATATAAAGCATCTTGTGGAGAAAGTCCAAGTGGGTGCAGATAACCACACTCAATAACCTGAAATTCTGCACCAGTTGCCATCATTTTAACTTTCATACCCGCTTTAATATGACCGTCCATAAGACGCATATAAACAATAACACCTTTATATGGGTCGTATTGGCTATCAAAAATAAGTGCTCTAAGCGGTTTATTTTCATCACCGTTAGGAGCTGGCACATTTGCGACAATATCCTCCATTACATCATGGATATTTATGCCCATTTTTGCGGAAATTTCTGGTGCGTCCATAGCTGGCACACCGATAATATCTTCTATTTCCTGTTTAACCCTTTGTGGGTCTGCTGCTGGCAGGTCGATTTTATTAACAATAGGTAAAACTTCCAACCCTGCATCAATAGCGAGATAAGTGTTACCAAGTGTTTGAGCCTCTATTCCCTGTGCAGCATCAACAACAAGAAGTGCACCTTCACATGCAGCAAGTGAACGAGAAACTTCATAATTAAAGTCAACATGTCCAGGGGTATCAATAAGATTTATATGATAAGTTTCGCCATCATCAGCTTTATATTCCATACGAACTGCACGAGCTTTAATAGTGATACCACGTTCACGCTCTAAATCCATATTATCTAAGAGCTGTTCTTCCATTTCTCTTTGGGAAACTGCCTGACATTGCTCTAAAAGTCTGTCAGCCAAAGTGGATTTACCATGGTCAATATGTGCAATTATAGAAAAATTACGAATTTTATCTTGTGACCTCACGCCAAAACTCCTTTATAAATAATAAATAATTACTGTTTATTATGATAACATATTTTAAAATTTTAAACAATAAATGCACCTACGAAAGCTAGTGTAATTCATGCGTTTTGTTTGTAGATATTAACAAAAAAGGTCTGAAGATTAGCCTTCAGACCTAAAAATTTTATATTTTAACCAAATTTCAACTCTAATCTAAGTCTATCCGCAATCATAGAGATAAACTCGCTATTGGTTGGTTTACCTTTTATACCAGAAACAGTATAACCAAAATAGCTTTGCAGGGTTTCAAGGTCACCTCTATCCCATGCAACTTCAATAGCATGGCGTATAGCACGTTCAACTCTTGAAGAAGTTGTTTTAAACTGTTTAGCGATTGCAGGATAAAGAATTTTTGTTATTGCTCCAACAGAATTCATATCTTCAACAGCCATCATAATAGCTTCTCTTAGATATTGATATCCTTTAATATGAGCTGGAACACCTACTTGATGGATAACCTCTGTTACTTTAACTTCAAGTGCTACAGCCTGATTTTGAGGAGAAACTGGAATAATTTGAGCTTTTGTATTTTTCCAGTTTAAAATACGCTTTGTAAGTGTTTTAATATCCAGTGGTTTACACATAAAATGACTTACGCCAAATTTAGAACATTCTGTTGCTGCTTCAACACTTGCAAAAGCAGAAACAACAAATATACCCTTATCTTTTTTGGTTTCATTTAATGATTGTATAACACTTAACCCGTCAATATCTGGTAGCATTAAATCTATAAGCAGCAAATCATAATCTGTGTTTTCCGCTATAGTTAAGGTTTCACGTCCACTTGAAGTCACGCCAACAAGCTCTATCTTATCATTTTTTGCAAAGCTTTCTTCTACAAAGCTGCAAAATTCTCGGTCGCTATCGGCAAGTAATACTTTAATTTTGTTATCCATGATGTCATTCACCTTTCACATGTGTTTATTTTATAATCTCACTTTCATTATCCATAATTTACCATACTAATGACAAAATAACAAGTATCTCAAGATAATTTTCTATATTTTTCTATTTATCTTTTTCGACTTTTTTCGACATTTGTGCCAAAAAATAAATTAATCAAGCTTTCTCTAGCATTTTTTCTATTTGTATTGCATAACCTCTTGTTGGGTCGCTGACTAAAACATGAGTTACAGCACCGATAATTTTTCCGTTTTGTATAACAGGACTACCACTCATACCTTGGACTATACCACCAGTTTTTTCAATAAGTGTATCATCTGTTATACGAATGGTCATACTTCTATCGTATTCACCACCTGCACCATATACCTTTTCAATTTCACAGGTATATTCCTTCACTTCTTCTCCCGCTATATTGGATAAAATTATAGCCTGACCAGTTTTAATTTCATCTGAACTTGCAACTTCCATCGGTTTTAAATTTTTATAATATGAGTTATCGGTAAATGTGCCATAAATACCAGTTAAAGTATTTTTTTCAACTGTACCGATATCATATTCAGTGTTAAAATCGCCTTGTAAGCAACCCGGAGTACCTGCTATACCCTTTACTACTCTGCTAACTGAAGCTTGCATCAAGCTACCTTGTTTTAATGGTATTAAAAGTCCATTTTCACCGCTACATATGCCATGACCTAGTGAACCATATTCACCTGTATCAGCATCTACATAAGTTATTGTGCCTATACCATTTATAGTGTCACGCACACGAATACCTAATTTACAAACACCGTTTGTATCCTTTACAGGCGTTACATTTATCTCTTTTTGTTCATCACCACGCATAATTTTTATCTTTATAGGATTTTCGCCTGATAATGAAACCGCTTTTTGGAAACTAGCACCATCTTGCATTTTTTCATCGTTTACGCTAATTATTATATCACCTGTTTTAATACCAGCTTTTTCTGCTGGATTTTGCTGACCATTTGAAGTATCAACTGGTGATACACCTTCAACAAGCAAACCTTGTGATGACATTTGTATTCCCACAGCTCTACCCACAGGAATAAGCATGTCATGATTTACTGCACCTGCTGAAATAGAAAGCGTAAATAAAAATGTTATTATACATGCAGTTAGTTTTTTCAAAACATTCACCTCCTGCATTTACTATTCCACAAAACAATAAAAAAAAAGCTGAGATTGTTTGTAATAACAAATAAGATTTGGTTTTATTCCTTATTTTAGTCATCTGCTTGATTTTTACATTTTAAAAATGCTATAATGTGTTATAATAAATTTTAAGAGGCTTTTTATTATGAAAGTAGCTATTGTTGGTTCTCGCAGCGTTGACGAAAGATATTATAAGTTGCTTTGCAGCAAAGTTCCACAAGGTGCAAGCACAATTATATCAGGCGGTTCAAAAGGTGCAGACACTCTTGCAAAAATATATGCTGAAGAAAATCAACTTAATTATATAGAGATTTTGCCGGATTATTCTAAATATGGTCGAGCAGCCACTATAAGACGAAATGAGCAAATAGTTTGCCTAGCTGATTATGTTTTAGTTCTTTGGGACGGAAAATCAAGAGGTTCTAGTTTTATTATGAAATATTGTATAGAAACAAATACATCTTTGAAGGTTTTACCTTGTCACGATTAATAAAATGTACATTTTTTGACATTTATTATTATTAAAAAACACATCTTTTTGCCGATGTGTTTTTTTACTTATCTAATATTTCGGAAATTATATCTATTAAATCCTCTAGTTTTTCGTGTTTATCTCCCCAGATTTCATATTCTTCACTCATCATGTCCTCTGGTTCATCTTGATTTAACTGCTCAATTTGCATATTCAAGTTTTTTAGTAGAACTATAAGCTCATTTGAGCTCATTTTATATAGCTCATCTTCATTAGTTATTGGTAAATAAAAGATTTCAGCCATGATAGTAAACCTCTAATAATAATTTTTTACAAGATTATGCTATCATCTTTTTACTAATGTTTCAATAGGCAAAAAAATAAAGCGTGTAGAAAATAATCTACACGCTTTAGGTGGTCGAGGTGACAGGACTTGAACCTGCGGCATCCTGCTCCCAAAACAGGCGCGCTACCAGCTGCGCTACACCTCGTTATTAGCTGTCATGCTTTTTCGCTGACAGCTTCTATAGTATATCACTATATATATTTTTTGTCAATACTAATTTTGAGTTTCTTATATATTTTTTTATAAAGTTCGACATATACTAAAAAAATAAAACGTGCAGATAAAAAATCTACACGTTTTAGATGGTCGAGGTGACAGGACTTGAACCTGCGGCATCCTGCTCCCAAAACAGGCGCGCTACCAGCTGCGCTACACCTCGTTATTAAGCTGTCACACCTTCTCGCTGACAGCTTTTATAGTATATCACTGTATATTTTATTTGTCAACAGTTTTTTATAATTTTTTAAGAAATTTTATTTTATGCGTCTGCCCATAAATTTAGTCTCAATAACTTCAGCTGAAACTTGTCCCGCTGTGGCATCTGCAAGAGCTTTATTAAGTGCATTTTCAGTACCTTCAGGTACTGTACAAGTGAGTGTGACATCTGCACCATAATCGGTTTCCTCTATGGTGCAGTTTAGTTCTGGTAATATTTGTTGTATAATTCCAAGCAGTGAATAAGGGCAAGCTATAAGCACAACTGAAAACATACTCATTTGCTGAACTCCAGCGGCAGCTATTGCAATTTGTGTACCTTTAGTATATGCTCTAACAAGTCCACCAGTTCCAAGTAATATACCGCCAAAATATCTGGTAACAACACAACATACATCAACTAAATTTTCATGTCTTAAAACCTCAAGTATTGGCATACCCGCTGTACCTTGTGGCTCTCCATCATCAGAATAACGCATTATATTACCATCACGCAAAATATACGCCCAACAATTATGTGCAGCGTCCCAATAGGTTTCACGCATTTGTTTTATTTTTTCTGTTGCTTCTTCGGGTGTTTCCACATGCCATAATCTACCCGTAAATTTGGAACGTTTTTCTATAAAATTATCCTCACCATAGGGTTTAAACGGTATAAAATAATCTTTCATGTGCTCACCTCCCGATTTAGCTTATTGTGTTATTTCATATTTTTTCATTTGACCACATAATTTATCGTCCATAATAGCTTCAACTATTGTGCCTTCTCCTGCATATTCCACTGAAAGCACTTGAGCTTCTCTATGAATTATATCTAGTGCAAAACCATCAGAGTATGGAATGAGCATTTTCATTTGGTGTTTACCTTTACCAAGAGCTTTTTCAATAGCTGAAAGCAGCTCTTGTTCGCCCATGCCTGTTTTTGCAGATATTGCAACACTTCCCTGTTCTAAATATGGTAAAACATCGCATTTATCCGCTTTATTATAAACTAAAATCTTTGGTATTTCGTTTGCACCAAGCTGTTCTATTACTTTGTTAACAGTCTGCTCATGAATTTCCCAGTCTGGGTCAGATATATCTATAACATGAAGAAGTAAATCTGCATATTTAAGTTCTTCAAGCGTTGCCTTAAATGCAGATACTAAATGATGAGGCAGTTTTCTAATAAAGCCTACTGTATCACTTAATAAAATTTCCTGAGTATCTGATATACGTTTTTTACGGGTTGTAGGGTCTAGTGTGTCAAATAATCTGTTATTAGCCTCAATACCTGCATCTGTTAAAAAGTTAAGCAGTGTAGATTTACCCGCATTTGTATAACCTACTATTGCTACAAGTGGCATTTCGGTTTTCTGACGTTGTCTACGCTGAACCGCACGAACTGCACGAACTTGTTCAAGGTCGGCTCTTAGTTTGTCTATTCTGCGTCTAATATGACGTCTGTCGCTTTCCAGTTTACTTTCACCAGGACCACGAGTACCAATACCACCACCAAGTCTACTCATAGACTTACCAAGACCAGAAAGTCTAGGTAAAATATATTGATATTGAGCAAGCTCTACTTGCAGTTTACCCTCTCCTGTTCTTGCTCTTTGAGCAAAAATATCAAGTATCAATGCAGACCTATCAAGTACAGTAACACCTGTTAATTTCTCAAGATTGCTCATTTGAGATGGTGAAAGCTCGTTATCAAAAATAACTAAATTTGCATCATTAGCATCTACAAGATTTTTAATTTCTTCCGCTTTGCCCTCACCAATAAAAGTGCGGGCATCAGGTGCTGGGCGGTTTTGCAGTGTCATAGCCACACATTCACCGCCTGCTGTTTCAAGCAGTGCGGCAAGCTCTGCCATAGTACGCTCGTCAGAATTTTCTTCTGGTTTAAATGAATGACAACTAAGACCAACAAGCACAGCTTTTTCAATTTTCTTTTCTTCGTTTAGTTCTTGTAATTGCATAAACTTAACCCTCCTACTCTAAAAAATAGAAATGGTAAAATAGAAAAGCCATCGAAAGCAAACGCAATCGATGGCTTAACATTACTTGTCGAGATTAAAACGCTTCTTGAAGCGATCAACACGTCCGCCGGTGTCTACCAGCTTCTGCTTACCGGTGAAGAACGGGTGACACTTCGAGCAAACGTCTACTACGATGTTCTCCTTGGTGGAGCCAGTCTCGATGATATTGCCGCAAGCACAACGAATAGTTGTCTGCTTATAATCTGGGTGGATACCCTGCTTCATGTTGTTTCACCTCTTTCCGGTTTAGGCATTACAGTCGTAAGGTTATAATATCACACAGTAATACAAATTGCAAGCTTTTTTTAATTTTTATTCAAAATTTCTTTTTAACCAACAGCCACTTTTTCAAGTGGTTTTTTAGATAATCCGTGGTTTTGACTCTGTACAATAGCATATAACATAGTCATACAACCTACACGCCCTAGGAACATTAAAAATATTAAAATAACATGTGATGCTGTGCTTAAATTTGGAGTTATGCCAAGTGTAAGACCTACTGTCGCAATAGCAGAAGATGTTTCAAAAGCGGCTTGCATCATTGTAACACCATCAAAATAACAGATAGCCATTGCACCAAACAAGCATAACATAACATAACTAATAGCGATTGTAACAGCATTTTTAAGCACAGTTTTATCTATTCTACGACCAAAGCATTCAAGCTCGTCTTCTTTTCTTATAACTGCATGAATACACAATAATAAAACGACAAATGTAGTAGTTTTCATACCGCCTGCGGTTGAACCTGGAGAGCCACCTACAAGCATAAGCATTATCATAAGCAACTGACTATTAGGCTGAAGTTTATCAAGACCTACTGAATTAAAACCAGCTGTACGGGTTGTTACTGATTGGAAAAGTGCAGCTAATCCTTGAGCTGGTCTTGTAAGACCTGTTTCCATATTGCCATACTGGAAAATCAAAAGAAAAATAGCAGGAACAATAATAAGAAAAGCCGTTGCACAAAGTACCATTTTACTTTGAAGTGAAAAATGCTTTTTATCCCTTCTGTGTAGCCACATATCTTCCCAAACATAGAAACCAAGACCACCAAAGACAATAAGAAACATAATTACAATATTTACAATCCAATCAGACTCAAATGCAGTAAGAGAAGTAAATTCACCGCTATAAGAGCCCATAAGGTCAAAACCAGCATTACAAAAGGCTGATATCGAATGGAAAACACCATACCAAACACCTTTTATAAAACCAAACATAGGTATAAATCTAAGTGATAAAATAATAGCACCTGTAACTTCAACCACTATTGTAACAGTAAAAACAAAACGAGTCAGTCTAACAATACCACCCATTTGAGGAGCTGCAATAGATTCCTGCATTACAAAGCGGGATTTAAGACCTATTCTACGTCTTGAAATAGTGGCAATCATAGTAGCCATTGTAATAAAACCTAAACCACCTATTTGAATAAGTGTAATTATAATAATTTGACCAAACAATGACCAATGAGTTGCAGTATCATAAACAATAAGACCTGTGACGCATGTTGCAGAAGTTGCGGTAAATAATGCATCTAAAAACGGTGTTACTAAATGCTGTTGACTAGAAAAAGGCAACATAAGCAGCAATGCACCACATAAAATGATAGACAAATAACCTGTAACTATAATTTTGGTTGGAGTCATTCGCCCAATGAGCAAGCTCATATTTCATCTCTCCTTAGCTCTTTTTAATCGTTAAATTATTCTATCAAACTTTTACTATAAAATCAATGCATGTACAATTTTATTACGATTTTTTGACAAAGTAAAAAATCCAAGGCAAAATTGCCTTGGATTTATAAGCTAAATTAGTCTGAAATTTACTTCAGAGTTACCTTAGCACCAGCTTCTTCAAGCTGAGCCTTGATGGACTCTGCATCTTCCTTAGAAGCAGCTTCCTTGATGATTGCAGGAGCACCGTCAACCTTCTCCTTAGCTTCCTTCAGGCCAAGACCGGTGATAGCACGAACAACCTTGATAACGTTAATCTTAGAAGAACCAGCATCAGTTAGCTCAACGTCAAACTCAGTCTTCTCTTCCTCAGCAGCAGCACCAGCACCAGCACCTGCACCTGCAACAGCAACAGGCATAGCGGATACGCCAAATTCTTCTTCAAGAGCCTTAACCAGCTCAGCTAGCTCAAGAACCTTAAGGTTCTTTACAGCTTCCATAATCTCTGCAATAGTCATGGTAGTAAACCTCCAATTTTTTAAATTAAATAAATAAAAATGTCAAGCTGCTAAATTATTCAGCAGCAGCTTCCTCTGTAGCAGCTTCCTTTGGAGCTACCAGAGTAGATACTAGAGCTTCTCCGTCCTCAGTCTTCTTAGCGATGTTATCGAGAGCGATAACAAGCTGAGTAATAGGGAAGTTGAAACCGTACAGAACCTGAGCGATGAGGCCTTCACGGCTTGGCATCTCAGCTAGCTTTAGAACCTCAGAAGCAGGGATTGCTTCGCCTTCTAGGTAACCAGCCTTGATTTTAAAATTGTCATGCTTCTTAGCATACTCGTTAAGAATTTTTGCAGCAGAAACAACATCGTCGTTAGTGCTGATAGCCAGAGCAGTAGTACCGTTAAGGTGCTCATCGAATAAATCAAAACCGAGTTCCTTAGCAGCAAAACGGATCATGGTGTTCTTGATAACAGCATACTCAACGCCTGCAGCACGCAGCTCACGACGGAGCTTAGTGTCATCTTCAACGTTAATGCCCTTGTAATCAACTAGAACGCCTGCTGGGGAGTTCTTGATTTTCTCTATCAAAGAAGCGACCAGAGCCTTCTTTTCTTCCAAAATCTTTGCGTTAGGCATCTTGTTTCACCTCCAGAAAAATAAAATGTCCTCTTGTACAAAGACACAAGAGGACACACAATTAACTAAATCACATGTGCACTGACCTCGGCTGGCGATATCAAATCTTTAAAGCCCCACGGCTACCGGCTGTCTTTGACCAAGCTATTTTAGTATAACATGGTTTTCACAAATGTCAAGCACTTTTTTAAGATTTTTTGTATTTTTTTATTTTTTATTCGGTTGCAGCATTTTTAGCTATTTTAATTTGCTTTTCTCTATTTTGAGAAAGTTCAGCGATAGCGGTATAAAGTACATCAGTAGATGAGTTAATAGCAGTTTCGCAAGAGTCCTGAATAACACCCACAATAAATCCAACACCAACAACTTGCATTGCAACATCATTAGGTATACCAAACAGACTACAAGCTAAAGGCACAAGCAGCAAAGAGCCACCCGCAACACCAGAAGCACCACAAGCAGAAATAGCAGACAATAAACTTAACACAAGAGCAGAAGCAAAATCGACTTGTATACCCATAGTGTTAGCAGCAGCAAGGGCTAAAATAGAAATAGTTACCGCTGCACCACCCATATTTATTGTCGCACCCAAAGGAATAGAAACAGCATAAGTGTCTTTATTTAGTCCAAGCTCTGCACAAAGTCGCATATTAACAGGAATATTTGCAGCAGAAGAACGGGTGAAAAAAGCAGTTATACCACTATCCTTTAGACATTTAAGCACCAATGGATATGGATTTTTGCGAATACCAATAAAAGTAACAATAGGATTTACAACTAGAGCTACAAAAGCCATTGTACCAACAATTAAAAGGATTAACTTACCATAACTAATAAGAGAGTCTATACCCTGCTGAGAAATAGTGTTAAACACAAGTCCCATTACACCAAAAGGAGCTAAACTGATAATCCAGCGTACAATCTGAGAAATAGCATCTGCAATAGCCTCTATACCTATTTTAACACTTTCTGGAGCTTTACGAAGTGCAATACCTAATAATACAGCCCAAGCAAGTATACCTACATAATTAGCATTAACAAGTGAGTCAACAGGATTTGCAACAAGGTTCATAAGCAAAGTTTTTAACACCTCACCAATTTCCCCTGGAGGAGTTGTACCGCTTGCAGACTCGGTTAAAGTAAGTGTTAGCGGAAACATAAAGCTCGCTACAACAGCTACAAAACCTGCAAGGAATGTGCCTAATAAATAAAGGAAAATAACACGTTTCATATTTGTTTGTTTTCCCTCTTTATGTTTAGCAAGAGCACTCATAACTAAAAATAATACAAGAATTGGTGCAACAGCCTTTAATGCACCAACAAATAAATCACCTAATAAAGCGATTACTGTTATATTTGGAACTAGCAAGCCAAGAACTACACCAATAATAAGTCCGCATATAATACGTTTTACAAGGCTTATTTTATTCCACTTATCAAATAAATCCTTCATTTAGACTTTCACTCCTTTAAAATTTCACAATGCATGTATTATATCATACTTTTTCGTGTTTTAAAAGGGGTATTTTTTACTTTTTATTTGTTTTTGCGTACATATATACACTTTGTCTTTCTGTCGTGGACATACGATATATAAAAAAACCACTTGCAAATAAATGCAAGTGGTTTAAAATGGCTTATAAATTAGCCGCCTAACTTAGCAGAGTTAATCTTAACGCCAGGACCCATAGTAGAAGCAACTACACAGGACTTAACGTACTGACCCTTAGCAGCAGCTGGCTTAGCCTTGATAATAGCACCCATCAGAGCCTCAAAGTTCTCCTGTAACTTCTCAGCACCGAAAGAAGCCTTACCAATTGGACAGTGAATGATGTTAGTTTTGTCTAAACGGTATTCAATCTTACCAGCCTTAGACTCCTGAACAGCCTTAGTAACGTCCATAGAAACAGTACCAGCCTTAGGGTTTGGCATAAGACCCTTAGGACCAAGAACCTTACCTAAACGACCTACAACACCCATCATATCAGGTGTAGCGATTACTACATCGTAATCGAAGAAGTTTTCATTCTGAATTTTAGAAACCATTTCTTCTGCACCAACGTACTCAGCACCAGCAGCTACAGCTTCATCAGCCTTAGGACCCTTAGCGAATACAAGAACACGAACCTGCTTACCAGTACCGTGTGGCAGAACGATAGCACCACGAACCTGCTGGTCAGCATGACGGGAGTCAACGCCCAGCTTTACGTGCAGCTCGATGGTTTCGTCAAACTTTGCTTTTGCAGTAGAAACAACGGTGGACAGTGCCTCAGATGGGTCATACAGCTTAGTACGATCGATCTGCTTTGCACTCTCTACATACTTTTTACCTTTGCGCACAATAATATCCTCCTTGAGTGGTGATGCGGGAATAACCCTCCCACTTATAGCGGTACTTTAAACCGCACATAAAAAAATTTAAACTTCAGCTTTTAAAAAAACTTACTCTTCTACAGTGATACCCATAGAACGGCAAGTACCTGCAATCATGCTCATAGCAGCCTCAAGAGAAGCAGCGTTGAGGTCAGGCATTTTCATTTCAGCAATCTTCTGAACGTCTTCCTTAGAAATCTTAGCTACCTTAGTCTTGTTAGGAACTGCAGAACCAGACTCAATCTTACAAGCCTTCTTGATAAGAACTGGAGCTGGTGGAGTCTTAGTAACAAAGCTGAATGAACGGTCAGCATAAACTGTGATAACTACAGGGATAATAAGACCTGCGTCGTTCTTAGTACGCTCGTTAAATTCCTTGGTAAAGGACATGATATTTACACCATGCTGGCCTAGAGCAGGACCTACTGGTGGAGCTGGTGTTGCCTTACCTGCTGGAATCTGGAGCTTAATATAACCTACTACTTTCTGTGCCATTGTTGAGGTTTCCTCCTTAAATAAATGTGGTGTCTGGCGAGCGTTACTTATTTTTTGTAAGCTCTCCCACGCATACGCTTTCCTTGGCGTGGACTGCGTAGCATACGACAAATTCATGCCATAGATTTATGCATGAAAGCGGATTTTCCGCCTTAATAAAATTACTCGTCCAAAGCCTCAACCTGATTGAGTTCAAACTCAACAGGGGTTTCTCTGCCCATCATAGGGAGAATTACAGTTACCTTGTTCTTGTCTGGCTCAAGTGCATCAACAACACCTATAGAACCATAAAGAGCAGTAGCGATGACACGGACACTGTCACCAACTGTATAATTGATTTCGACTTCACGTTTTTCAACGCCCATTTTAGCAACTTCCTCATCAGAAAGTGGCAAAGGCTTGTTTGAATTCGGTCCAACAAAACCGGTACAGCCTCTTGTATTTCTTACAAGATACCAGCTTTCGTCAGTAAGCACCATTTTAACCAGAACATATCCTGGAAATAGCTTACGCTCGATTTCACGGGTTTTGCCGTCCTTGACCTCAGTAACCTTTTCAACAGGAATGGTTACATCAGCAATAAGGTCATGAAGTCTGCGGTTTTCAACCGCTTGTTTAATTGAAGAAGCTACTTTATTTTCGTAGCCTGAGTATGTGTGTACAACATACCATTTTGCGGCATCTGACATAGTCTTAGGCCCCTCTCATCAGCTAAGAATTGCGGAAATGCCAACCTTGAAAATAGCATCAAGTACCCAAACAAATACACCAACAATAATAACTGAAGCGATAACTACAGCGGTATTGTTAAGAGTCTGTTTGCGGGTTGTCCAAACGATTTTCTTACATTCGCTTTTTAGCTCATGGAACCATTTGCCAATTCTTGCGAAGATAGAAGGCTTTTTGGCCTTCACTGGCTTTTCAGCTTTCTTTTCCTGCTCTGCCATAGAAGTTATTTCCTTTCTCCGCAATTACTTAGTTTCACGATGCAGTGTATGCTTCTTGCAGAAACGGCAGTACTTGTTCATCTCAAGACGATCCGGATCATTCTTCTTGTTCTTCATCGTGTTGTAGTTTCTTTGCTTGCACTCTGTGCAGGCTAGCGTTACTTTAACGCGCATGTAGCGGCACCTCCTTATAGTTTAACACACCTTTAAAGGTGATATTTCCCTGACCATTTAAGCAGGGTGTTTGCCTCCCTTTGCGGCTCGGCACAAGTTTTTGTGCATAAAAAAAGAACCCACATAGGTGAGGTAATTATAACACCACCATACTATACAAGTCAATGAGTTTTTAATATTTTTCGTCCTTTTTTAAATTTTGATTAAATACAACAATTTATTCAAATATTTTATGCTTGTTTTTTCTAATTCCAATAATTAAATGTTTATGCTATAATTACTTTGATTTTAAAACCGATTTATAACCTATTTGGAGGAAAAATATGAAAATTTTAGGAATAGATTATGGTGATGCAAGAACTGGGCTTTCACTTTCTGATGTAACTGGAATGCTTGCAGGCTCACCATCTGTAATTTCTGAATGGAACAGAGAAAAACTGCTTGATAAACTATGTGATTATATAAATCAAAACAAAGTTGAAGAAATTGTTTTGGGATATCCAAAAAATATGGACGGTTCTGTTGGTGAAAGAGCGGAAAAATGCAAAGCACTTGCAAATGATTTAGCGGATAGAACTGGTTTAAATGTGGTTTTATGGGACGAGCGACAAACCACAGTTGCAGCACATCAAATTTTACATCAAAGCGGCAAAAAGATGAAAAAGCACAGACAGAGTGTTGATGCAGTTGCAGCCACACTTATTTTACAAGGATATCTTGATTTTAAACGCATACAGAAAAAAGCGGACTGAAAACAAATTCAGTCCGCTATATTTATTTATTCGCTTTCAATCAGACCATAACCGCCAGCAGCACGCTTATAAATAACTGCCGGAGCATCATTATTATCAGCGTTCTTAAAGAAGAAGAACTGGTGTCCGATTAGATTCATCTGCAAAATAGCTTCATCAACTGACATCTGCTCCACTTCAAAACGCTTATGACGCACTACCTCAAAGGTATCTTCTTCAAGCTCTGCTTCTTGAGCTGCCATTTTTTCAAATGCACCTTCACGCAGACGCTTGCTAAGACGAGTCTTATTTTTGCGAATCTGGCGTTCAATATGATTAATCGCACCGTCAACCGACGCAAACATATCTGTTGTGGTCTCCTCAGCACGAACAATCATGCTTTTGTTGTTGACCGTAATTTCAACTGTTTGGCGGCCTTTGAGTTCGCTAAAAGTAATAGTAGAAGTTGCGTCTGACTGGAAATATCTGTCCAGCTTTTCAACTTTTTTAACCGCATAATCACGCAGGTCATCTTTAATGCGAAGCTTTCTTTCGACGATGTTGATTTTCATATAATCATCTCCTTGCGGAACATTTCATAATCCAAAAAACAGTTAAGATGTTATCGGGATTTGATGTACTTAGTATAACACATCTTTTAATAATATGCTCATCACGCATTGTCTATTTTAGGCGATTATAACAGATTATCTTTCATATTCTAAGTTTTTCTCGTAAATACTAACTAAATCAAAGTATTTTGCTTTTTGTTAAATTTTACCCTCAGCATGACGTGTCACATGACAGCCAATAGAAACCGCACAAGGCAAACTTGCAATATGACAAGCATAAGGTTCTATTGCACAAGATAAAGCAGTAACAGTACCGCCAAGCCCTTGAGGGCCTACTCCAGAAGCGTTAATTTTCTTAACTATTTCCTTTTCCATCTCTGCATAAACAGGGTTTTCGCTTGATTTATCCACACTACGAAGTAAAGCAACTTTGGAAAGATAAGCAGCTTTTTCAACAGTGCCACCAAGACCAACACCAACTATAACAGGAGGACAAGGGTTAGAGCCTGCATTTATAACAGTTTCAGCAATCCAGTTTATAATAGTTTCTTTAGTTGCGGCTGGAGTGAACATTTTCACAGCACTCATATTTTCACTTCCGCCACCTTTTGGAGCAACTATAATTTTTATTGTTTCTCCAGAAACGATTTGAGTATGAATTACAGCAGGTGTATTGTCATCTGTGTTAATTCTTTCGAGCGGGTCAGAAACAATAGATTTTCTAAGATAGCCATTTATATAGCCTCGTCTTACGCCCTCTTGCACAGCCTCCTCAAAATCGCCACCTGTTAAATGTACATCTTGACCGATTTCAATAAAAACAGTTGCAAACCCTGTATCTTGACATACTGGAACTTGTTTTTCGGCTGCTAAATCGCAGTTTTTAAGCATTTCATCAAATATTTCTCGACCAAGAGGTGATTTTTCATTTTCTTTGCCTTTTACAAATGAGTTTCTAATATCACATGGAAGTTCATAATTTGATTTAATACAAAGTTTTTCCACAAGCTCAGTGATTTCACTTACATTAATTGTTCTCATTTTTCATTCCTCCTATATACAGGCTTGCCATCTAATAGTACAGCTTGTACTTTACTGCGAAAATCAAGCGGGTGACCGCTAAATACAACTAAATCAGCATCTTTTCCTTCAGCTATTGAGCCTATTTTATCATCAAGACCAACTATTTCAGCACCTCTTATAGTAATTGCACGAAGTGCCTCCATTTCGTCCATACCGTTTTTAACTGCAACCGCTGCCGCAATTAAGATATATTTAACAGGCATTTCTGGGTGGTCGGTAGAGATAGCAGTTTTAACACCTGCTTTTTGCATTATAGCTGGACTGCTTTCAGTGAGGTTTACAAGTTCAGGTTTTGACCTATCTGTCATATAAGGGCCACTTATCACAGGAACATTATCTTGTGCTATTAAATCAGCAATTAAATGCCCCTCTGTTGCATGAACAAGCACAGGTTTTATATTAAATTCTTTGCAAATACGCAGAGCGGTAAAAATATCATCAGCACGATGAGCATGTATATGAGCTGGTAATTTTCCCTCTATCAGTAGTTCTAAAATTTCAAGTTTAGCATCAAAGTCTGGTAAATCTTCCTCCTCATGCTCAAAAGCACGATGTTTTCTATCATGGTATTCAACAGCTTTTCTAAGGTTTTCTCTTAAAAGTGAAGCAATCGCCATACGAGTTACAGGAGTTTCATTTTTATCATGGTAAGTATTTTTAGGATTTTCACCCATAGCGAATTTAACGCCTATAGGTTCTTTTATAATCATATCGTCAATACGTCTGCCAAAGGTTTTAATCGCTGCAAGTTGACCACCTATAGGGTTGGCACTACCAGGGCTTACCACAACAGTGGTAACACCAGCCTCAAGAGCCTCTTTAAAAGCACGCTCCATAGGGTTAATACCATCTATAACACGAAGTTGAGGAGTTATAGGGTCAGTATCTTCATTACCATCTGCACCTTCAAAACTAATACCATCTTCATAAAGACCTATATGTGAATGAATATCAATCAAACCGGGGGTAATATATCCATTATTTGCATCTATAATCTGTAAATTTTCAGCATTTGGGACATCTTTCATACTGCCAAAAGCCTTAATTTTATTGTTTTCTATTAGAATATAGCCATTTTCAATATTTTCACCTTGCATTGGCATAATATATGCATTGCATATTAAAATATTATTCATAGAAAAACCTTTCTTATTTTTCTCATATTTTTCCAAATTTATTATTGACATTTTATGGAAACAATGATATTATATCCATGGTGATGAAAATCATCACCATGCACCGTTCATATCTTTATCCCCACAATCCTATCTTTTACCCGTCAAAATTTATGACGGGTGTTTTTTTTACACATGGAAAACCGAGGCATAAATAAAACTTGCCTCGGCTTTTTTTATTCGTATAGGTTTAACGACGACGGCGAGCACCGCTTTTTCTATCATTATTGTGCTTAATATCAGCCATACGGCTTTCACTATCAGCCATAAACATTTTCAGTTTATCCTCAAAAGTCATAGCAGACTGGTCTTTTGCCTGATTTGTACGTTGCTGCTGAGGGCGAGAACGTTTAGTTTCAGATTGACGCTGAGTTTGCTGAGCATTTTCCTGTGCTTTTTTGATTGACAGATTTATTCTACCAACATCATCAATATTAATTATCTTAACCTTAACATCTTGACCTTCAGTTAAGAAGTCCTTAATATCATTTACAAATGAATTTGCTACTTCTGAGATGTGCACCATTCCTGATTTACCTTCTGGCAAAGAAACAAATGCACCGAACTTAGTAATTCCGGTTACTTTACCTTCAAAAATTGCTCCAACGGCTAAATCCATACCCCTTGATTTTCCTCCATGTGATTTTTATTTAATAGCTATCTATAAATTAAGATTGCATTATTTACTTGATGCGTTTTTAAATACACGTTCATTAGGCATTACATATCCATGTTCTCTAGCTATAGATGCGATATATTCATCTGAAACACCATTTTCTATTTGATTACGGATAGCATCGTTTATTTCTTGCTGTTCTTCAGTTTGATTAACTAGTTCATCAAGGCGGGCTTGACGACTAGATATCTGGATTTGCAGATGAATAAATGACATTGCACCAACGATTACTGCACCAAACACAATAATTTTAACAAAGCGTGGCATTTTAGCTCTTTTTCTTCTCATTTAATCCACCTCCTGAAAAAGCAAGCTATCCTAAAAATCAATACAGCTTTATTTTAACCCGATTTTGTAAAAAAAGAAAGTCTTTTTTTTATATTTTTAATAATTTCTATTATATAATTATAAAATGGTCTAAAAATATATGCTTTAGATATAATAAATTTTATAATAGTATTTGGCAGTGTTAAAACAAATAATAGAGAATTTATAAAAAGCTTTAAAATAGGCAATAAGAACGCTGTAAAAGATAAAAAATATAAAATCATACCGCCAAATTCACCTAATATTATATAAAATCGCATTTGAGAAACAGCATCTGTAACTGCAAAATAGAATAAAATAGTAAGTACAATAAGCCAAAAAAACGTATCAATTATAACTGTACCCTTGGTTTTAAAATTTAATACTTGACGAATTGCCCTGCATATATCATAAATAAAACCACCTATTACACCTAGCAAAATTGCCTCTAAAAAAACTAAGGTTTGCTGTGCAAGTGAGAACGTCATAAAAACGCCCCCTTAACCGAATAAACGAGCAAATATTCCGCCTCTATTCATTAAATTATCATCATATTCCATAGCATTGACTGTGCCCGTAAGTGTAAGCTCGCCTTTTTCAAGGCTTAACCCTTCAACATGGAGATTTTCGCCTTTTACTGCAAGCATACCTCTTGATGTTTCTAATGAAACTACATTTTCATCGAAATTAGTCACATCAATAACACCTGTTAATTTTAAATTACCGTTATTATCCAAATTAAGAGTATGGGGCATACGCATTTTTTCCTCATTGACCATGTTCTTTCCTCCATTTTGGCAAATATCTAATCTAATATATGATTAAATACATATATTTATGCCAAAAAAATAACGTCAAAGCATTTTTAGCCTTGACGTTTTAAATTTATTCAATTTCACGATATAAACCAGCAGCATCATTTTTAAGCACATGTTCAGCCACATTTAAAACTTCAACTTTCATTGTACGCTGACCAAATGCAATTTCAATAATATCACCGATTTTAACTTGATATGATGCCTTAGCAGCCTTACCATTTACACTTATTCTTGCCGCATCGCAAGCATCATTTGCAATCGTTCTACGTTTTATAAGACGAGAAACCTTTAAATATTTATCAAGTCTCATTAATTTTATTCACCTTTTCTTTGAGTTTTTTACTAGGTTCAAAAACTGGCTTTACATAAAGCGGAATATCCAAAGTATCACCTGTTATTGGATTTTTAGATTTAAATCCGCCTCGTTTTTTTGTATTAAATGTTCCAAAACCTGTAATTTTAACTTTTTCGCCATCTGATAAAGCTTGTGATATACTATCGAATGTCATTTCAATAATATTTTTAGTTTCTTTAATAGTAAAACCTGTTTTATCGGCAACTTGCCTTACAAGCTCATCTTTATTCATTTTTACACTCCTTAGCCTGTTTCCAAAGACTTAAAAGCTCATCAAAAGATAAATCAGCAAGATTTTTTTCCTTTTGTTCCACACGTTCAAAACGCACAATAAATTTATCAGTAGCCTTTTCAAGAGCGTGTTCTGGCTCTACTTTTAACATTCGTGCAACATTTACTACTGCAAAAAGCATATCGCCCACTTCTTCATTTATTGTATTTTCATTTGCGTTTTGTATTTCGTCAAGTTCCTCACGAACTTTATCAATCGCCTGATTTACATTTTGCCAATCGAAACCGGCTTTAGCAGCTTTTTTCTGAATTTTTTCCGCACGTATAAGGCTTGGTAAACTTCTTGCAACGCTTTTTAAGCTATCAGTAACCGTTTTTTGGTTTTTCTCTTTTTGTTTTAGAGCGTCCCAATTAGTTAAAATTTCCTCAGTTGAATTTACATCTGTTTTAGCAAATACATGCGGGTGACGATAAATTAACTTTTTACATACACCATCAGCCACATCATTTATATTAAAAACATTATTTTCCTGTTCAATACATGCATGAAATACAACTTGTAATAATACATCACCAAGTTCTTCTTTTAAAAGCTCAGTGTTATCTGTATCAATAGCTTCTACAACTTCATAAGTTTCTTCTATAAAATTTCTGCGAATTGACTTATGAGTTTGTTCTCTATCCCACATACAGCCATTTGGTGCACGGAGAATACGCACAATTTCAACTAAATCATCAAAAGTATAATTTTCTTTTTCTTTAAAATCTATCATTTTCTAACTCCTAAAGATGCAACAGTTTAACAAGATGTTTGCCAGCTGGTAACATTAAAATATCATCTTTTTCCAGAGCGTTTAATGCAACAAGTAGCACTATATAAACAACTGCTGCTACACAGATTGCAGGCAGAACTGCAATATTTTTTAAATTATCGCTAAACAACCTATAAACAATAATAGCTGCTGCACCCATACCAATACAAGCGGTAAACGGTCTTATAAATAGTTTATTAATTTTTGGCAAT
The DNA here is from genome assembly GCA_017886875.1 of Butyricicoccus sp. GTDB lineage: Bacteria > Bacillota > Clostridia > Oscillospirales > Butyricicoccaceae > Butyricicoccus_B. The sequence goes on along the minus strand of JAGHIZ010000069.1, from coordinate 27,995 downwards.
TTGATATATTGTCTTAGATAAATTAAATTAAGTGTAGCAATTAGGGTATAACAAGCAAGTGTTCCAACTGGTGCACCATAAATATGTATTTTAGGATTACCAACTAAAAAATAGTTAAGTCCAATCTTGCAAATACCGCCTATAATCATGGTGATAACAGGAACTTTCATTTGACCTATTGCCTGTAAAATTGCATTTGTAAGACCAACAAGAGCAACACAAGGAATAGCAAGTGCAAGCACCATAAGTAATGAACCGCCTAAATTTTCATCAACTAAACCAGATGTATCTTCCGCAAAAAGTAATTTTATAATTGGATTAGCAAGTACAATATAGCCAATACAAGCAGGTAAAGCAATAAGCATAGCAATACGCATAGCACTACCCATATTTTTAGCAGCCATTGTATGATTTTGTTGAGCGTAAGCACCAGCCATAGCAGGTAAAACAGCGGTAGATAATGCAGTTATAAGTGTTTGAGGGAAGTTAAACATTGTAAATGCTTGACCTGTATATACACCATAAAGGGCATTAGATTGTTCTAATGTATAGCCAACTTCTTGCAATCTGCTAACAAGCATACCAGTGTCAACAAGTGTTGTAATACTTGTAACCGAACTTGTAAGTGTTACTGGAATTACAGTCAATAATAGCACTCTAAATAATTCTTTATAAGACCTACAATGGTCATTTAAATTATTTTTTTGTGTTTTGGCTGATAATGCATAAAAAAGCATAACAACAGCAGCTAAAACTTCACCTATTGTAACACCTAAAATAGCAAAAGCTGCCTTAATAGCATCATCAAAACCCTTAACGCCTGCAAAATATGCAAATATAAGTCCTAAAACGACTTTACCACTTGCCTCTATAATTTGAGAAAGTGCAGTTGGTATCATATTAGACATGCCTTGGAAATAACCACGCACTACCGCAACAATAGAAACAAAAAATACAGCTGGAGATATAGCTCTTATTGCCTGTATTGCCATAGGGTTATTGCTCAATTTAGCGATAATATCAGCACCAAAAAACAAGGCAATAGAGCATAATGCACCAAAGCTAAAGAATGTAACGCCTGCAAGCCTTGCAATGCGTTTTACTTCCTCACCTCGCCCCAGTGCATTAGCCTCTGAAACCAATTTGCTAAGTGCCACAGGCACACCAGCTGTAGCAATAACAAACATAATTGTATAATACTGATAAGCACTATTAAAAATACCCATACAGGTATTACCTATATAGTGCTGAAGCGGAATTTTAAATGCGGCTGAAATAAGTTTAGCAATAAGGGTGCCAGCGACCAAAATCATAGCACCCTGCATAAAAGTTTGTTTTTTATTCTTCTGCAAAAATCGCACGCCTTTCTTATAGCATTGCACCGCAGGCAGCACAATAAACATCGTCCTTTTGGCATATCTTGCCACAAACAGGACATGTTACCTGCTGTTTTGTTTGTGAAAGCTGTAAACGCAAATCATCAATTTTAGCTTGTATTTCGTCTACCTCAGACAAATATTTATCCATTGCATCTTGTTCCACATCAATACCTAAATGAATATCATAGACAAGCTTACCCATTTCTTTGTAAAGCACTTCACACTCGGTATTTAAATCAAAAATCTGCAAATTAAGCTTTGTAGCCTGAGCCATATCACCCGCTACTTTGGTTGCATTTTGGGCTGCTTGAGTTGCAGCTACACCTGTTTTTTCTGCAAAAATCTTTGCTTTTTCGAGCATTTTATAAACTTTAGGGTCCATAATCAAAAACTCCTTTTTATAAAAATTCATTTATATTTCTATTTGTTGGAGGTATTATACACCCCCACTATATAAAAATCAAGGCGGATTTTGTTAACCAATGAACTCATGTAAAACCGATGACTCTGGTATATAATTTTGATAGTCTATTGTGCTGAAAAGTTTTTCTGTTTCACAGATTTGAGAAAGTCCAGCATCTACAAGTTCATTTTCATTGAGTTCATCTCTAAGTATATCCATAAATATAAGTGTTTCATACGGTAAATATGAATCAATAGCATAACTTGCAAAAAATTTATATGGGTCTATATATATCCTTTCACCACGTCTTACAGATTTCCATTGTTTAATTGTCATTTCAACGCTTGCACTTCTAAATTTCGCATCTCTAACAGCACGTCTGCAAAATCTAAGTTGGTCTGGTGTTAATACATTCTTGCCAGTATCAACACTGCTTGCAAGTGAAATATAAATACCAGAAGACGCTTGTTCCAAGCCACCCATAAGGGTTTCATTAAAAGCATGAATACCTTCAATTACAATCATTTTATCATCAGAAAGTGATAGTGGTTTAACCTTGCCTGTTCGCTCTTTTTTAGCAAAATCAAAAGTAGGAACTTCTATTTCTTCTCCTTCTGTGAGTTTTTTAAGGTGCTCATGTAAAAGAGGTAAATCCATACATAGAGGAGACTCAAAATCATAAACATCATTTTCATTGTCCCAAGGCACTTCATAAGTACCACGGGTTAAATAATAATCGTCCATAGAGATAGTATCAACATTTAACCCTTTTTTCTTTATACTGCGACAAAGTCTATCAGCAGTTGTAGTTTTACCGCTAGATGAAGGGCCACATAGTAAAGCTATGGGTTTTTGTTTATGATTATTAACTAATTCCTCTGCCACTAGTTCAATTTGGTTTATATAGTGTTGTTCACACTGAATAATAAAATCTTCTGGATTTTTTTTTGCCTGTTTGTTTATAAAGTCCAGTTGATATGTTGCCATCGTGATTCCTCACATTCTAAAATATATGGAATAATTTTTGCTTACCTAAAATAATACGCTCGCCAGACTCCATATATTCCTTAGGATATTTAGGATTTACAAAACGGGTTATCTTACCTGTTTTAAGGTCAACAAGTTTGCTAACAGCACCAGCACCGACAGATAAAATACTTTGTATTTCTTCCATCATAGCAATATTATAAATACTTTCGGTCTGTGGTTTGCACCAACCTACATTTTCAAAGCCACCTGCTGTAAATTTTTGTCTATATAGATAATAAGGACCATAACCAGCATTAGAAAGTAAATTTGATGCAGTATCAAGCATTTTTTTTACTGAATTGTGCTGATTTGCATTTGCTTCTTTATCATATAAATCTGCACCACGCTTAATAGCAAGCGTATGAACAGTTATATTTTCAGGTTTTAAATTTATAAGTGTATTTATAGTATTTTCAAAGCTTTCTGGAGTATCGCCTAAAAGTCCTACAATAGTATCCATATTTATAACTGAAAATCCTATTTTTCTTGCGATTTCATAGGCTTTTATAACATCATCTGCACTATGATGCCTGCCAATATTTTTTAAAACCTCATCGTTCATAGTTTGAGGGTTTATGGATACTCTATCTGCACCACCCAGTTTAATCGCCTGCATTTTTTCGGTTGTAATTGTATCTGGTCTACCTGCCTCAACGGTATATTCAATAAGATTTGACATATCAAAAGAGCTTTTAACACATGTCATAATCTTTTCAAGCTGTTCAGGTGAAAGTGTTGTTGGAGTACCACCACCCATATAAACAGTAGAAAGCACCCTATTTGTTTTTGCTACAATTTCGCCTGTTCGTTTGATTTCCTCACAGATTGAGTCAACATAAGGCGGAATAAGTCCAGCCGATTTTTGGATAGATTGCGATACAAAAGAGCAATAAGCACATCTTGACGGGCAAAATGGTATTCCAATATAAAGCGAAACCGAGTTTTCTGGCAAAATATCTATGGCACTTTGAGCATGAGCAGCAGCTCTCATAGTAAGAGCAGTACGTTCAGCCGAAACACCAAATTTTTCACGAAACTGAACAGCCGCCTCTGGACGTGTAAGCCCTCTTTCCATCAGCCCTCTTGCAAGTTTTGCTGGACGCACACCTGTAAGACTGCCCCATTCTGGTGCTTTATCTAAAAATAACAAAATAGCGTCATAAATAGATAGCTTTATAATTTCGGTTAGCACTCTTTTATTTGCAAGTTCATCTGTATTTGGCAGTGTAGTTTCTCTTGATTTTTGCTCTATTTTATCACAAATTTTAACTGTTGCAGTAGCTTTAGCAGTTTGACCGTTAATTTCAAGCTCACTTACACAATAATTACCCTGTTCCGGTTCAGTTTCCGCCTGTTCGGTTATAACTGTTGGCAGTAAATGCAAAATCATTTCTTCTACTGCGTGGCGTAAATCATGCCCTTTTAAAATATAAATCACTTTATTGCCTCACGCATATATCTGTTATACTCTCTTTCTTCCTCAAGAGTAGAAAAAGCATCGTGACCTGGTAAAACTTTATAATCACCCTGCATATTATAGAGTTTTTTAAGTGAACGGAGAATTGTTGGAAAGTCACCGCCCTCAAGGTCACATCTGCCACATTCTCTGCGGAAAAGTGTATCGCCAGTAAACATTACATCTTCTACTAAAATTACACTTGAACCAGGAGTATGACCTGGTGTGCTTATATATTTTGCGGTTAAACCGCCAACTTTGATTTCTGTACCGTCCTCAGCCTCAATATCAACAGGAGTTTCCTTGAAATTTTTAGCAAATGATTTAAACTGTCCCATAGCATTTTTATTAAGCAGCCATAAATCATCTTTATTACATACAAGTTTAGCACCAGTAGCACTAACAACATCATGTACAGCTAAAATATGGTCAAAATGCCCATGAGTTAGAAGCACATATTTTAAATTGATTTTTTCATCTTCTATGGTTTTTAAAATAGCCTTGGCATTGTCGCCTGGGTCAATAACTGCACCTTCCATAGTATTCTCATCATAAAAAATATAGCAATTAGTGGCAACCATGCCAACTGTTAAATGTAAAATCTTCATTTTTATTTATTCCTTAAAAAATATATTTTATTTGCCCATTTCCTCTGTATCAAGCCAGATAGTAACAGGGCCATCATTTATAAGTTCAATTTGCATATCTGCACCAAATTCACCTGTTTGAACATTAAGCCCTGTGTTTTTACAATGAGCGATAAACGATTCATACAGAGGTATTGCAGTTTCTGGGCGAGCTGCACGAACAAAACTTGGACGTTTACCCTTTTTGCAGTCACCATAAAGCGTAAACTGGGAAACAACAAGTATTTCTCCCTTTATATCTTTAACAGATAAGTTCATTTTATCTTGTTCATCTGTAAAAATACGAAGTCCAGTGCATTTTTCAACTAAATACTGCACTTGTTTTTCGGTATCATCTTCACCAACTCCAAGAAAAATAAGCAAACCCTCATTTATCTTACCTGTAATTTGTGAATTTATAGTTACAGATGCACGTTTTACACGCTGAATAAGTGCACGCATATTTTTATATCTCCTTAGTTTTCTGCGGTTCTTGTTACATCAAGTACACCTTTGATTTTTTTTAGTCTATTTATAATATTATCAAGCTGACCTATACCAGAAACATCAACAACTGCGGTAATCATACCAAAGCCATCATTTAAATCTTTAGCTGAAAGCTCATGAACATTTACATGTGCTTGAGCAAGTAATACTGCCACATCACTAAGCACACCAATACGGCTTTTAGTTGAAATTTGCAAACCAGTTGAAAATCTATTCTTTTTATTATCTAGTGATTCCTCGTCCCACCAAACACGAATCCAGCGGTTTTCCTCATCTTTTGAGTTATTATTTTTAACATTTACACAATCTTTTCTGTGTATAGAAACACCATAACCACGAGTTACAAAACCGATAATATCATCACCCGGAATTGGTGTGCAACATCTTGCAAATTTAACTAAACAATTGTCAATGCCCTCAACAACAACACCTGTTTCACTTTTGCTTTTTTTCTTATCAGCTTGAGGCTGCTCAAGTTTATCAATTTTTTCTTGAGCTTTACGAACCTTCATAACATCATCTTTGATTTTATTAAGAACCTTTGTTATTGTTATACCACCATAACCAATAGCCGCATAAAGTTCGTCCATAGATGAAAAAGTGAATTTTTGCAGGATATTCTTTTGTATTTCTTCATTATCATAAAATCCGTTATACATAAGATTGGCTTTAAGCTCTCTATCAAGCTCTGCTTTACCCTGTTCAATATTTTCTTCTCTACATTCTTTTTTAAACCATTGTTTAATTTTATTTCTTGCCTCGGTGGTTTTAACAATTTTAACCCAGTTTCTTGATGGGCCACGTGTTTCTTTAGAAGTTAAAATTTCAACAATATCACCGTTTTTAAGCTGAGAATCAATAGGTGCAATTCTACCGTTTATTTTTGCACCGACCATACGGTTTCCAACTGCTGAATGAATAGCATAAGCCAAATCAATAGGGGTTGCACCTGCTGGCATATTTACAACATCGCCCTTTGGAGTAAATACAAATACTTCATCTGCAAATAAATCAACTTTAATCGCCTTAATGAAGTCCTCAGCCTCAGTATCTTGTTGAGCCTCTAAAAGCTGACGTATCCAAGCAAACGCTTGTTCATTGCCTGTTTTATCAAGACCTTGTTTGTATTTCCAGTGAGCCGCAACGCCAAATTCAGCCATTTTGTGCATTTCTTCAGTTCTGATTTGTATTTCAAATGGAATACCCTCTCTACCAATTACTGTGGTGTGAAGTGACTGATAGCCATTTGGCTTAGGGGTTGAAATATAGTCCTTAAATCTGCCGGGAATTGGCTTATAAAGGTCATGCACATAACCTAAAACATTATAACAGTTTGTAACACTATCAACTATAACACGCACAGCACAAATATCATAGATTTCATTTATGGTTTTATGCTGAGCATACATTTTACGATAAATAGAATAAATATGCTTAACTCTTGCCGAAATAGTATTTTCAATTTCTGCTTCTTTTAGTTTTTCGCTTATACATTCCTTGATATGATTTAAAAATTCCTCATGTTGACTTGATTGTTTTTCAAGTCCTTCCACAATTTCTTGATATCCTATAGGGTCAAGACATTTAAGGGATAAATCTTCAAGCTCCCATTTAATACGGCTCATACCTAAGCGGTGAGCAATAGGAGCATAAATTTCCATGGTTTCTAAAGCCTTATCACGTTGTTTACGCTCAGGCAAAAACTGAAATGTTCTTGCATTATGAAGTCTATCAGCTAGTTTTATAAGTATAACTCTTATATCCTTAGCCATAGCAAGAAACATTTTACGTAAATCCTCAAATTGCTCTTGCTCTTTTGAATATCTAAGCATACCAAGCCTAGTTACACCGTCCACAAGCTCTGCTACTGATGTACCAAATTTATTTTCAATCTCTTTATAACCGAATTCAGTATCTTCAATGCAATCATGCAAAAGACCAGCACAAATAGAGTCGGTATCCAGTCCCATTTCAACTATAATTTCTGCAACAGAAACGGGGTGAATAATATATGGTTCACCGTTTTTGCGTTTTTGTCCTTCATGAGCAGCATTTGCACACTCATAAGCTGCACGAATTTTCTTTTCATTTATATTAGGATTTTGCTTTTTAGCTCTTTCCACTAAAAAATCTATTTTGGTTTGTATCGGAGAAGTCATACTATTTCCTCCTTTATATAAAATTTTTTATTTGCTCATACTACGCAGAGTTGCAAGCACAACAGATTTTGAAATATCAGCTTTTCCTTTAAATGGTTTTAACATAATATTTAAAAGATTATCTCTAAAATTATAATCAAGTAACTGACTTTCACTAAAAACATCAAGACAGACAAATAATTTACCTATATTTATTTCACGTTTACTTTCCCACTGAATACGTCTTGAAAGTGCATTAGAATGCACTCGTAAAATGCCTTCTTCTGCTCTACTTATTATATGACGCCAAACAGCAACTAAGTCTGGTCTATCAGGATATAAAGCTTGAGCTTCTTTTGCTGTTAACGCACCATCAGACATATATCTTTTATAAAGCGACAATATTTTTTCATCGGCTTTAATTTCGCAGTCACTTAGCTTTACATCTTTTAAAATCATTTGAACCGTTCTATGACAGCGAAACTCATTTATTTCAAGATTAAAAGCTACATCAACAAAATTACCTTGTGCAAAGCCGCAACCACCTGCACCAGTGCCAAAAAGCATGGCTGTGTATGTAACACCATCTTTCATAAGTGTAAGTCTTACATGCTTATCACTTGAAATAGGTGTTATTTCCTCAACATACATATCATACATTGAAAAAATAGGCTGAGTATTTTTCATGCCAAAAGGCTCTAATCTTGTAATAGAGTCAACCGCCGCTTCAGTTATATAATCTGGAGTAATTTCACAATCAATATTAACAACTGGCAATAAATCATCTGGATTTATATGCTCATTTGCATATTGTTTAATTTCTTTTTTAAACTGCTCAATATTTTCTTGCTTAATTGTAAGACCTGCGGCAAGCTCATGCCCGCCATATTTATCCAATAATTGTTCACTATTAGTAAGTGCCTCAAAAAGATTAAACCCGCTCATAGAGCGACCAGAGCCCTTACCTATACCCTCATCAACAGCAATTAATATAACTGGACAAGCGTATCTATCGCATAATCTTGATGAAACAATACCAATTACACCATGATGCCAACCTTCCCCATCAAGTACGATAATCTTATCTTCAAGTGGGTTATAATTTTTACGCAGCGATACCAATGCTTGTTCTAAAATATCATTTTCGGCTGTTTGACGCTGTTTGTTTTGTTCACAAAGCAGAGCCGCAAGTTCTTGAGCTCTAACAGGATTATCAGTTAAAAAAAGCTCAACCGCTTGTTCGGTATTTCCCATACGACCAGCGGCATTTATTCTAGGTGCAAGCACAAAGCTTATAGTAGCGGCTGTAAGTCTTTTATTTTTTTGTCCTGACTCACGAAGTAGCATTTCAAGCCCTAAATTTTTTGTGTTTTCCATGCATTTAAGACCATGTGCAACTATTATTCTGTTTTCACCTATAATTGGCATAACATCTGCAACAGTGCCTAATGAAACTAAATCCGAATAATTTTCAATTATTTTAGGCAGATTTTCCAAACCTTCCATAGCACAAATCAGTTTAAATGCCACACCAACACCCGCAAGCTCATCAAAAGGATAATCGCAATCACTTCTTCTTGGATTTACAACCGCAGTTGCAACCGGAAGTTGTTCTCTACATTCGTGATGGTCTGTAACAATAACACGCATACCAAGCTCAGTTGCATGTTCTATTTCCTCTAAGGCAGTAACACCAGAGTCAACTGTAACAATCGTTCTAACTCCCTGCTTATATAGTGTGTCCATTGCAGAGCAAGAAAGACCATAACCTTCACTTAATCTGTTTGGTATATAATAATCAGCATTTGCACCTTTACTTCTTAAATATCTTAAAAGCACGCAAGTCGAAGTTATACCATCTACATCATAATCGCCAAAAACTATTATTTTTTCTTTTTTTTGTATTGCATCTTTGATAGCCTGTACTGCTAAGTCCATATCTTTAAGCAACATTGGGTCATATAAATGTTCTAAATCTGTTGCAAGAAATGTTTCAGCTTTTTCTTTAGTGTCTACACCTCTTGCACAAAGCACCGCAGCTGCTAGCGGAGAAAATCCACAGGCTGTGGAAAGAGAGCGAGCCGTTTCTAAATCTGGCGTCGCAGTCAACCATTTTTTGATTTTCATGTTTGCCCCTTCTCAGACCATAATAAAACTTATGTCTGGTATTTATAATTGTACACATTATAACAAATTTTTGTATAAATAACAACCACTTTGACTAGGCTACATACTAAAACATGGTAAAAAAATACAAAAGTATAGCACTTTTACATGCTATACTAAAGTTTTTATATTAAGTTTAAAATAAGGTGTAACAAACCGACATAATAACTGGAACACAAGCTGAACAAATAACACCATTAAGCACAGAAAATACAACTGTTTTTTCATCTGTATAGCGTATCATCATAGGAAGTGTTGTGTCCTCACTTGTAGCACCAGCAGGGGCTATACAAGTATAATAATTCAGCTTTATTGCAATAATAGGAATTACGAAAAATGAAATTATTTCACGCATTAAATTACTTAAAAATGCAATGCTGCCGTATTCTGCACCCGATAAATTGCCTATTGCAACGCCTGTTAAACTATACCAGCCAAGACCGCCTGAAATTGCTAGACTTTCTCTCATCGGCTCATTTAAAACAAAACTGCATATAACTCCACCTATAATAGAGCCTATAATAATACCTGTTGGTATAAGTAGCAGCTTTAAATGATATTTTTTCATTTGCTCTACAATGCTTTCATGAAGTCCAACGCTTATACCTACTAAAACCATTGTTAAATATAAAATATAATCTGTATGGCTTGCAAGATAATCAAGCACTGTAAATTCATAGCCAGAAAATCCATAAAGTGTGCCTAAAATAAGTGCAATAACCGCTAAAATTACCAATTATTTATCCTCCTTTTTATCTCTATCAAAAAATCTTTCTGTTAAGAAATATACAATAATTGTACTTAAAATAGTTGGTATAAGACAAAAAACAAGGCTTTTAAACCCTAAGCTTGAAAGCTCATTTATTAAATTTTCACGTCTGCCAAGCATTACGCCCATAGCAAAAATAAGCAACATAGTCATAACAACTTGCATTTTCTCATTTAGCTTTTTTAGTTTCTTTGGAAAGCAAAAGCGACCAATTAACACACCAATAAGCATAAAAATTAAAATTTCCATTAAAAAACCCCCACAAATAAAAAATCCGCAAAGTTTTAACCCTCTGCGGATTATTCTTTTTATTTTATCCAATCGGCTTTTTCTATGCCTTTTTCAAAAACTTCATAGAATGCCTTTACATTTTTTTCAATATCGCCTTCAAAAACAGCCGAACCTGCCACAATCACATTTGCACCTGCTGCCACAATATCAGCCGAATTTGTTATTTTTGCACCGCCATCAATTTCAAGTTCACAGTTATAATTGTTTTCATTTATAACTTTTCTTACATATTTAATTCTATCAATGCTTTCAGGAATAAAGCCTTGACCACCAAAACCTGGTTCAACAGTCATAATTAGCACCATATCACAATATGGAAGTAGTGGAAGTAAAACCTCAACAGGTGTTTTTGGCTTAATTACACAAGCGGCTTTTATTCCTGCATTTTTAATTTTTTTAAGCTGCTCTAATGTATCACCATTTGCTTCATAATGAACACTTAAAATATCTGCACCCGCTTTAATAAAATCATCAATATACTGGTCTGGGTTTTCAATCATTAAATGTACATCTAAAACCGCATTTGTAGCAGCTCTAAGTGATTTTAACACAGGTGCACCAAGCGAAATATTAGGCACAAAATGACCGTCCATAACATCTACATGAATGTAATCCGCACCTGCGTCAACCGCAAGTTTAACATCTCTTGCAAGGTTTGCAAAGTCAGCAGATAAAATAGATGGACAAAGTTTGATTTTCATAGGCTCGTATTCCTCTCCATACATTAACCTTTTTATAAATTATAGCATAATATAATTTACAAGCAAATATTTGCTTTTTATATATAGGGCAGACGATAAAAAAACTGCTTATTGTCTGCCCCCTTTGATTAAATTATACACGAGTGGGCAGGAATTTCAATGCGGTTTTGTCAATTTATCGCTTGATTGAAAGTTTACAATGCTGTATGATATTATTGTTAAAAAAATGATGGTCTAAGGCGAAAAAACAAGGTTTTACCCGATTTTTTATTGTCTATTCGACCAAATTCAGAACGATAAAGGAGTTCACCATGGCAGTATACCGTTGTTATTCTGAGAAGCGTCCAACCTTTGATGTAGAGGCAAAAGGACTATTCGATACACTTGTTAACCAGTTAGAGATTAAAAACTTAACTGGTGTACGTTATCTTTGCAGATATGATATAGAAGGCGTATCTGATGAAATTTATGAAAAAGCAAAACACATTGTTTTTTCTGAGCCTATGGCAGATGTATGCTATGACGAATTCTTCCCACAATCCAAGGGCGATTACTCTATTTTGGCAGTAGAACCACTTCCAGGACAATTTGACCAGCGTGCAGACTCTTGTGCACAATGTGTTCAGTTACTCACTGGTGAAAACCGTCCTAATGTTTCAGCAGCTAAAATTTATGTGCTTGAGGGCAAACTCACAGATGAGGAAATGAATAAAGTTCGCTCTTACCTTATTAACCCTGTTGAAGCAAGAGAAGCTTCTATGGACAAGCCAGAAACACTAAAAGCAGTCTATGAAATTCCAACTGAAGTTGATACCATTGATGGTTTTATTTCAATGGACGAAGCTGCACTTTCTGAAATGCTGTCAAATTTAGGTCTTGCAATGGATTTAGATGACCTAAAGTTCCTACAAAACTACTTTGCTAATGAAGAAAAACGCAATCCAACAATCACTGAAGTTCGTATGGTTGATACATATTGGTCTGACCATTGCCGACATACAACTTTCTTAACCGAAATTGATAACACTGTTATTGATGACCCAATGGTTCAAGCTGCATTTGAACGCTATCTTGCAGCTAGAACAGAGGTTTACGGTGAAGAAAAAGCTGCAAAGCGTCCTGTAACCCTTATGGATATTGCTACTGCTGCTGCAAAGGTGCTTAAAAAACGTGGCTATTTAAAGAATATTGACGAGTCAGAAGAAATCAATGCTTGTTCTATTAAAATCAAGGTTAAAGTTAATGATGCTGATGGTTTACAGCGTCTTGAAGACTGGCTGTTAATGTTTAAAAACGAAACCCATAACCACCCAACCGAGATTGAACCGTTTGGTGGTGCTGCCACTTGTCTTGGTGGTGCTATTCGTGACCCGCTTTCCGGTCGCTCATATGTATATCAGGCTATGCGTGTAACTGGTGCTGGTGACCCAACTGTGCCGCTGTCTGAAACTTTACCTCATAAACTTCCTCAGCGTAAGCTTTGTACCACTGCTGCTGCTGGTTATGCGTCTTATGGTAACCAGATAGGGCTTGCAACTGGTCTTGTACATGAAATCTATCACCCTGGATATGTTGCGAAACGTATGGAAATTGGTGCTGTTGTGGGTGCTGCTCCTGCGGAAAATGTAATCCGTGAAATGCCTGAAGCTGGCGATATTGTTATTTTACTTGGCGGCAAAACCGGTCGTGATGGCTGCGGTGGTGCTACTGGTTCTTCTAAAAAGCATACAGAAACCTCACTTGAAACCTGTGGTGCAGAAGTTCAAAAGGGTAACCCACCAGAGGAACGTAAAATCCAGCGTTTATTCCGCAATGCCGAAGTCACAAAGATGATACGTCGTTGTAATGACTTTGGTGCAGGCGGTGTATCTGTTGCTATTGGTGAACTTGCAGATGGTCTTGATATTGACCTAAATGCTGTACCTAAAAAATATGATGGTCTTGATGGCACAGAGCTTGCTATTTCTGAGTCACAAGAGCGTATGGCTGTTGTAGTTCATGCAGAAGATGCTGACCGCTTTATTGCTGAAGCTGCAAAGGAAAATATAGAAGCTGTTAAGGTTGCTGTTGTAACTGATACAAACCGTCTACGTATGAAGTGGAACGGCAAATATATAGCTGATGTTTCCCGTGACTTTTTAAATACAAATGGCTGTGCAAAGCATGTTGACGCACATATTGACGCTATGCCTGCACCATCTATCGAAAGAACTCCAGACGGTGAAACAATAAAGCAAAAGCTATTAAATCATGCTTCTTCACTAAATATCTGTCTTGAACGTGGTCTTGTAGAGCGTTTTGACGGTTCAATCGGTGCAAGCTCTGTATTTATGCCATTTGGTGGTAAAAATCAGCTTACGCCTGCACAGGTTATGGCTGCCACACTTCCAGTACAAAGCGGACAGTCTGCAACTGCATCTGTTATGGCATATGGTTTTGACCCTTACTATACTGAGCAAAACCCATTTTTAGGTGCATCTGCTGCTGTTATTGAGTCTGTTGCAAAGCTTGTTGCAGCTGGCTGTAAATATGAAGATGCATATTTAACATTCCAAGAATATTTCGAGCGTCTAGGTAAAGACCCTAAGCGTTTTGGTAAACCTCTTTCTGCACTTTTAGGTGCTTATACTGCACAAGAGGAGCTATGTTTGGGTGCAATCGGTGGTAAAGACTCTATGTCTGGTTCATTTGATGACATGGACGTTCCACCAACACTTGTTTCTTTTGCTATTGTTCCACATGATGCAGATAAACTTATCTCCCCTGAGTTTAAGTCTGCTGGTAACTATGTATATCTGCTTGATGCTGCATATAATGAAGATGGTTCACCAGATTATGAAACTATTAAATCCACTTGGGAAGATGCTTATCGCATGATTTCTGATGGTACTGCTGTTTCTGCTTGGGCATTATCTACTGGTGGCGTTGCTGAAGGTATCTGCAAAATGGCAATAGGTAATGATATCGGCTTTGAATTTGACAATTCTTTCCCAGTTGATGCACTATTCTTAAAGAATTTTGGCGGTATTTTAATTGAAACTACAACCGAGCTTGCTCATGCTTGGAAGGTTGGTCAAACAGTGGAAGCTCAAACTATTTCAATTTGTGGCGAACAAATCACTCTTGATGAGCTTAAAACTGCATTTGAAGGACGTCTTGAAAGTGTATTCCCTACAAAAGCACCTGCTTATGATGATAAACTAAAAACCATTTCTTACACTGAGCGTAATATATCTGCACCAGCTGTTAAAAATGCAAAACCTCTTGCAGTTATTCCTGTATTCCCTGGAACAAACTGTGAATATGATACTGCAAAGGCTGTTGAAACTGCTGGTGGTAAGGCTGAAATTGTAGTTGTTCGTAACTTCTCTGCTGATGCACTTTCTGAGTCTGCCGAGCAGCTTAAAAAGGCTATCTCTAATGCTCAAATGATGATTTTACCAGGTGGTTTTTCTGGTGGTGATGAGCCAGATGGTTCTGGTAAGTTTATCGCCTCATTCCTAAGAAACCCAGAACTCAAGGAAGAAATTCACAACTTACTACATAAGCGTGATGGCTTAATGCTTGGTATTTGTAACGGTTTCCAAGCACTTATTAAGCTTGGTTTAGTGCCTTATGGTGAAATTCGTGACCAAATGACCGAAAACGACCCAACTTTAACATTTAATTTAATTGGTCGTCACCAGTCATCTTATGTAACAACTCGTATTGCATCTGTAAAAAGCCCTTGGCTATCATGCTGTGAAGTTGGTGATTTACATTCTATTGCAATTTCTCACGGTGAAGGTCGTTTTGTAGCACCTCAAAATGTTGTTGACTCACTTATTGCAAATGGTCAAGTTGCATTCCAATACACCGACCTTAACGGCAATCCATCTATGGATATTGCTTATAACCCTAATGGTTCTATGTGTGCAATAGAAGGTATTACTTCTCCAGATGGTCGTGTACTTGGTAAGATGGGACACACTGAACGTTACACCCCTTATGTTGGTCGTAATATTTATGGTAATAAATATCAGCCTCTATTTGAAAGTGGCGTAAAGTACTTTAAATAATTTAAAAAGATGCAGTTTTAAACTGCATCTTTTTCATTTTTAGGAGAATTTATATGACTGATATACAAAAAAAGCTTTTTTCATTACAAGATATTTCATATAAAGAGTTTACTTGCAAACTTATACCCAATATAGAGCCTAATACAGTTATTGGTGTTAGAATGCCTGAACTTAGAAAACTTTCAAAACAAATAAAAGAATATAATTTTAACTTATCTGATTTACCTCATAAATATTATGAAGAAAATAATCTTCATGGGCTTATAATTTGTAATATTAAAGATTATGATAAACTAATAGCTGAATTATCACAATTTTTAGATTATGTTGATAATTGGGCAACTTGTGATTTATTAAATCCAAAGCTTTTCAAAAAACACCCTGAAAATCTTATAAATCAGGTCAAAATATGGCTTAATTCAGGTAAAACATATCATATAAGATTTGCAATAGGCGTACTTTTGCGTTACTATCTTGATGATATGTTTAAAACAGAATATTTAGACCTAGTATGCAATATAAAAAATGAAGAATATTATGTTAAAATGATGGTTGCATGGTATTTTGCTGAAGCTCTTACAAAACAGTATGACTTTGCTATTAAATACATAACAGAGCAAAAACTGGATAAATTTATACATCAAAAGGCAATTCAAAAAGCAATAGATAGTCATAGAATAAGCAATGAACAAAAGATATTTTTAAAAACTTTAAGGATAAAAAAACTCCAAGGCTAAACCTTGGAGTTTTAATTTTTATTTAGACATGGTAACTCTTTGAGTTATTGATGATTTTACTTCAAAATTTCTATTTGAATATGTTGAGTAACCATCAGCTGTAACGGTTAAAGTATGCACACCACGTTTTACATTAAATGATACCATACCATCTTCACCAGTTGTAGCTGTTTGATTATCCAAAGTTACAACTGCACCATTTACATAAGCACCTGAACTTTCAGTAACTGCTATTTTAACAGTTTCCTCAATTTCTACATTCATATTAACACTTTGTGCGTATGATACATTTATATTTTTAGTAACTTTCTCAAAATTTGCACCACTAACACTTATAGTATAATTACCTTTTTTTACATAAAATGTTGCTATACCTGATGAGTCACTTATTTTTTCTTGTGCTTTTGAAGCTGACTCATCTGTGCTATCTTGAGGAGCTATATTTACTGATGCATTTTTTACAGCTGAACCTAAATCATCGGTTATTGCTACTCTAACTGCATAAGTAGTTACATAATTTACTCTTAAAACAGGATTTACTCCCTCTGACATTTCAAAACGTAAATCTATATAACTTCTTCCATCAGATGCAAGTGATGCAAGAGCTGATTTATTTATTAAAACATCACCTGTAGAAGATATTGTATAATGCCAACCTTCATCAAGTATTTTATCTGTACCAACTGCAACAATTTGTTTAAGTGTTGCATTATTTGCAGCATTTAACTTAACACTTACATCATTATATTCTGTGCTTTCTGAATTTGCATCGAAATCAATCTGTGTAGAAGAAAGTGCATTTACTGGAGTCGAGTCAGTAATATTAACTTGTGCAGTAACTGAATTATTTTTTGACATATTAAATGTTATATTAAATGTTCCTATACCTTTGGAATTTAAATAACTTGATTTAATCTCTACAACACCAGTTGATGATTGATAAACATAATCATCACCCATTGTAAGTGTCTTACCTGACACAGTTACATTGTTAAGTAAAACGCCTTTTGCAGATGTGATAGTAAAATATAAGCTACCATTATTTGCAGATGCAGGGTTTTTATCAAAAACAGCACTTGTTGGAGTTACAGTATTTTTTGAAGTATCAACAATAGTTAAATTTAACTTTGCTTTTGCACCACCTGAGAATGTTAAATCTAGCACATAATTTCCTTCTGTTGATATACTTTTTAAGAATGTAGCATATAAACGTATACCGTCTTCAGTTGTTCTATAATCCGTGCCAACAGTTAGATTTTTTCCTTCAAGCTCAACTTTTTCAAGTGTTGTAGGTGACTGAGATAACACAAAATCAAAATAATCCTGTGTTTGCTCTGCTCCCTTATCCCAAGTTATGTTATCTGGTGTTATAGATACAGCGGTTTCTGATTTAACCACATTACCGTTTATAGTTGCAGAAACACCACCAGATAATTGATAACTATCAGGTGTGATAGAGAAATTAGAACCATTTGCTGAAATATTAGCTTGAGCTATTTTACCATATCCGCTTACATTACCTGCTGCTTTCATATTTAAGGTATTAATTTCTGATGTGGTAGAAAGTATCAAAGATGTGTTTCCAAGCACATCAACATTCCATAGCTTACCATCAATAGTTACAGTACTAGATGAACCACCTGAGATAGAGGCATCACTAAAACCACCTGCTGAAACATCAAGACCTGTTTCTTTTAATGTAGCTGTGCTTTGAATTTCTGTTAAAGAAACATTTGTATTACCTGTTGCTGTAACCTCAACCAAACGGTTCATAGAAGATGCAATAATAACTGTAGGTGCATCTATATTTTCAAGAGTGACATTACCGCCTGAAATAACAAGTGTACCTGTCATTGATACATTTCTTAATGTAACATTATCTGAACCAAGACCTTCTGTTATATATAAATCTCCGCCTATTTCAGCATTAGACAGCGTACAACCTTCAGAAATTGTTACATTTTCAACATCATTTCTAAAATCGGCACCTGTATATTCTGCACCTTCTTCGCTAAGTGAATTACCAAGATATGAATACAGGATTTTAGCGATTTCCGAACGTCTTATAGTATTTTGTGGTTTAAAATCGCCTTCAGGATAACCTGTGATATATCCTTTTTTTACAGCTTCATAAATATAGCCAGCACTCCAAGTATTTATTTTATCTTTATCAGTAAATGAAAGCTGACTAGGTTTTACTGCATCTGCTGTAGTTGTTTTATAAAGTCTACCGATAATAGTCGTAGCTTGTTCACGTGTGATACTACCATCAGGGTCCATTTTATTATTACCTACGCCATTTATATAGCCATATTTTTCAGCTATTTGTATTTCTGGATAATACCAAGCATCTTCATCAACATCAGTATAATTTATTTCAGCTTTTTCTGTAAAATGAAATGCTCTATTTATATATCTAATAAATTCTGCACGGCTTATAGTGGCATCAGGTGTATAGTTACCTGTTTGAGCATTTGGATTTATAACACCTTGCTCATTTAGATATGTAATATACTTTTCTGACCAGTGACCAGTTATATCACTAGCAGCAAAAGCCGTCGGCATTGTGCCTATTATAATAGAGGCAGACATGATTGCTGCAAGTATTCTTTTTTTCACAAAAATCACCTCGTAGTTATTTTTTATCATGCTATATTATACACTTTTAGCATATATTTTTCAATGCATTAAGCTTAAACTTAATATATTATACACTTTTGATATAATTTACAAATTGTCGTCCTTTACGACTTTGACCACCAAGCTCGGTTATTTTGCATCTTCCTTTGGTTCTTACTGTTATTCTGTCACCTATATTTATATCCAAACCCGCTTTTAAACATGGCTTATTATTTACAAAAACCATACCTTTCTCAATATACTCTTTAGCATCACCCCTTGAAAGTTTAAATACCAATGAAATAATACTGTCAATCCTAAGTGAAGCCACTGAACCACTGCCTTCTGTTTGATTTTCTATAGGTATTATTAAATCTTCTAATGGTTTTGGTGACACTGATATTTGTTTTCTTCCAGCTTGTACTAAATTCATTTGTATAAATTCGGCTACTTCCTGCATTACAAGTATTTCAGCACCATTAGAGCTCACTAAAATATCACCTATTCTATCTCTATTTAACTGCATACCCATAATAGAACCTAAATAATCTCTATGCGTTAAATTATCTTGTTGGTTTTTAACTGCCCTTAATAAAACTATTGGACTATTTTTCAAACAATCTTCTTTTGTCATATAATCTGGAAAGAATATTGCACATGTTCTTTCAGCATCTTCATAACCACCCCAAAACACACAGTTATATTTGCCTCCTGCCTCATTTATAGCTCTTTCTGCTAATGCCCTTTGACGCAAATCTAAAAATCTTGTATTTGTCATATAGTTTTTACTTAAACAGGTTTCAAGTTTATCAAGCACTGACGCAATCAAAATTTTATCATCTTCATTTTGAGCAAGTGAGCGTATTATATCCTGTTTTTGTTTCATATAAATATTATCTCCGTTGTTAATTTATTATATAGTATGTTACAATATAAAAAGAAGTTTTTCACAGGAGGGGTTTTATGGTTCGTGAAAAAGTACTTTATGAGCTTGAAATAAATCGAGGTAAACAAATCTCTGGCGGTATGCTTGCAAAAAAACTAGGTGTATCAAGGGCTGCTATATGGAAAGCTATTTCTTCACTTCGTGATGAGGGAATGAACATAATATCTGTAACGGGTGGCGGCTACTCTCTTGCAAATGATGATGATACTATAAATGAGCAAAGCATACATGCACTAAGAAAAACCAAGATTATTGGTTCATCACTTATAGTTTTACCTGAAGTTACATCAACAAATACTGTTTTAAAAAATGAATATTCACATAAAGAAGAAGGTTTTGCAGTTATATCCACACGTCAAACAGCTGGTAAAGGACGTATGGGAAGAAGCTTTACATCTCCAGATGGTGGAGTATACACAAGTATATTATTAAAGCCTAATATGTCACTTGAAAATCTAAGTTTTCTCACTATATTAGCCGCTGTTGCTGCTTGTAAAACAATAGAAAGCTGTACTGATTTAAAGCCACAGATAAAATGGGTTAATGATGTATTTTTAAATAAAAGAAAGCTATGCGGAATATTAACTGAAGCATCTATTGAAGGCGAAACAGGTAATATAGATTATGTTGTAGTGGGAATAGGTATAAATGTTAGAACAGATATTTCAAAAATGCCGCCAGAGCTGCAAAATATAGCAGGCTCTATTGCTCAGTTTTGCGAAAATCCACCAAGAAGAGCTGAAATAGCGGCTACACTTTTAAATGTTTTTGAAGAATGTTATGATATTCTTTGTTCTGAAAATGGTGCAGCTAAGATTTTAAAGCTCTATGATGATAGACTTTGTTGCAAAAATGAAACAGTTGAGGTTTATACTGCTAGCGAACATTATAACGCAATATGCAAAGGTGTAAATAATGCTGGAAACTTAATTGTAGAAAAAGAAAATGGCTTAACAGCTATTTTACAAGCGGGAGAAATAAGAATTAAAGTATAGTTTATTATTCATTATTGAATAAAATGCCTTTTTGTTTTAATGCATCACAAATTCTATCAAAAATTTCCTTAGATGCACACCTTATTTTATGGAGATGTACTCCATCTGTAAGTGCTGAAAGCGGTCTTGCCTCTGTATTTTTAAGCTTTTGTAAAAATAAATCGGCATCAAATCGTGAATTAAGCTGCAAATTGGCACTTATTTCACCATATACTGCATGAGTAACTGTAACATCAATAATACTTCCGCCAAAATCTAAAATTGTATATAGCTCTGTTTCAAGCATATCTTGCGTATGTAAACATGCAATACAGCCTTCATAAAAATCATTTTTAGGCTGTTTGCTCAATATATAACCTCTAGGCGTTGCTTGAATGTCCAGTCCTCCAGCTCTTATCAGTGCTATATCACCTACTATTATTTGACGGCTAACATCACATTCTTTTGCAAGTTTACTTGCACTTACAGGAACTGATGTATTACTTAAAATATCTTTGATTTTCTCTCGTCTTTCACAGGCAACCACTTTTTACCGCCTTCCTTCTTATTTTTTGTTATTTTATCATAACACAACTTTTTTTACAAGTTACACACAATAAAGTTAGGAGTTATTTATGAAAGTAATGATTTTATCCGTAACTGCTGGCTTTGGTCATCATGCAACAGCCAAAGCAGTAGGCGATATGCTTAAAAGTCAAGGTGCAGATGTTTGCACCCTTGATGTTTATGAATATATAAATCGAATAGTTAAAAGCACCATTGATAAAGGTTATTTGTTTTCTTCAAAGCATACAAAAGAGCTTTACAGGCTTGTATATGCTCTTGCAGAAAACCACGGCTCAAGCTATTTTACCACACCAATAAGCATACTTAATATTGTTAATGCTCTTGGTGCATCAAAATTTGCACGTATTATAACCGATTTTAACCCTGATGTACTTGTTTGTACGCATGTCTTTGCCGCACAGCTTATAAATGAAATCAAAAAACGTGGTCTGCTTTCTACTCGAACAATAGGTATTATAACAGACTATACAATTCACCCTTATTGGGAAAATGTACCTTATATAGATTACATAGTAACCGCAAGTGAACTTCTTCACCATCGCTCTTTAAAACGTGGTATAACTGCTGACCGTTTACTTCATTTTGGTATACCAATTCACCCTAAATTTAGTAAAGCTATTTCCCGTGAAGATGCTTGCAAAGAACTCGGTATAGATGCAAACCGTCCAACCATACTTATGATGGGTGGTAGTATGGGCTATTCAAATCATAAAAAAATTATACAAAGCCTTTTAACTATAGGTATGGATTTCCAAATGCTTGTTGTATGCGGAAATAACAAAAAACAATATAAAAACCTAATTGAAACACTTGATGAATACAATGGTAAAGCTTCCATTTATCCTTATGGATTTGTAACCAATGTAGAAGTTATGATGAGTGCATCAGATTGTATTATAACAAAACCAGGAGGACTTACTGTTTCTGAGGCACTCGCTAAAAATCTGCCTATGATTTTAGTAAATCCTATCCCTGGACATGAAGAAAGAAATGTTGAATTTTTACTAAACAATGGCATTTCACTTTATGTAACAAAGACTTTTCCTGTTGATGAGGCTGTATATCATTTATTTAATAGCCCTGCAAGACTGGAAAGCATAAGAAAAACCATGAATGAAGTTGCACACCCTAATGCTACTAAACAGCTTTGCGATTTTATTATGCAAATGCCGTCAGAAAAGTAAAACACTAAAGGCGAGCTTTTAAAGCCCGCCTTTTTATATTACTTGTTCATTAAATAAACATTAGCTTTTGCCACGCCTAAGGAATAACAACGGTCATGGTCACTTAAATAAATATCAATTTTATTTTGCTTGATAGCTCCGCCAGTATCCTCAGCGATAAATGAACCGAAACCTTCAATAAAAACTTCACTGCCAAGTGGGATAACCTTTGGGTCTACTGCGATTGTACGACCTTCTGTACATTTAGTGCCTGTTGCTGTGTTGTTTCCATAACCACCGCTACACTGTTCACAAGCACAATAGAATGTAAGCTTAAAATTACCTAACGCTGTACCATTTGCTGTGATAGACTGGTTTGCAATATAATCAGGAGAATAAGCAACTACACGTTCATAGTTAGGAATATATGGATTTGCTGCTTGAATGGCTTCTTGCTCCTCTGCAAGCTTTGCAGCCTCAATAGCTGCTTGACGAGCTGCAAGTTCTTCACGTGCACGAACCATTTCTTCAGTTGTACGAACTAAACCAATAGCAACTTGTTCATTCGATGAAATCATGCCGATAGAAGCTACTGATGTATCTGATGCAGGAATATTGCTAGAGATAGTAGCATCATGTGCGGAAGCCGAACTAATGCTTAAAGTTGCACATAATGCGATAGCTGGTAGACAAAGCAGACTTTTCATCTTCTTGAAATGCATAAATAAACTCCTAGTTAAGATAGATTTCGCTACACAAGCGATATAGGCATTTGCCTTTTAAAAAATCTTTTGCGGTGTTACCAAACTGTTTTCTGTTTGTTACCGCTTTGTAATCATCATACGCAAGTCAGTCCACTTTGTCAAACAATTTCCCGAAAAAAATTAATTTTCCGATTTCATTTTGTTATATTTATTTTATATATTACTTTTTGTATTTATTATTTCCCGTATTTTTAATAAAAATATTATTTAATTTTTAATCGCTGTACAAATAATTTTACTTATGATACAATTATTATAATTGTTTATCGGATTGTGGATACACACATTATTTTGAAGATACGGAAGACCTGACGGTGCTTTAAAACCGGTACTTCCTTAACTGGATTTTTCCAGATATAAAAACATTTGATTTTAGTAAAGGAAAGTGATATCGATATTATGAGAGAAAAACTGAAGATTATTCCGCTTGGTGGTCTTGATGAAATCGGTAAAAACATGACTCTTATTGAGTTTGGTAACGATATCATCGTAATTGACTGTGGTTTAGCGTTTCCTGATGATGATATGCTCGGTGTTGACCTTGTAATTCCAGACACAACATACCTAAAGCGTAATGTTAGGAAACTGCGTGGTTATCTTATCACCCATGGACATGAAGACCATATCGGTGGTCTGCCTTATGTGCTTCGTGAAATGAATGCCCCTGTTTATGGTACTCGTCTTACTTGTGGCATGATTGAAGCAAAACTAACAGAACACCGTATGCCTTCAAGAGTTCGCTTTAATCGTGTTAAAGCTGGTGATACAGTGAAACTTGGCTGTTTTACTGTTGAATTTATCCACACTAACCACTCCATTGCAGATGCAGTTGCTTTGGCTATTCGCACTCCACTAGGTACTATCATTCATACAGGTGACTTTAAAGTTGACCTTACACCTGCTTATGGCGATATGATAGACCTTGCTCGTTTTGGCGAACTCGGTAAAGAAGGCGTTCTTGCTCTTATGAGTGACTCAACCAATGTTGAACGTGCAGGATATACACCATCAGAACAAACTGTTGGTGCAGGTCTTGAAAACTTCTTTAAAAACTGCCGTGAAAGAATTATTATTGCAACATTCGCATCTAATGTATCACGTTTACAGCAGATATTAGATATAGCTGCAAAATATGGCAGAAAAGTTGCTGTTTGTGGTCGAAGCATGGAAAAAATCATAACCGTTGCTGGTGAACTTGGTTATTTACAAGATAAAGGCAAGGTTTTGATTGATATGTCAGAAATTAGACGATATCCTAAAGAGCAAATTGTTATTGTGTCAACTGGCTCTCAAGGTGAAACCATGTCTGCACTTTATCGTATGGCATATAATAGCCATAAACAAGTAGACGTTATAGCCGGTGACCGTATTCTCATTGCTGCTTCTGCTATCCCAGGGAACGAGAAAGCTGTAAATAATATGATAAATGAGCTTTATAAAAAGGGTGCAGAAGTTATTTATGACCGTAATGCTGCACTTCATGTTTCAGGTCATGCTTGCCAAGAGGAGCAAAAATTAATGCTCGCACTATGTAAGCCTAAGTATTTTATCCCTGTACATGGTGAGCATCGTATGCTGTGTATGCATGCTCAAATAGCTCAGAAAATGGGTATGCCTAAACGCAATACTATCGTTGGCGAAATTGGACGACCTATAGAGATTGGTGAACGCTCGATACGTCTTGGAAATCCTGTACCATCTGGCAGAGTGCTTGTTGATGGACTTGGTATAGGTGACGTTGGTTCTGCTGTATTGCGTGATAGAAAGCACCTCTCTGAAGATGGTCTGTTAGTTGTTGTTATGACTATTGATGCAACATCAAGAGTTGTTATAGCAGGCCCTGATATTGTTTCCCGTGGTTTTGTATATGTTAAGGAAGCTGAACCACTTATGGAGGAACTAAGAAACACTTGTCAAATTGCACTTGACCGCTGCCTTGATGAAGGTGTTCGTGATTGGAACGGTATTAAACTGGCTGTTAAGGGTGCACTTAGTGATTATTTATTTAAGAAAACAAAACGCAGCCCTATGATTTTACCAATTATTATGGAAATTTAAGCATAAAAAAACGCATTGCCTAAGCAATGCGTTTTTCATTTTATACTGGGCCTTTTACTACAGGTGCAAGCAATACTCTACCTGTACCACGATATACATTTACTAAGCCTTCACCAGAAGCCGCTGAACCAATAAGTGTTTTACCAGAACGCTCAACTGTAAAGTCGAGTGTACCACTCCAAGCGATTGCCATATTACCATCAACTTTTAGTACATCATTTTGAAGTGTAATCTCTATAAGTTCTTCCTTTGGCACTGGAGACTCAAGACAAAGTGTACCTACACCCTGAATACCTAAATTAAATAAGCCCTCTCCACCTGCAACCGCAGATGATAGATTAGAACGCATAACTGCCTTATGCTTTAAACTTGACTCACATGCAAGAAACAAACCATCATCAAGCACTATATTTCCGCCCCATTGGCTCATATCTACAAGTAGTATATGTTTATATGTAGGCTCAAGCACTAAAGTACCATTTCCGACATATTCTGGTTTTATTGCAGATTCACCAGTTACCTGTCCACGCAGTGCTTTTCCAAAGAAATCTCCTACACCTTTAATACCAGTTGTAGCATTTACATCTCCAACCGTCCACTGCATAGCACCTGCTTGAAGTGTAATGCCCTGTGCCTTGCTCATATCGCATATAACTTGACGTTTACGCACATTCATTTCATTACAGAAAAAAGCTATTTGTGCTTCATGTGGCATAACACTTAAATCTCTTTGATACTCAACAACCATAAATGGTCCAAGCTGATTTAAGATTTTAATGTCATCATTGTTTGTGAAGTTTTGAATCTGGTACATTTAGCACCCTCCATTCATAAATAAAATCCACAGCTATTTTTATCTAATAGCACAATAATATTCTACCACAGATATTATATGCTTTAAAGCTATATTTAATTTTCTTTACACATATTTATACATTCATTTAACCAGTCACACATTCCTTCTTCACGTTTTATCGCACCTAAGAGCACTAAATAATCACTAAATTCATATGTTCCCTTTTTTGGCACTTCGCCAAACTCTAATTGACTTTTCTTTAAATATTCAAGTCTATCTTGATGTTGTTTTAATTGGTCTTCTAATATATAAATCTGACGCTCTATATCAAGAGCTGATGAATAAAAAAGCTGTAAACGAAATTCTTCTTTAGGGGTTGCTTTCATTTTATGTGGTTGACTAAGCCAATTCATAAAATCTTGTTTTCCAAGCTCTGTTATTGAATATATCTTTTTTTCAAGCACATTTCCCGAAATTTCAACGGTATAAGTTACCATACCTTCTTCAGTAAGTCTTTTTAGCTCTGGATAGATTTGGCTATGCTTAACCGACCAAAATTCCGCTAAAGCTCCTTCAAAAAGTTTCATAAGCTCATAGCCTGTCATATCTTGCTTATTTAACATACCCAAAAGAGCATATTTTAAAGTTCTCATAATTTCACCATTTATATTTAAAGAGATAAAGTTTCATTGTGTATTAGATTATATTATAATACTCATTATTTTACAATAGCATTTTACTTATATATAAAAAAACCGCTTTTTAACAAAAAAGCGGTTTGGAGCTACTGGCGTGACTCGAACACGTGACCTTCTCATTACGAGGGAGATGCTCTACCGACTGAGCTACAGTAGCAAGTAATATTTGTAACTGAAACAGGCATATTTTATCATATATTATGAAAAAAGTCAATTATATTTGTCTAAAAAGTCATATATACGAGTGAGAAACAGTCATAGATATTTAAGGCAATAGTATAGTGGCAAACGGTGGCAAACTAATATTTATTCATGGCAAGCTTGAATATATCTATAAATTTAGAAAAATATAAGATATTATTTGTTTACACGGTAAAAATAATGTGCTAGAATAATGGTGTATATAGTGCGTTGGTATAAGGTGTTTAAGTGTAACCACTGTAACCGATTTAACCAGTGTAACCATATATGTTCTGTTTAAGAGTAATTATTGGATATAGAATATTGGTTAAATTTTAGACTTTAAAAAAGCAAGTTTGAAATTGTAAATACATTAAGTGTATTGAAGTTATTTTTTGATTGTGAAATAGATAAAAGAATTTATATGGCTTTTTATTGCCATGTTGATTAAAAGAGGATACATTACCACATTACCAGTATTACCAACATTACCACATTGAGTTGAGTACATACATATTGTGTTATAGGGATATGGTTAAGAAGTAGAATTTTGGTAGCATTTCTATGACTTGTTAAAATATTTATAGCCATATGTATTGTAATATACTGGAAATTGTATTTAGTGTTTAGGTTTATCGTGTACAAGACGGTATATGATTAAACATATTGTATAAATTAAGGAACTCGCCTGTTTAGATTAAGGCGAGTTTTGTTTTTAGTATGAACCCACTCCCCTATCAAGGTGCAGTTAAAGATATATGTATAACCATAAGATATTGAATTAGAGAGTAGAAACTATACATTAGAATATTAAGATTGAAGAAAGAGTGTAAGAAAGTAGATATTGAATAGATGTGTGTATGGTAGGATAACTGGATATGAGCCACTAGGAGAATAGTTTAACAGAATAATATAAACATCACCATAAATATATAGCATTAGATATAGG
>JAGHIZ010000068.1 GCA_017886875.1 Butyricicoccus sp. | reverse complement strand
TTACTTGTTTCCAATCACATAATTGTCTTAATATTCTACCTATTTCCTTTTTATTCTCTTTATAAAATATTTTTCTCCTATATTTTGGTGCAAACACTATGTGATATTTACAATTCCAACTTGTATGAGCTAAACTATTATTGTCATTCATCTGAATGTCCTCCTTTTGTTGATTGTTGCAGTTGCCAGACCGCAACATCATTATATCAACAAAAGGAGTTTTTTTATATACTTATCGCTAAAGCTTTTTCTGAACCACCGGCATAGCCGGTGGTTTTCTAAACACAAAAATAAAATCCGCCAAATAACGGCGGATTTTTAGTATTTAGTATTTTTTCATATTTCTAAGTGAAGCTGGTGATATGCCATAATGTTGTTTAAATTTTCTATAAAAATAGCTTGTATCAGGATATCCAACCTCTTTGGATATATCGCTTATTTTCATATTTGTATGTAATATAAGCTCTCTTGCTTTTTCAATTTTTGTATTGCTTAAATATTGATTAAATGTGCAACCAACTTCTTTTTGGAATATTTGTCCTAAATATGATGTGTTCATATTATATTTATATGAAAGTGTCTTTAAATTCATATCTTCTTTATAATTGTCTTTGACTTCTTTCATTACTTGACGTACAACAGGTGTATATTGTGATTTTTCCGCATGAAGTTCGTTTATTATCTCACATATTTCAAGCACAAGCATAGTTCTTAGTGCAAAAATATCTTTTGCTTCATATATGCTATCAAATATTTTTGATAATCCATTATCATTTTGCTCAAGCTTATATTCTGTTTTTATTTCTTCAAGTAGCATAATAATTTTTAATACTATTTGATATGGTACATCAACATTCACTTCTTCTTGTAGATTACCTATAAAAATATCATCTAAATATGAAACGACCTCATCTTGATTTTTATTTAATATTATTTTTCTGAGCTTATTTTCATCTATTGTAACAGCTCTTGAACGTTTATTTATTATATATTCCGGACTTATACAATTTCCGTATCCGTTTAAAATTCTATATTTTTGAAGCTGATATGCACATTTTGATAGCTTTTAGGCAAATCATCATAAGAGCTTATATTATTTCCAATAGTTATAAAACTTAAAATTCCAAATTTACTTTCAATTTCATTTTGAAAATCTGTTAGAATTTTTTCTACTGCTGAAATTTGTTCTCCTATTTTTGTTTGTATTATTAAAAGTAATACATCTGTAGTCAAATATATAATTCTAACAGGTAAATCTATATTGCAAATTTCTTTTGAAATAATATTATTTATATCGTCTGGTTGCTGTAAGCTCTCAATATCTATTCTTAATATTGCAGGATAGATTTCAAATCCTGAAAAATCTGGTAATTTGCTGCAAAACTTTTCTTTTTCATTTTCATCTAATTTTTCACTTAAAAATTTTAACCAATATATATTTTTTCGCTCATTCTCTAAATTCTTTTGGTCAATTTCATCTAAATGATTAGATGCATTTATTAGTGCTGTTTGCAGTTGTTGCTCATTAATTGGCTTTAAAATATAGTCCTCAACATTTAATTTAAGTGCATCTCTTGCATAATTAAAATCATCTTGACCAGATAAAATTAAAAATCTCACCCTATTATCATTTTGTCGAACTTTGTTCATTAGCTCTATACCATTCATCTCTGGCATTTCTATATCAGTTACAATTATATCAACTGGTTGCTTTTCTAGCATTTCCAGAGCTTCAACACCATTATGTGCCATATGAACCACTTGCATACCCATTGATTGCCAATCATTTATATATCTAATACCTTGTAATATTAGTTCTTCATCTTCTACGAGCATTACACGTTTCATATTTCCTCCTTGATTTTAACTATAACCTCTAAGCCTGTTTGTTCTTTATTCTCTTTAAGCTTTACACCGTATTTTTCACCATAAATAGCTTTTATACGTTTATTAACATTGCTAACACCAATAGATTTGGTATTAGACTGCGTATTTTCAAGCTCTTTATTTTTATTTTCTATTGCATCTGCACTCATTCCACGCCCGTTATCTATTATATGAAAATCTATGCTATTTTTATTTTGTTCTGCATATACTTTTATAATATTATCTTGTTTTGTAGTGCGGATACCATGTATAAAACAATTTTCTATTATAGGCTGTAATATAAATTTTATAATTTTTTTATTCATTAGATTTTCTGGACAAATAATTTCATATTTAAATATATTTGGATAACGCATAGAAAACAATTCAAAATATTGTTTACAATAATCAAGTTCATCAGCTATTGTTATAAAATCATTATCTTTGAGTTGCCTTCTAAATAAAATCGACATATTATATAACATTTGCCAACTTCTCTATCACCATTGCAAATAGCTTTCATTCTGATGGCTTCAAGAGTATTATATAAAAAGTGTGGATTTATTTGGCTTTGCATTGCATGTATTTCTGCATTTTTCTTATCAATTTCAGCTAGATATTGTTTTCTTATATGTTCATTTAATCTCTTGCACATATCATTAAAATCAGCAGAAATCATATCAAGTTCATCACCTGACTCTGGGACTGGAATACTTACCAAAAGATTACCATTTTTAACTTCATTCATTCCCTTTAATATTCTGTTTACACGCATTGTTAGCTTTTTTATATGTATAGAAATACCTAAAACGCTTAAAGCAAATACTGCAATCCCTATAACAATAATCATAATTATACTGGTTATAGGTAACTCTGATGCTAAAACATGATTTAGAAACACAAAAATCTGATAATCATCAATGTTTTTATTAAGAATAGTATATGAAAAAACGCTTTCTTGTTCACTTATTTTAGATGATTGTATTACCTTATACCATCTTTTAAGTGCATTTTCATTATAAATTGGCTGTATAAAGTCCTTTGTAACAATAAGTTCTGCATATGATTTACTATCTATTAAATTTTCAAACTGATTTAAATTTTCAAAAGTAAATATAATACACCCTTCAAGTTTAAATGTATCTGGGTGACGAATTTCTTTTATAAATATTATATCACTTGTTTTATCAGTATGGTTTTCAATCGCAGTAAGTCTATCTTTTCCATTCATATAATGAAAAATCTCATTTTTATATACAACAGTATTATCCATTTTATAATAGCTGATAAGTTCTACTTTTTTTAAGTTTTCACTTGCCTCAAATGCACTATCTAAAAATGTTTCCATGCTGCGATATTTATTTAAATTGGACTTTGAATATAAATCAAGACGAAATTGCCAATAATTTTCAGGTTCTAAGCTTAAATATGCTATTAAATCGTCTAATTCTTGTTTGTTTCTATATAAATCACGATATAAATAATCTGCTACATTTTTGTTTTCCTGTATAATGTTAGAAACTTCAATGTAAACTTTCTCTGCTTCAGCCTTTCGGCTTTCAAAATAATTTTGCCTTAAAGATGCAAAAAAATACAGCATTAAAATACATATAACAATACCAACTATACCTGTAGAAATCCAAAATTGCTTATAATATAGGGTTTGTTTTTTAATCATACCAAATCCCCTTTTCTCTATTTTAATTATTATAGCATAAATTTTACCATGTAAACAAATGCGAACAAGAGAGCTTAATTTAAAAGCTCTCTTGTTCACTTGCTTTAGCATCAAGCGATTTAAAAATATTTTGGTTCATAAAAATAATTAAAAAACCATAAATGCTAGATATAAATAAAATAAATGTTCCTGCTTTTATCTCAAATAACATTAATGCAAATGTAAAAATTATAAAATTACTTAATGTTATTAGTGGTTTAGTTATTGTAAGCATGACAGCACCTTTTAAAATATCCATAATTGGCATTTTATATCTACTTGTTAAAAGACAAATATTAGGCATTGATAAAAGCATAATTAAAAATAATAAACCAAATAAAATTAAAAGTGGAAAAAAGTATATAGCAAAAAATTCTATATTAGTCCAAAACATTAAAACAATAAGCAGATATATGTTAGAAACAATAAATTTTTCTTTTATACAGTATGAATATGCTGTTAGAAAATCCTTTAGTGCTCCAGTATCATATTTATGTAAAATACGGTTCATGCAGAAAAATACCGCACTCATTGCTGGTATAAAAGGCACAGCACAAAGCATAAACAATGGTAAATATGTTCTTATTTGGCTTATGCCAACAAATAAAAGAAAAAGCAGCAGAGGTAGATTAAATATGAGAAATAAAATATTCACTTTGAAAAAATACCAAATTTTTTCGCATGTACTTAAAATATTATCTAATTTAAAAACTGACATACTGCTTTTCCCCTTTTTATAGATTAAATTTCAAATAATATTGTTTTAATTTCATATGGGTGTAATTTTAGTTTTACTTGGTTATCTGTGCAAACATCACCTATAACACGTTCTCTTAAATCACCCTCAGCCCATGATTTAAAATTAAATGATGGTTTCAAGCATAATTCTTGTTTGCTACCAGCAAAATCATGTATACGCACAACAAGATATTTACCGTCTTCAGACTTTTTGACAGCATCAATTTCAATTTGTTCATTGTCAACTGTAAAGAAGCTATTTACTTTATCTTCACCATTTAATACAAGCATTGGA
The DNA here is from genome assembly GCA_017886875.1 of Butyricicoccus sp. Classification (GTDB taxonomy): domain Bacteria; phylum Bacillota; class Clostridia; order Oscillospirales; family Butyricicoccaceae; genus Butyricicoccus_B. The sequence goes on along the minus strand of JAGHIZ010000068.1, from coordinate 6,070 downwards.
TTGTTTAACTGATGAGCTGATTTAACTACATCACCTGCAACAAAATCACCACTATGTGGAAGTAATGAATATGTAAATGTGTGCTGTCCTACATCTTGTAAATGGTCAGGCTGTTTTCCTGAGCGAAGAAGTGAAATTCTAAGCACATTATCCTTGATATCATAGCCATATTTGCAATCATTTAGCAAGCTAACACCATAATCACGTTCAGATAAATCAGCAAATCTATGTGCAACAGATTCAAATCTAGCTAAATCCCAACTTGTATTCCAGTGGTTAGGTCTGCGTACATTACCATATTGAATATCATATGTAGCGTATGTTGTGCGAATATCCACAGTAAATGCTGCTTTTAATAGTTGTTGACGCTCTTGGTAATCAACATCTGTTTTAAAATCAATTCTTCTGTCATCACTATAAAGAACCATATCTTGTTCAATGGTGCTTTTCATATACTTCCATGTGAAACCAATAACCAGTCTAAGCTGTCCACATTCCTTAACTTCCATTTTAACAAGGTCTGTAACTTCTCTCATTTTCTGCTGATAGAATATATCAATATCCCATGCATCATTATCAAGAGGTTTATCCTCAAACATTTGAAGCACATTACCACGTTCGCCTTCAGCTAATACATCGCGGTTATTTTCCTTGTCAAACAGTTTTGTAATTTGATCATATTCATTAAGTGTAATGATATAAAATGGTGTTTCAATATTATTATTATCAACATTAAATACATTATCTGCTGTATTAGCAGCACCATTTGTAAACTTAATAACTTGACTACCCATTTCAGGTACATTTTTAACCTTAATATATGTGTTTCCATTTGCTATTTGACTGGTTAGAATATTGCCGTTTTCATCAGTGAATACGCCATTTTTCTCACCAGATAAGCAAATTGTTTCATCAAGTGTCCAACCTGAAGCATTATATATTGTAAATGTATCTGATTTATTTTCTACAATTTCATTTGCATAGCTATCAATAACAGATTGTGCAATATCTTGAATTTTTGCATAATCTTTTCGGCTATCCTCATAAACCTCATGTATAGATGAGCCTGGTATAATATCATGGAACTGGTTTGTTAAAATCAGTTTCCAACCTTCACTAAGCTTCTCTTGTTTTGCATTTGAAAAACAATTTTGCTTTATACCTTGCATTGCAGTCATAAATTCAGCAAGTCTATACATAAGCTCCATTTTTCTATTCATACGCTTATTATATCCTTGACTTGTATATGTACCACGATGATATTCAAGATATAATTCACCGTCCCAAGTATGTACATAATTATCAGTATTTTTTACAGTTTCCTTTAGTGAACGGAAATATTCTCTAGCAGTAGAAGTTTTAAGTGATGGTAAACCAGGGATTTTATCAATTCTTCTGCGACGCTCTAATAAATCTCGGTTTACACCGCCGCCGCCATCACCATAGCCATATGATATAAGCAGTTCTTTGTTCATATCTTTTTCACTATATGCTTCCCATACACCCTTAACAGTTTTTGCAGTTAATAAACCGTTATATGTATAGAACCATGAACCCGGCTCATTCCAAGGCTCTGGAGTTGTGATAAAATGAGTTAAAACTTCACTGCCATCAATACCTTTCCAATGGAAAGTATCATGTGGCATACGATTAAACTGGTTCCAACTGATTTTAGTTGTCATAAACATATCAATACCAGATTTCTTTAAAATCTGTGGTAATGCCCATGAATAACCAAATACATCAGGAAGCCATAAATACTCTACATCTTTACCAAATTCATCTTTTATAAATTTGCTACCGATTAAAATTTGACGTGTGAGTGATTCGCCGCTTGTTAAATTGCAGTCAGCTTCTACCCACATACCGCCATCAACTTCCCAGCGACCTTCTTCAATTCGCTTTTTCATTTCTTCATATATCTCTGGGAAATCCTGCTTAATATACTCATAAAGCTGTGGTTGAGTTTGAAGGAAAATATATTCAGGGAACATTTCCATCATACGAAGAACGGTTGAAAATGAACGTGAAATTTTTTCATGTGTATGCTTTAATCTCCATAACCAAGCCACATCAATATGTGTATGTCCTACACATTTTACCTGCACAAGAGAATTTTTATCCATTGCATCAATTTTTTGATTTAATAAATCATCTGCTTCATGTACGGATTTATAAAATTCATCGCTTGCAGGATATGACCAATCAATACAATGACAAGCTTCATCAAGTGCATTTCTAAGATTGTGTTTAATAGGGTCACTGTCATTTAACTCACGTATTGTATCCCAGACAAGCATACCAAGATAATATAAATCATCAGTTTTTTCATCTAGCCATGCAAGGTCAGCACGAGCAATTTTATGTTCTTGTGGACGTGGTACACCGCCACCCTCTAAGCCTGACCATAAACGGAAAGTAAGTCTAAATGTTTTACCATAAAGTTCTTCTGGGAAGAAAACCTCTTTATGATTTATATCAACTCCTTGGTATGGTTTTTCATTTATATAACACATAGCTTCAAAGCCTGAGTTATTGCCTGCACCAGTATTACCAAAATCAAAAATACCTACAGCTCTTTTACCTTTCCATTCAGCAGGAATAGTAATTTCTTTATGTAGCCATAAGTGTTTATCACGACCACTCCAATTTTCTCCTACATTCATTGTATCCCAGTTTGTAAAATCAGTAGGTACAACTGGATTTACAACACCTTGTTTATCTTCACAAACCAAAAATTTTTCAAGTGGTTTTACATCTCTGTAACAGTATTCACGCACTTCATTAACTCTGCGTTCTAATTTTCTATCGGTTAAAAACATATTAATGCCTCCCTAACCTCAATCTTAATTTCAAGTAAATTCTATAATAAAAATATAAGTTTCACAATTTTAGATTTTCTATGTTTAGTGTAAAAATTCTAGGTTTTATATTTCTTTAAATTCAGCCAGATAAATTAAATAAACGCCCACAACATAAATGTTGTGAGCGTTAATAATTTTAAACACCAAAAACTTCTACTTCATAAATTCTTGCAGCACTATCTGAACCTTGAGTTGGCTTTGTAATCTGCAATTTAACAAATTTAGCTTTTTGTGGTGCAAATGTATCTTTTGTTTCTCCTAGTGAATTTCGTGTTACATTTACAACTTCAGTGTAATTCACACCATCTTCACTAATCGAAATAGTATATGCTTTTGTATTCATATCTGGGCTTTCACCGCCAGCTTCTGCATGTGAAATTGCTACTTCACTTACTGTATGTACTGCACCTAAATCTATAACAATTTCATGTGGTGGTGTTCCTGTAGCACACCATTTTTTAGTTTTATCTCCATCTAAAGCAAACTGAGGTGCTTCATTTTCATTTACATATGAACTTGCACTTGCGTTTTTACCCTTTGAAAGATTTTGCATATTTGCAGCTTCATTTGAAACTACTATAAAACCTTTTATAGTCTTTTCATCTTTACCAGATTTATTTTTAACATTAATTGTTACATCATATGTGCCTTCTTTTGGATAGCTTACAGTTACAGACTCACCTTTTGGATTTTCTTCACTTGCACCTGATAAAGTCCATGAAACCTCCTCAATATTTGCAGAACCATTGCACTGTAAAGTTATATTTTCATTTGGTGCAACAAAGGTTTTAGATGCTATAAAATCTGCTTTTGGCAAGCTATTGTCTGGCCATTTCATATCAACAGTTATAGCCTTGCCCTGTTTTTGCATTAAACCAACTGGTACAACTTCAAATGTGCTATTATTTGTATCATCTGTTCTTGGTAAAGTATTTACATAGAATACATTTGTATTTGATACGCCTAAAAGTGAACGTGTATTATTTTCATTTACTCTATACACTTCATAATAAGGTGCATCGCCCTTATTTTCCCATGAAAGTCTTACACCTGCATACATTGCATCTTCATCAAATACAAAATCATCTACTTTTAAATTGGTAATCTCAGCATTTTTAATTTCATCTTGTTCATATACTGATATATTTCCAAAATATAGTTCATAACTATCATTTGTTTCAGTAGATTTAATTGAATATGAAATCTTTCTTACATTTTTACCAGCAAGCTTAGACACATCAAAACTTACAGTTGTCCAATCTTCACCTATATTTTTATCAGCTTTAATAACTTGCTCGCTTCCATCATCAAGAGTTAACACAAGATTTAACTGTGTTTCTGATGTTGCCTTTAGAGCAGATGTCCATTTAGTTGTTTTTGTAAGTGGTAAATCAGCACTATATAGCATTATCTCACTTGCTTTATCTGCTTCCATTTTTCCACGAAGTTTTAAACTATTGCCACCATACCACGCATTAGCAACATCAAATGTTGCTGATAATTCATTATTTCCCTCATGCTCCATAATAAAAAGATATGTTGGAAGTATATCTGACAAGCTTCTATTATTCCAATCGAGCTTAGAAACCTGTTCACCCTCTCTAAAGAAACTATATCCATTACCTAGTGAAAAGTTAGTTACAAAAGGTGTTGATGTTATCGCTGAACGTTCAACAACATAACTTGAAACACCTCTCCACTGCTCACCTTCAATATCTGCTCTGGATATAGATGGATTTCCTTTATCATTAACCCAAAGAGCAGTTTCTTTCTTTATAAAGTCCTCCATATCTGATGCAGAACTATATGCCCAGCTTGGACAATAAAGTCCTAAAGATGTATGAGTTGTACCATCTTCTTTAGCGAATAAATCCCATTTAACAGGTGTTGTATATCCATTTGCTTGTACATCTATACCTGCATAGAGGTCGTAAGGGTCAATACCTGTTTGTTCTGCAAGCTGTGCAGATTTTTCAAGGAGTTTTTCATTTGCATATTTGTCTTCTGTCCACCAGAAATTTAAAAACATATCATCTGCAACTTTATTCCCCTCAGCATCTTGCATAAATGTTATGTTTTTATCGGTTAATGCATTTTGCCAATCCATTTCACCATCTTTTGTCATTGAATCATACCAAACAAGCTCAAGGTCTGGGGCTTTTTCTTTGAATTGCTTTATAAATTCCTGCATTTTCTGAGCATATTCAGGTGTTAAGCCGCCATTTTCCTCATTATCTGTTTCCTGATTTATAAACCAGCCATCAAATCCGTATGTCTGTGCAACTTCTATAAGCTTATCTGTCATAGGGAAATTTTTATTTTCATCTTGTGTTAAGAAAGTATCTAACCACTCAATTTTTCCACCCGCTACATCTTGTGGGAAAAATACTGTTCCTATAACTGGTACACCATTTTTATGTCCGGCGTCTGTAACATCAGGGCTTGGCGGTACAATTAAACCTTCACCTGATGAACCTCCCCAATAAACCAATATATCTACATATTGCCAATATGTAAATGTATTGCAATCAACAACATTAAGACCATGTGGTGCATTGCCACTTGTGCTGGAATTCATAATAGAAATTGCCATAACTTTTGTGTCTTTATTTTGTGTTTCATTAACTGTTGTGAGGTTTTCAGTATCCACACGTTTAGCGAGTGGAACATGACTTATATTATGTAAAATATCTTTATCCTCTTTTGCATTCCATGAAAGTAATTGTTCTGGAAACCAGTATGATGACTCTGGCTGATTATTCATGACAAGTGTTGTGTTGGCATTTTCCTCTGTAATCTCTATTGCACTATTGGTTTTACCAGAACCATTTATGCTTGATGGACTACAAGCGGTCGAACAAATACACATAGATGCAATAACTGATAATACAGTTATTCTTTTAGCATACTTTTTAAATTGCATAATATCCCTCTTTCTTACTCATTTTTAATTAATCACTTGTTTACTTGAGTATAGCAGAAGATATATATTTTATAATAGTGTAAGAAATATCGTTTTATTGTATATATTTTATATATTTAATTTTACTATGCTTAATGTATTTATGTAATGATTATATGTTGTGCATAAAATCATGTTTCCCTTGGTCCTGTTGCACCTGTAGCACCAGTTGCACCTGTAGCTCCAGTCGGTCCGGTTGGTCCAGTTGGTCCAGTTACTCCTGTTGGTCCGGTTACGCCTGTTG
>JAGHIZ010000067.1 GCA_017886875.1 Butyricicoccus sp. | reverse complement strand
TTCTAGACCTTTTGCTGGCAAGTATTCAGCTTGTACTGGGATAATAACTCTGTCTGCTGCTGCAAGTGCATTGATTGTAAGCATACCAAGTGATGGCTGACAATCAATTAAAATATGCGTATATTGTCCTCTTACGCTATTTATATACTGACGGAGAATGGTTTCTCTACTCATGGCATTTACAAGAGAAACTTCCATACCAGACAGCTCTATATTTGCTGGCATTAGGTCTATTCCTTCTTCATGGTGAAGTATGCCTTCGCCTTTTATAAGTGACTGGTCGGATAAAATCTTACTCATGATATTTGAAATTGTTATTGGCAATTTATCTGGCTGATGATGACCTAAACTTATGCTTAAACTACCTTAAAGATTACTGTCTATTAAAAGCACCTTTTTATTTTCTCTTGCAAGTGCAACTCCTAAGTTAACACAGTTTGTTGTTTTTCCTACCCCGCCTTTTTGATTAGCGATTGCTATTACTTGTGCGTTCAAGACGGGAGTATCATTATCTTTCAGACTGTCATCGCCTATATCAGTTTGCAAAGCTGATATTTTAAATTTGTATTATTCGCTCCTGCGTATTTTGCTATCTTGGCGTACTAAGTTTTATGGCTTATGCTATTAGCACATCTGAAATAACGTCCTAGTAAATGTCTATTTAATTTTCAAGCTTCATTAAAAAGGTTTATTCCTCCCTATATATACACCCCGAAAAAAATGGCAAGTGGATAACAAATTTTCAAAAAAAGTTGCACAAATTTAAATTTATTTTTTATTCATTTTTATATAAAACTAAAATCAGGATAAAAAAATAAAGCACTTATTTTTCCGTTAAAGGAATTATAAGTGCTTTCGCTTTATTCGTAAATTTTATAAAATTAGGTATTTTTATCGTTTTATATGCTTGACAAATAAGTTATTTTGTATCTCTCTATTTTAAACTTTCTAAATATATTATAGCTTCATGTACAGTTGTAAATGTCAGACTACTTCTATATAACCATTTATTTCTTTCATCAGTATCTTCTAATGTAGGTAAACCATCATTCTTCAAATTTTGAAGTGTTTTTTTTACCATTTTTAACTGCGTTACTATAATTTTGAGCTATCTTTAAAATAGATTTTCTATCTCCCTTGAAATAACCTGAAATTAACTGCTCAAGTTGATGTCTAATTCTATCTTTATCTGCAACAGTAGATAAAACAGGCGATACCATTTTATAGTGCAACATAAACCAATATTCTATACAGGCGGTTGTCATTAAAAGTCTAACTTTTATATTAGGCTTCTTTTTTAATTTTCTAAGCTTTTCTATTATTTTATATCTTTCGTCCCACTTATTTTTATCTGATTGCTCAACATCAAAAAAGAACCATATTTCATCTGTTACTGGTATATTATCTTTATATTTTGCATTTTTAGTAAAATTATCCCTAGCCATTTCAAAAACAGCTGTTCTACCAACATCAGATGGATATTTTATACTTACTACATCTACAAATTGCTCTTTTAAAAATCTTGCATATTCTTGTTCACTTTCACCCTCACAGAAAACATAAACAAGAGGTTTTATATTTTTTATCTTACGAGCCATTTTAAAGTACCTCCTCAATCTCTATATTAGGAGTAGCACCATATTTACCCATAAGATATGATTTTCTTATATTTAATACATCTGTGTCATTAACACTATAAAGAGTAGACTCACCCGTTTTATTGCTTTTATCTGTGAAGTAAATTTGGTCAATTCTTAAAAGTTGCATATTTAAAAGTTCAGTATTATGTGTAGTAAATATTATCTGTGCATTTTTAGAATTTGTAAATGGATTTTGAAATTTAGCCACAATAAATTCTACTAGCATTGGGTGCATTTCCTTTTCAAGTTCATCAACTAAAAGTACACCACCGCATTCTAAAACATGCTCAATAGCTGGAGCCAAAGCCATAAGTTTACGAGTACCATCAGATTCATCAGATAACTGTAATTTATATAGTGTCTGTTCTCCATTTTCATTTATACCTTTATGAAAAGATGTTGCATGAACTTCACCCATTTTTAGTTTTTGCTCTGAAATATTTGGTGCATCAGATAATGCTTTTAAAAATTTTTCAAGAGATATTTTTATATCATCTGGTATATTATCTGGCAATTTATCTGCATCTGAAATTTCTATATCCTTTATTTCAAACTGCATATCCTCAATGCCTAAATCTGCTTTTTTTGCATACTCAGAAATAGCCTGTAACATATTAGGATTTTCTGAGTATTCTATAAGCTGGCTTGGTATATCAGTATAATCACGAGAAAAGAAAATTTGTTCTCTAAACCATTTCATTGCCTTAATACATGTTTGTTCGTTCATAGTGCAAGCAACAGCAAAATATAACTGATTAGCTGCAACTGCCTCACTAATAAGTTTTCTTTTTTTCTTTTCGCTATTTGAGCGAAATTCAAAGTTTTGCATATCCCGATTAAACACCATTGATTTTTGTCCATTAGGTGCATAATATAAATACTCACTACAAATTTTTTGTTTTGTAGCTGAAAATCCATAGATATATTTTATATTATCAATAGTATATGTGAATTCAAATCCCGTAGGTTTATTTTGAGATTTATCATCTAATAAAAAAGGATTTACAGGTATAGAAGCTTTTTCATGCTGAGTTCTTTGAGCATTTTTTATAAACTGGACTGCAAGCCAAAAAGCTCTAATTATATTACTTTTACCTCCGCCATTTTTACCATAGATTGCAACAGCAGGTAAAAGTTTTGTTTTATAATTTATCAAGCTATTTTTAAAATTACCACCATTAAGAGCTTCCATTGAAAGTGAAGCTTCTTCTTTGAAAGAGCGATAATTATAAAATTTAAATTCTATTAACATAAATTCACCTCGTTTAATATATTATAACCTAAATTAAATATATTTTAAATTATATATTTGCTTTAATTTTTAATCT
>JAGHIZ010000003.1 GCA_017886875.1 Butyricicoccus sp. | reverse complement strand
TGGCGTCCGGGCGCTGGGCGTAAATCATCATCTGTTCATGGAATGGGTATTTGTAGAGGCGGGCGGCAGTAGTGAGAAAGGCCGTCCATTCCTTCCAACTTCCCACAAGCCGGGTCGATACCTGTTCGGCCATCTGCCGGTAAAATTCAGCTTTGGATGGCATGGTTGTTTATCCTCCTTTCGTTTTTGGGGTAAAAGACAAGCAGGAAACCTCGAAAGATTTCCTGCTTTAGATGTGAGAATTATCAAATTAAAGGAAAAATGTTTTAATCAACTTCGCTTTCTATGTTAAGGGAGAAAGAAAAGTTTGATATATTTTTTAGTCCAATCATAACAAAAGCATCACCAATATTATTGATTCTTGCCATCATTTGTTTGCGAGGATCTTTTTTAGAACTAACAATCATACCATTAAAGTAGTCAATTAGACTGCACCTATCTAACCTTTTAGCACAATTCAGGTCAAAATTGTCATCTTTGAGATATTCTCTTTTTGAATACAAATCTAATAATGTATCTATATCCGTAATGCTTATGGCATCTACTATATCCGCAAGCAATATTAAATCATCCCAACTTATATCTTTTTTTAAAAAAGAATAATAGAAGTTTCCTAGTATTTTTGCTTTAATATACCCTGTTTGTTTGTCAATATAGTCCAATATGGTTTCTAATTCTTCATTGAATTTTTCTGGGCTGTTGTTTAGCTGCTCAATATGCCGTTGTAATGCTCCGTCACTTATGCTATTAGTTCGAACCTGTTGGACAAAAACCAATATTCGTTTTGCAGTAATTGCGTTCTTTATTGATGTTATACCTTGACCCATGCGAACAAGAAACCCAACTGCTGGAATATCTTTAATAATGCCATCTTCCAACAATGAATCCAAACTAATCTCTGCAATATCTGCCAATGAATCTACTGTAGCATTGCACATTGTATCTTTAAACGCTTGAACTGGTTGTATCTCAAATTTGGACAATTCCTCATCTCCTTGATTTGTTTTTTATATTGTATGTTCCAGCTTTTTTTAAGTGCTCTCCATTTCTGCACATCCTTCTTTCTATGCCTGTTCCCTGTAGTTTATTATATCACATTGCCTGTTTCATAGCAATGCTACTACACTTCTTAACACAAAATTTCATAGTTTAACCACCGATACCATCTTTTTAAGACAGTATCGGTGGATTTTGCTTGCCTATTTATTCATCTATATTAATCCTTTGGATGATTAAAATACCAGACAAGAAGTGAATTTCTATTTTGTCTTGATTTATAACCCTCACTGTTTTCAGCAGACACCTTACCAGTTCATCATCAAACTCATTTTGAAGATATCCCATCTTCTTCAGGTACTGCTCCATATCGTTTATTCTCTGTTTGTAAGAATGAGCGAGTTGGTGTTCCTTGATGTTTGTATCATTGGTTAGTTGTACTCTTCCCGCTTTTTCGACTACTCATTATATTTTTCAAACACATACCCTTTTGAACACCCAGACAATAACAAGCGAAATATTAGAATAAAGAAACAACTTTTTTTACTTATTACCACCCTTTCTTTGGTTTGATTTTTTTTGTTTTTGCACGAATTTTTTTGTTATCTTTTTCTTTCATTGTTGCGATTAAAATTACAGAAATTGCGACAATAATTATCAAGCTACATAAACACAATGAAAAACTCCATTTTACGGACGTATCATAACTTCTATACCAAATTAATCCCAGACTTGCAGTAATAGGATATATATTAGCCAATGTCATATTTCCTGCTGCAAACATACCTCCATATCCATACACAAAAGCAATAATAACTCCTATCATAAAGCCACCTGATAGTCTGCTTGTTACAACAATAATTGGTAATACCGCTAGATACAAAAGTAAATTTTCCAATGTTATCTGTACTAATCCTTGAATCACCAAATTTATTGTAAATCCAGGAAAACCAACTATACATTCTGCAATTAATGTAAATATCGTACAAATAAATCCAAATAATATTGATAGCATTGCACATACAATAAGTTTTCCTACTAGCAACTTTTTAAACGAAACTGGAATGGTAACAATATTCTTCAAAACGTCATCTTTTTCTTCTCTTGATATAATATATCCAGCAATCAAAGCTATGCACATTGGGAAAATCATTGACATATTATTTTTGATTACCTGCTCTATTAAGTATCGAAAATCCCATACAGCTCCATCGTTAGCCATAGAAGTAAAAAGTGTCAATAGAACAGAAAGGCACATAAGAGCTATCCCAGCCCATATAATATGATAACGTTTTAATTTCAATAATTCGGTTTTTACAATAGCCCCCAATTTTATTCCCCTCTTTTCTTGTACAAATAGTCAATTAATAGTATTGAAATTACTGCCATAATCCCAAGAATTAATATTACTTGAAAAGTTGAAGGAATTAATCCATTCATTTGTTCAAGGTTCATATTAATTCCATGTCTTTTCATATCTCCAGCACTCCAAAATGTTGTAAGTGGCGTAGGAAGTAACCATAATATTGTCTTAGGTAATGCATCGAAAAGTGCTGTTGCACTCATATTTAAAACACTATAAAAAATACATAATAAAACAGAGAAAATATAAGTTCGACTAAAAAATACTACTATAACAATCAATGGTAATGTCCCTGCAGTAATAAATATTCCTGTTTCAACTGCCAGAAATATTTTGTATCCTAAACCGTATACATCTAACATAAACATACCAACCAAGACTGTTGCTATCGTTGATGCTATGCAAAATACAACACCTATAATAAATAGCACTATAATTTTTGCTGTAACTACTTGTGTACTAGATAATGGGATTGTTTTGATATTTTTAAATGTATCATTATCACGTTCAATAAAAAACAACATGGCAGCTACTACTCCGATAATACAGGGTAATAAAAATTGAATTCCATACCCCAATACCATATTGAATAGTCCGTCAAATGCGTCCGCCTTATCACTATATTGCTCCATCATAGATGGTGTTGTCATTAAATAAGATAATGGAAGCGGAAACATAAATGCAGATAAAGTTACCAGAAGAATAAACTTTTTTCTTTTCAGTTTTTGAAATTCAACCTTAACTAATTTAAGCAATTCCTTCACCTCCAGTTACCCTTTTAAAATAATCTTCCAATGTTTCTTCACATAGATAAACTTCTGTAATTTCCAATCCTTGCTTTACAAAAACATAAGTAATTTCTGCTCTAGGGATTGTTGTATTATATAGTTGAAGTCTATTTTTATCACATATTTGAAAATCATCACATTCAAATTCTGTTCTTAAAATTTCCGCTGCACGCTGACTATCCGATACCATAAAATTGACATAGCGACTATTTTTTTTCGCCAATTCTTTCATGCTTTCTTCTTCAAGTAAAATTCCATTATCAATAATCCATATATCATCTGCCAATAGTTCTATCTCTGACAATATGTGACTAGAAATCAGAATAGTTTTTCCATGAACATCACATAACTCTCTAATAAACGAACGCATCTCTGAAATACCTATAGGATCCAAACCATTAATAGGCTCATCTAATATCAGTAAATTAGGATTGTGCATAACTGCCAACGCAATGGCCAGTCGTTGTTTCATCCCAAGTGAATATTCCGCAAATAACTTTTTATCACGATAGGGCAAACCGACAACTTCCAAGGCATCTCTTACGCACTTGCTTTTATTTATCCCTCTAAGTTCTGCAAAAATACGAAGATTTTCAGTCCCAGTTAAATTAGGGTAAAATCCTGGTGATTCTATTAAACTACCTATATGTGGTAAAATATCTTTACTATTGGTTTCCATACTTTTCCCAAATATTTTTATGCTTCCCGATGTTGGTTTTGTTAATCCTAACAACATTTTCATTGTAGTCGTTTTTCCTGCTCCATTACGTCCTAACAGCCCATAAATTCTTCCTTTTTTTACATGCAAGTTCATTGCAGAAACACTCTTTTGCTCTCCATACTGTTTTGTTAAATTATTGGTTTGAATAATATATTCACTCATTTTTATGCCTCCTTTTTTTATAAGGTAATTATATACCAACTACATTGAGATTTCCTTGAAGTAACCTTGAGTTAACCTTGAGATTTTCCTATTTCTCTATACTTCTTTTTTTACAAGATGTATAATGATTTAAACTATAAATTTTAGGAGATAAAAATATATGTATGATAAATTTATACTGATTGTTGATGATGAACAAGAACTACTTGCTCTTATTAAAACAGTATTTGAAAGAGCAGGATATACAAAAATAATGACTGCGACATCTGGAGAAATGGCTTTACAAATAATAAGAGAAACTCTACCTGATATAGTTATTCTTGATATTATGTTACCTGGCATGGACGGATTTGAGGTATTACAAGAAATCAGAGCCCTCAGTAAACTTCCTGTTCTTATGTTGACTGCCAAAGATGCAGCTGAAGATCGTTTTTCTGGTTTTGAATTGGGAGCAGATGATTATTTAATCAAACCATTTTTACCTAAAGAACTATTGTTACGTGTTCAAGCTATTTTAAAAAGAAGTTATCCTGCTGAAAAACGAATTATAGAATTAGAAAATTCTTTTATAGATATTGATAAGGCAGAAATACATCGTGAGGGCAAAATCATTCCTTTAACCGCTAAAGAATACAATATATTATTAAAACTCGTAGATAATGCCAATCATATTGTAACAATAGGAATTCTTTGCCAAACTGCTTGTGGTGAAATGTGGCAAGGGTATGAAACTACCCTCATGACACACATTAGACACCTTAGAGAAAAAATTGAAAAAAATCCTTCTTCTCCTGTTTCACTGCTAACAGTTAAGGGACTAGGATATAAATTGCTAGTGAAAGGAGTAAAATAATGAAGCTTGCCAAGCGGTTTTTCAAAAAATATCTTATTTCCACTCTTGTTATATTGATTTTATTTTTTATTTTAAATATCATTTTAATATTTGGGACTTTACTAATGGCATGGAATAATTCTACTGATCCAGATATACCTGTCCAAACCATTAGCAAAAATATCATGCTCAATGTAGATGGCACAATTTCTTCTACTAATTACATTGAAAATATTCTAAAAAATAAAAGCATCTGGGTGATGATTTTAAATGAACAAGGAAATGTCATTTGGGAAAAATTTTTACCTGAAGAATTACCAAGAACCTATTCAAATTTACAAATAGCCAAGTTTAGTCGGTGGTACTTACAAGAATATCCTGTTTTTATCCAAGAACATTCTGCCGGCTTATTGGTTATCGGGTACAAACCTAATAGTATAACAAAATATAATTTTTCAATAGATATTAATTATATTCACAGCCTAATAGTCGGTATCTTTTTAATGGTTTGTTTTAATATATTACTGATATTTATATTATTCTGGCGTAATACACATAAAATAGAAAAATCTATAGTGCCAATCATTGACGGTATTGACTCTATTGCTCAGGGAAAACCCATTACACTTTCAGAAACTGGTGAACTTTCAAGTATAAATGCCGAATTAAATAAGGCTGGAAAGCATCTTTTACAGAAAGAACAGGCACGTGCCGAATGGATTAATGGTGTTTCGCATGATGTTCGGACTCCGCTTTCTATTATTTTGGGATATGCTTCTGAAATCGAAAAAAACGAATATGCTTCGCAATCTGTACAACTACAGGCAAGTATAATTTGTAAGCAAAGCGAAAAGCTCCGTAGCCTAATCGCAGATTTAAATTTAACTTCAAGACTAGAATACTCTATGCAGCCTTTAATAAAAACCAGTTTTTCTCCTGTGGAAATTGCCCGCCAAGTAATCATTGGCTTTATGAACGTACCAATAGACAGCAAATATTCTTTTGACTTTCATTCATCATCTGATATGATTCCAGTATTAATCAAAGGAGATACAGACCTTTTTTCAAGAATGTTAAGTAATCTAATTCAAAATTGTATTAATCATAATCCTAATGGTTGTGAAATAACCGTTGAAATTTTAAAAGAAAATGATACCTGTATTATTTCCGTCATTGATAATGGTGGTGGCATGACTTCTACACAAATAGAAAAAATGAATAGTAGTACTTTTCCTAATAACATTTATAATTCAAATGGGGAGTCTGTTCATGGATTTGGTCTAAAATTAGTTTACCAGATATTAACCGCTCATAACGGAAATATCAAATATGAAAATGTCTTTCCTCATGGTTTGAAGGTTATATTAGAGATACCTATTGAGCATATTGATTCGCATGAAGAAAAGATAACAGTAAAATCTTCCTCCACCTTGAATTAGCTAATAGTAAAAAATAGTATACTAACAGCAACTTTGAATGAAAAAGAACAAAATACATTTAAGCTGCTAAATACTGCAAAATAATGGCAAGTGTATAAATATAAAACAAAGCTTAAAATGTAAAAAAGAGAAATAGCTTTCAAAATGGTATCAAATAATTAAACAATTCCAAAATAGCAGAGAAAATGTAAGCGTTTATTGTAAGGAAAATGGGATTATTGTATCAACATACTACAGCTGGCAGAAAAAATTTTTAAAACGATTAAATAGGTATTATCAAATTGATTTTATAGGAGATATTAAACAAGCAATAAATTTTCTATTCTTCTCTTTCTCTGTTTTATATAATACTTAGAGTGTTACCTTCTTTCATATGCCATGATGACGCATACCATATGCCACCGAGAGGACAGAATTGCCCCTCGGTGGCTTTGCTGTTTTTTTAAATGCTGTCTGTTATGGTATGGAGCAGACTGCTTTTACCGCCGTTTTCTCTCCAACGCTGTTCTTTTTTCAAAACTTCTGCTGTAAGCAAATCTTGGATTGCACGTTCCACAGTGTGTCTGGACAAATGAAGCTCTCTTGGAATAGTATTTATCGCCAGATAGCATTGCCTTTTTTACCGCTACGGTTTTTTAAGTACATATATACCGTTAAAACATAATAAAAACACCCGCTCATGGGTGTTTTTTTTCACTAGCTTACTATTGCATATAATAAATCATTCTATAAGAAACAGAATATAAAAACAAATTATATAAATAAAGGAGAACAAAAATATGAATTTAACTATGAAAGAATTAAATGATATTGGATTGACTATTGATAAATTAGGTTGTATAAGTTGGGACAAAAAAACAGAAATTAACGATATAGTAATTCCTAATACAGTTGATCAAAAAATAGTTTATGGAATAAAAGATTTATCACATTCAAATATACAATCAATAAAATTACCAGATACATTAAGAGTTCTCTCTGAGAATTCTTTTCTCGAATGTGAAAATTTGAGAGAAATCATAATCCCATCTGGTGTCACAGAAATTCACGAATCTACATTTGAAAGATGTAAAAAATTAAAGAAAGTTAAAATTGAATCTTCAATGATAACCAACTTACCAGCTTGGGTATTTCGAGGTTGTGAATCATTACTTACGATAACAATTCCCAAAAGTGTAAAGGTTATTGAAAGTCAAGCATTTTGTAAATGCTATAGTTTGAAAGAAATATTTTTTGAAGAAAACTCTTCACTAACTCAAATATGTATGCGTTCATTTGCCGAATGCAAAAAGCTAGTCAATATAAATATACCTGAAAGAGTTGAATATATAAAAGATGTAGCCTTTTATGGTTGTTGTTCTTTAGTAAACATACAATTAGGTAAAAAACTAAAACAACTTGGACATGGTGTTTTTTGGGATTGTTCTATGCTAGAATCTGTTATCATAAATAGTCCGTTTTTGATATCATTAAATAATGAGGTTTTTAAAGGTTGTCATAATCTAAAAAATGTAAAACTTCCAAATCAATTAGAAGTGTTAGGTGATGATGTCTTTTTTGAATGCATGTCATTAAAATCTATTGATATCCCAGATTCGGTTAAAGAGTTCAAAGGTTGCACATTTAGGAGTAGTAATTTAAATAAAATAACTTTTAATAATAACCCAGAATCAATAACGGCATATGCATTTGATTTATGCACAAATTTAATATCTGTGGAATATAAAATATCTTTAAAAGATGCCATACAAATAGGTTTTGGTGTATATAAAAAAGATGATAATACTTACTCAATATTTTTAAAAAACAAAAAATCTTTTAACAAACAATCAATAAGTGATTTGATTATCCCTTCAGAAATAGATGGAACACCAGTAACTGAAATAGCATCTGGAGGATTTAGCGAATTGAACAGTATAAAGAATGTATTTATTGCCGATAACATAAAAATCATTGGTTATGATGCTTTTTGGAAGTGTGAAAATTTATTAACTGTTTTTTGCTCTTCTGACTTAAAAATATTAAAAAACGAATCATTCGCTGATTGTTCAAATTTAACGGCTTTTAGAAAAAATTCATGTTTTGAGCATCTTGGTGATGGTTGTTTTTTCAACACTAGAATATCTCACACAAAAAAGGATTTAACAGCTTCAAAGATTTTCAAAGAATTATCTAATAAAGATATTAATAAAATTTTTAATTTATAATAAAAAATACCCGTAAGCGGGTATTTTTTTATCCCACTCCCCCACTATTTGCATATAATAAGAACATTCTATTAAAAGTAGGATAAAAAACAAAAAATACATAGTAAAGGAGAATTAAAAAATGAATATAACTATGAATGAATTAAACGATATGGGTTTAGTTGCCAAACCTTTAAAAAATTCTGATTTTTACAGTGTGTCATGGGACAGAAAAACTGAAATTAAGAATTTAAAAATACCGAGTTGCTTTTTTAGGCGAAAATTGTTTTTCTTATTGTGATTCTATCGAAAATATACAACTTAGCGAAAATATACTTTCTTTATCGGAATATTGTTTTAAAGGATGCAAATCATTAACTGAAATTAATATCAACTCCAAAATAATAAAAGGTTTTGCATTTAAAAATTGTGATTATGGACTGCCGAAAATTAAAACGTTCAAAGATTGGCCGTATAGATTGCGGATATTCTATATTTTGGGACAAAAAAACAGAAATAACTCATCTAACTATCCCTTCATTAATAGATGATATACCAGTAATCAAAGTGGAGTCTGGTGCATTTAATGATTGTCACTCTCTTAAATACGTTATTATTTCTGACAATGTTTCAACCATTGGTTATGATGCATTTTGGAATTGTGTAAACCTTGAAGGTGTATTTGTATCTAATTCTTTAAAAGTCATCAAAGATGAGGCGTTTGGAAATTGTGAAAAACTTAAATTCTTTAATAACAATAAAAATATTAAACTAGGCGAATCAGTATTCGAAAACACTCAATTTGAGACTCAATAAATAAAGGAGTAAAAAAATGAAAAATGTTAGTATGATAGAATTAAATAATATGGGATTAGTAGCAGTATTAGAAGAATCTTTGGGTATAAATAAATCCGCTGGATATGTTGTATCTTGGGATAAAAAAACTCATATTGTAGATTTAAAAATTCCTAGATTTATAGATGAAATACCAATATTGAAAATTGGGAGTTTTGATAACTGTTCATCATTAAAAAACGTAATTATTCCTAAGCCAATAAGAATAATAAGTGATTATGCTTTTGCTAACTGCTCAAGATTAACAAATGTATCTCTTAGTAATTCTATTATTGATATAGGAAAATCTGCTTTTTGGTTAACAGCTATAAAAAAGATAATTCTCCCACAAAAAATAGAAAAATTAAGAGATGGGGTTTTTGCCAGTTGTGAGTTTCTGGAAGATATAAACATTCCAAATTCTATAGTGGAAATTGAAGATTTTGCCTTTTGGAACTGTAAATCATTAAAAAAATCAACTTGCCACCAACATTAAAATACATTGGAAATTATACTTTTAGGTTTTGTGACGAATTAACCAATATAAAAATCGGTCCATCTGTTCACATAAAAGCAAATAGTTTCTTGAATTGTAAGTCTTTAAAATCAATTATTTGTGATATAAATAAAGACCATTTAAAAGGATTGATTGTAAATAAAGATAAGTCGTATTGGTCTTATTCAATATCTTGGGACGAGAA
Source organism: Butyricicoccus sp. (assembly GCA_017886875.1). Taxonomy (GTDB): domain Bacteria; phylum Bacillota; class Clostridia; order Oscillospirales; family Butyricicoccaceae; genus Butyricicoccus_B. The sequence goes on along the minus strand of JAGHIZ010000003.1, from coordinate 13,247 downwards.
AACACCTATCGTTGATGTTATAATACCATCACATATAAACGGAGTGCCAGTAACATCAATAAATGATAAAGCATTTAAATATTGTACTTCTTTAAAAAACATTATTATCACAGAAAATGTTACAGATATTGGAGATAGTGCTTTTATGTGTTGCGAAAATCTCGAATCTGTCACAATACTTGGCAATTTAAAATCAATAGAAAATAAAGCATTTTTTAATTGCAAATTACTTTCAAATCTTGATATTAAAAAATGTTCAAAAATAAGCGATAATGCCTTTGAAAACACAAATTTAAAATCTTTTGAATAAAAAGGTGCTTTTATATATGCAAAGAAAGTTTGGAAAATTATTTAGAAATTTAAACACAAACAAATTAGAGTTTTTAGAATTTAATCAAAATTACTACAATTTTTCAAAAAAGAATTCTCAGAATAACCACAATCAGTTTCATGTATCAGATGAATTATTGATAAAAATTATAGAACATTTTTTATTAAAAGAAAATTATGAAATAATATCAATAGAATTTTTTTTAGAAGATGACGAATTGGACAAAGAAATTATTGAGATTTTGAGATGTTTAAAGAAAAATAAAAAATTTTGGACGGTATTAAAGTCTAAATTTTTAGATTTAGTACAATGTGATGATATACATATAAAGAAAGTTTCTTTTAAGTGTCTAATTGGAAACGGAAGTATGTTTTTAATTCAAAAAAATGGCATAATTATAACTTCTATATCTGATTTCGATAAAATCTCAAGCATTTTATTAAAAATAGTAAATGAATATTCAATCACTTAAAAAATATTAGATTTCACGCAATATATTTATAAAAATTACATTTGTATAGGTCTAGTAAAAATGAAGAACACCCACTTGTGGGTGTTTTTTTTACCCCTCCCCTACTGTCTGCATATAATAAGAGCATTCTATAAGAGATAGGATATAAGAACAAAAAAAATACATAACAAAGGAGAAGAAAAAGTGAATGTTACAATACAAGAATTAAATAATATGGGTTTAATTGCAATATTAAACGAGGCAAATTATTCAGTAAGTTGGGATGAACGAACTGAAATTTTTGATATTGAGATACCACAATTAATTGATAACATTGAAGTCTCAGAAATAAAATCCTTTAGAGGCTGTATAACATTAAATAGCTTAAAAATGCCAGATACAATAACTTCTTTATGTTCTCACGCCTTTTTTAATTGCAAAAACTTACATACTATTACTATGTCAAAAAATATAAAAACAATAGGTGATAGTGCATTTTCCAATTGTGAATCTTTAAGATTTATAGATTTACCGCCATATTTAACTATTATAGAAAAAGATACTTTCAGTTGCTGTGATAAATTGGAATCAATAGAGATACCTAAAACTGTTGAAATAATAGATGAATGTGCATTTTGGTATTGTCGTTCTCTCAAAAAAGTAAAAATTCATTGTGGATTAAAAACAATAAAAAAACAATCTTTTGAAAGCTGCAATTCTTTAAAAAGCATAGAAATTCCTGAGACAGTCACATCTATTGGTGACAAAGTGTTTCTGAACTGTACTGAATTAAAAACAGTATCCTTGTCAAAAAACATTAATAAAATCCCTAATTATGCATTTGCAAACTGTACATTACTAAATGAAATCCATAATACTAAAAATATCATGATTATCGGACGATCTTCATTTATTAATTGTGACAATTTGAAAAATATAGATTTTTCAGAAAAATTAGAATCAATTGAAAATAGTGCTTTTTGTGGCTGTATCCGTCTTGAATACTTTAATATGCCAAATAGTGTAGCTTTTTTAGGAGAAGAAATATTTAAAGGGTGTACTTCTATAAAGAGTGTAAAACTAAGTAATCATTTAAAATGTATTCCAGCATTTACATTTTCTAATTGTGAATCTTTAAAAGATGTTTTAATTCCTAATGGTATTGAGATGATTTCATATTCAGCATTTGCTGATTGTACTAACTTAATAGAAATAAGATTTCCGAATTCTCTACTATCTATACAGCAACTTGCGTTTTGTGGTTCTGGATTACAAAAGATTAAGTTTCCTAAAAATTTAAATGAAATTAAAATTAATTCCTTTTTAAATTGTAGTAATTTACATGAAATTGTATTATCTAAAAGTTCTAGTTCAATAATGATTGAGGAAAGAGCTTTTTGCGGATGTAAAAAAATAAATAAGATAAAAGTACAACCCAATACTAACCTTGTAAATATTATGCATATTTGCAATGAAAAAAAATTAAAAGAGTTTCATGATAGAAATATGGATTTTATAGAATGTTATTTAGAGAAAGCAAATATTACAATGTCTGGTCTATCATTTAAGTTAAAAAAAGATAATACATATTCTGTTTGTTGGAATGGTTCTACAGAGATTAAGGATATTATTATACCATCAGAAATAGACGACATACCAGTAACTGAAATAGCTCCAGGTGGGTTTAATGATTGTGAAACAATTGAGAATATAATTATCACTAAAAATATTAAAACGATAGGCTATGATGCTTTTTTTGGATGTAAATCCCTCAAAAGTGTATTAGTTTCTAGAAACTTACAGATAATAAAAGACGAGGCTTTTGCTGAATGTAAAAACTTAGAATATTTCAATCTAAGAAATGTTTCATATGTTGGAGAAGATGTGTTTTTGAATACTAAAATTAAACACTAAAAAACACCCGCTTGTGGGTGTTTTTTTTATCCCACTCCCCTACTATCTGCATATAATAAGAACATTCTATAAGAGAAATGTACCAATTACTACTATTGGTATATTTTCAAAATCCAAAATAAAATCTATTATCATGCCAAAAAAGATAATAAATATAGAAAATAGAGCATTTGATAATTGTTGCTGCCTAAAAATAGTTGAAATGCCAGAGCTTATTGAACGTATTGGTAATTTTGTTTTTAATAAATGCATCAAATTAAAAATATCTTTATTATGATTATTAATGGGGTTTTATCTGCAAACAACATAATCAGTTTTAATGTTTGTAAAAAAGAATACTCAATATCAATCAAAAACACTAATAAGCAATTATTATAATCAAACATTTAAACTTATAAAAGTTTCTATTTCTCCAGTAAAATACCCGCTTTTCAAAAAAACGGACAACATTAAAACTGTTTAATAAACAATAAAAAAGCCACTCTTACGAGCGGTTTTTTTATTTAAAAATGTTTTATTTTGGAGACATTAAATCCCAATTTGTAGTTCTTAAAATTTCATATAACCTATCTACTTCTGGTGAATACAAAGCAGTCATAGCATATGTATGTGCATCATATGGATAATCATAACACTTTTGTTTCGGATGTTTTTCCGCAGCTTTTTTGTCAAAAAATAAGTATTTGGATAAATCTTCTGTCTTTCTCTATAGAAACATAGTTTATATTCTGAGTACGCATTAATCTACTCTATAATATCATCCATACATAACAATATTGTTTTTTTGTTATCATTGAAGATGATTTTAAAGTTAACATTAGATATCGAAACATCATAATCGGATTCCTCAAAAACAAATTCAATAGTATTCTTTGTTCTTTCATCCATATATTCCTCTAAAATAATATCTTGAATTTCTTCAAGAAGTTCCCTTAATGTAGTTGCGATTATCTCCCCTGATTTTTGACATAGTATATCAAAACCATCAGAACACTCTTATGATACTCCATATTCTTTTACCGTTCCACAAATTATCCAATAACGAGAGTGGATCTGCTTGGCAAGCTGCATCTTGATAGTTCTTTAGTTAATGTGCATTTAGACTATTATTTTGAGCAAATTATTCATTTAAGTATTAAAATTTGTTTTATAATATGCAAATACCCCTCCAAAGTGATATTTACTACAATTTCACCTTTGAGGGGTATAAAGATAATTTCACTATTCCTTTACTTTATTATTTTCTAGTTCGTCAGAAGACGAAACTACAACTTCATCACCAATAATTACAGTAGTTTCTGTATTTACAGGTATCTGAGCTGACCTTTTAATTATAAGTGCATAAGTCATACTAAAAATACAAACCACAGCTATAACAGTACATATAGAGATAATAGCATTTAATCTAATCTTTTTATATCTCTCAATTTCTGATAATGGGACTTTTTTTAGCAGTTCATCAGCCATTTCTTTTGGTGTACCAAAAGCATCTATTAAAATATGTTCATTAAAGTCAGGATTTTCGTCACAAAATGTAGACAACGCAACATTAAAATCTCTGCTAATATCTTTCCAAACTGCATTACTACATGGAAGACACTTTCTAATATCTTTTAAGTATTTATCTAAAATTCTATTCATGAGAGTTATCCTTTTCATTTAGAAAAATTTTTACACCGTCTGAAAAGCAACTATACATTTCAAGCAATGCGGAGTGATAGGCACGTCCTGATTCTGTAATAGTATAGTAAAGTCTCAATCTCCCATCTGGTGCAATACGCTTGTTTTTTTCAATTAAATATCCAGACTCAGCTAATCTATAAAAAATTTTATATGGACTAATTATAGAAAGCCTATCACCACTTCTTTTTTTTAGAATTTCTGTTATTTCACCAATGTAACAATCACTCACAGAAAAAATCTCAAGAAGATAGAATTCAGCCAACGCCCTATTTAAATTATCCTTAACAGATTTTGAATCACATGAAATAGCTTCATAATTTATCATAGTTAAATTTCCTATTTTCAACAATAATTACTTTCTAATTTTATGTTAAGTATAATATTGAGTGATAATTATGTCAATAGTACATTTAGAAAAATTGTTTAACAAAAATAATTATATATTACAAAAAATTTCTATATTGACAAAATTATTTCTGTATGATACTCTTAAATTACAGATACAATGTATGTCACAAATACCAAAAAAAGATAATATATACCTGTGGTTGTAATAAAAAATCCATATATAATCGAAAAAATTGGAGAGCCTTGCAATATGGCAAATGATAATATATGGATATCTACATTGTATTTTAAAACATAGCATTACAAATCAAAATCAGTATTTTTGTAATTAAAGGAGTTTTTATTATGAAAAATTTTAAAAAAATTATCGCATTAGGTTTAGCTACAACAGCAGTAGTATCGGCTATGAGTATGACTGCACTTGCAGATTATAAAGATGTAGCATATGCATCTTTACCAACACTATCAGAAGTGGATACATCAAAGGCATCTCGTGAAAATCCTGTAAAGTATATTGACGAAAAAACAGGTGCAACAGTTACGATATATGACCCTAATATAACTGTAAATTTTATACCTTTTAATTTGAATGATTTGCAAAATCAAAAAACTGTATTAGCAGAAGGATTTATATATGTACCATACGCTAATAATAGCGGTTTTGGAGGTGTGACAAAGTCTTTTGAATCTGCTTATAACGGAAAAGTAAACTTTACATTACCAGCCTCTACTCAAAGTAAGTTTAATGTTAGTTTGAATAAAGAAGGCGTTACTGGCTCACCATTAGCTGTTGTGCTAAATCAACCAGTTAATACATCTGTCGCTTTAACTGGTTTAGAAGAAGGTTCTAGCTATGAATTTAGAGTAAGTTCATACCTAGGTGATGGCAATGCTGCATATATAGCTAATACATAATTGTTAAAATACAAATTAGAAATTAAATATGTTATATAGGCTTAGAGATGGGCTAATCATATATCTATGAAACTATTTCTCTCAACGCTAAATAATTATTTTTTTAAATAAGCAGAAAATCATTATTTATTCTTTTACTTTCTTGCTTATTCAATTAAAAGCAATGTAATTAAATTGTACCTTTCCCTTTATACTATAGAAAGTGGTTGATTTTATGAGAAATCGTTTTTTTGTTATCTATTTAATTATAAGCCTATTATTTATTCAAGGTTGTAGTGTTTCAAATATAGCCAATTCACAACGAAAGTATGAAAATAAAGAACTAGGCTTTAGTATTGAGTTTCCAAGTACATGGAAAGATAAATATTCTGTGGAACTCAATACTGGTGATAAATCTTTCTCTAGCGTTGTAATTACAACATCATGGGGTGGTACACTTTGTTATATATTTAGGAATACTCAAGAGGAATGGAAAGAAATTCAACAAATGGAAAGTCCAGTTGATTACAGCCTTTTAGGTGAGAATGATAAATATGCATATATACTAATTCCTGCAAGTGATGTTCAATACGATATAAATGACCAAGAGCAAGTTAAAATATATAATGATATGAGAAATGAGTTAGATAAAATCAAATTTGAGATTATCGAAGATTAGTATTATAAATAGGTGACCATGACAACACACTTAAACGTGGAGATTGTGCAACTAAAGGAGATACTGATAATCCTCGATATGGAACTCAAATTCAAGCACGTAATCTGACCAATGATATAAAAACTACATTTACAAAAAATGATAATGGCTCTTTGCCTAATGCTGTACTGGATATATGGAAAACAGGATTGCAGGACTTAGGAATCTATTCTACAAATTATAATAACATTAAGTTCGCAGGACGTTATTACTATGAATTTTAATTAAAGATGATATTATAATATTTTTAATGATGAACAGTAAAAATTGAAACTTTACTGTTCATCACTTTTTTAGAGAGAGGGTGCAACTATAATGCTAAAACAAATAATATGTTCTTTGATACTTAGTAGTACAATTATTATTTCACCTAATGTCAGTAATACCAATGAGAATACTTTAAAACCTTATCTTAGTATTACAGAAACTGAGTACACAGATGAAACACAAACCGAAATGGTTAGTAATTGTATTGTTTATGACTTAAATGAACAAAAACTTGATACTGTAGGACAAGTTCCATATACCTCTTCAACTCCTTTGACAACCTTTTCCAGTAAAGCAAATTCTATTATGTTCAGTGCATACAGTGGACTTGGTGACCAAATATGTAAATCTGAAAATAATTCTTTTGAGAAAATTACCAATCAGTTTTCAACTATAAATTATATGCTTCAATGTGGCGATAAACTATTTCTTAGTGCTAGATATCTACCGAATTACTGTATGGAACCCATTGTTATAGATTTATCAGATGGAACTGTTAAATCAGCGTATCCAGATGAAAATGATGATAGGTTTACATGGGCAGTAACCTGTGACCCTATAAATAATAAAGCATATTTTACGTACTATTCGGATAATGAAATGAGAGAAAATATGCAAAATTACAATTATGAGCAACATCCTTGGGAAGAAGATTCCGGACCAATTCCTGCACCATCTACATTTTGTTCGGTTGATATGAACACATTAGAAGTTACACCTGTTTATACAACAGATAAATATATTTGGGGAATTGCTGCTTCTGGTGACAATCTTTACTATTCTTCATCAGCTTCAGGTACAAGCAATACAAAAGATTATGCTGTATACCATGTTAATTTAAAAACAAAAGAAAAAACTAAACTGGATTTACCAGTACATATTTCTAGCAACATGGCAATTTGGAATAATGTTATATATTGTTTGGGTTGGATTGATGAAACTAGAGGAGTTTATTCTATCAATTTAGATACATTGGAATATGAGTTAATCTATTCATCAGATAATGGTTTTATAAATGGATTTTCATTAAATTATTGATTTAATAAATTTATGCTATTGTATATTAGAATTTATTCTCCATAATGTCTTATTATCACATAGCAATATTATTCATCTACCCTACAAACTTATAAAAAATCTTTATTTCTTGTGTTAATTCGCCATTTTCATCTTGTTTGTGTTCCCCTATTGTTATTTTCTCTATAAGTGTATTTGCAATAGCATGTGTAAGCTCTTTTATCTCACTATATCTTTGTACAAGATTTAAAAATTCCTCTACGCTTATAAATGATTAAAAATAAAATTAGATAAATAATAAAAAACAACAGTCATAAAACGCAGTTAAGACTGTTGTTTTTTTGTCATATTTAATCAGTTAGTAATATTTAATAAATTTTTTATAATAAATACTTTACGAATAATTTCAATAATACAATCTTTTTTATAGTTACTTAACGACTGCTCAATACCTCTACCTAATGAGTCAAAAATTTGTTTTCCAAATGATTCTTTTAAATATTCTGTATATTCAGAGTCTAAATTTTTTGTTATTATATCTCCAGATTTTTCTTCCACTGCTGAAACAATTTCTGTTTTGTGTCTTATCAAGCAATCAATGACGAATAAATCGTTAACTAAATCCATACATTCATAAATAAAATTTCTTAATTTTCTATATTCAAAGATTGTTACATATGCATTGTTTACATTAGTTGTACATAAAACGTTATGTGCAGATTCAATATCATCATTTGTTACACCAATTGATAAAGCTATATATAATACATATTTCTCAATATCATCCACGCTTTTAGTGTATTTACTTTTTAATGATTGCTCCTTCAACTCATCACTCAAATTAATAAATTTTTGTAATAAATTATCCATTTTTTGTTCGGCATTTGCGAATCAAAATCACAATGCATTTTCATTTCTTTTGTTTTTTTAATCCTATGATATTTGTATATCATAATTATTATACCATTATATGCAAAATATTTTAATATCTAAAAAACTAAAAATAAATCATATAGACTATTAAAAAAACTGCATACGATAAATAAACACTAAGGAACTAAGGAGCGGGATTATCTGTGATTAAAGATTTCGAAATATTTAATAATCAGATTAGCCAAGTAAAAAATTTGGCTATAAATAGAGAATTATCTTAATTATCCATATTTTATTGTATCACTTGATGGAGTAGTTGAAATTATCTATTCTGGTCAAAAATTAGTTACAACCAAGGAAAAACTAAGAGCACGAGTCTTGAGAACTTATCCATCATTGATTAGAGATTTTCATTTTTATCAAAAGAAAGTGGTTTGTTTAAATGTGTAAAGTACTCTTTCATAGCAGATTTTTTTTGATCAAGTTGATATTAAAGTTATGTATAATAATAAATGGTATAACATTGCATTTATGATAGCATCAAGTCGATCTTTGTTTTATCGAGAGAAAAAATAATATAGACTTACCAATACAAACCATAGATATACTGTTACATAAAGAGAATTCTAAGCAAGTAGGAGCATTTAGACTATATACTGAATCACATCTATTTCAACTTATGGAAAAGTCAAACACAAATCATACATTACAAAATATCATAATTAAAAACACCGTTTTAAACGGTGTTTTTAAAATAAATTTACAGAACGAGTAAAAAGCCCGCTCCTTTAGGCTTAGGAGTGTCAGAATTATTCTAAAATTTCTCTAATATATTTGCTTAATCCTTCTTCAGATGAAAAATCATATATTTCGTTTTTTTCTAAGTAATATGATTTTATGCTTTCCATAGAAATTGGCTCTTTTGATGATTGCGATAGGTAAGCCTACAGTTTCTTACGTTTCCGGCTTTTCCCCCGCCTAACACCGTGCATGCGACTTTCACCGCACACGGCGTCCCATCACAAGAAAGATTTTCACGTTTTAATTAAAACTTACACACTTCGTAACAAATTTTATCCTTTAAATTTTAAATAAACCTGCTTGTACTCGTAGTTTATTGCATTTCTCTATTTGTTTTGATGTCAAATTAACTTGATTTAAATATCTTTGGATTGTATCTTATCTGGTAGCATGAATAAGTCTATGAACGTTTTCTGTAACAAGGACTAAATTATTATAGCTATCGTTTCCACCATTTTTAATAGGTATTTTATGATGACAATGAATATAATGAGGTAAAAGCTTTTCACCCGAAACAGCACATTTGCCATACTGACCTGCGTATAAAGATATTCTATTATCAGCAAATTCTATACTTTTACCAAGTATAGGGTTTTTCATAAGCCATATCATAATATCTATATCTATTTTTAGATTATCATGAATAAGCTGTCTGCCTTCAACTGTACGTCAAAATATGAGCAGAAAAGGCAACCCATATAACAATGCTGTGATGGAATCGTTTTACACAACATTAAAAAGGGAGCTTGTTCAGGATACACATTATGACAATCCCGAACAAGCCCGCATGGATATTTTTAAATATATTGAGTTGTATTACAATACTAAACGGATACATTCTGCTATTGGTTGGGTCAGTCCTTGTCAATTTGAAAAACAAATTTGCAAAAACTCTTAACTTTGTGTCCACTTTTTCTTGACATGACCAATTACCTTCAAACACATGATGCAGATTATGTAATACCACCAAAGTCAAATGCTGTCAATCATTGGCTATATGATAGAATACTTTACAAAGAACGTCATTTAATTGAATGTTTTTTCCTTAAATTGAAGCAATTTAGACGCATTGCTACTCGTTATGATAAGCTTGCGTCTTCTTTTCTTGCCTTTGTTTATATCGCTTCTATTGCTATTTTGTTGAAATAGTATAAAAAGTTAGACTTTTCAGAAACGCTCTAATTGAAAGTTCACACTTATAAACTTTTTTTAATTCCATTCAGAAGCAGTTAGAAAATCTCGTATGTTTTTATGTTTAATACCGTTTTGGCTCATATCAAACTCATCCATTGTAACCACATATTTAGGAAAATTATCTCTAATAGTATCATATACACCAAATTCACGTTTTATAGTGCTTTCATCTGCCAATAGATATGCTACCTGAACATAAAGTTTTTGTCCACTCTTATCACAAACAAAGTCAATTTCTTTATTACCTGATTTACCTACCATGACTTTATAGCCTCTACGTAAAAGTTCCATATAAACAATATTTTCAAGAACAAGGTTAATATCACGCATATTTCTGCCAAAAATAGCCTCTCTAATACCATGGTCTACAATATAATACTTCTCATTTGTCGAAAGAATATGTTTCCCTTGTAAATCTTCACGCTTAACTTGATAGAACAGGTAAGAATCACAACAATACTTTATATAGTTCAATACTGTATCCGTTGAAGTGGTACGACGTTCATTTTTTAGAAACTTTACTAAAGATGATGCAGAAAATGTATTTCCTATATTTGCAATAACATAAGCCATAATTCTTTCTAGCAAATCAATATCTCTAACTTTGTTTCTTTTTACAATATCCTTGAGTTGTACAGAGTTAAACAAATCTATAAGATATTGTTTTGTTGCCTCTTGCTCATAGCGTATATTTGATAGATATGGCATACCACCACTTAAAAGATACTTTTGGAAACATTGCTGTATAGATGCATTGATATCAATTGTATGATACAATTCTAAAAATTCTGTAAATGAGAAAGGATAAATAATAAACTCTACATAACGTCCACCAAGATAAGTTGCAAGTTCACCAGATAATAATTTAGCATTATAACCAGTTATATAAATATCACAGTCCAAAGATACACGAAACGAATTTACACACTTTTCCCACTCTGAAACTTCTTGAATTTCATCAAAAAACAGATAAACTTTCCCCTCAATTTGCTCTGCTCTTTCAAGAATTTCCTTATGCAATGCCATTGCATTTAAAAGATGTGTATATCTTAAATCTTCAAAATTGATTGAGATGAAATTATTGGAATTTACACCAGATTCAATCAATTCTTCTTTAATAAGCTCTAACATTACAGATTTTCCAGCTCTTCTTATACCAGTCATAACTTTAATGAGTTCATTTCCTATAAATGGGCGTATGCGTTTCATATATGTTTCACGTTTTATCAAATAAATCTCTCCTTTCCATATTACTTTCTAGTATATATTTTTTATAATCTAAAATCAATATAAAAATTATATTTTTATCTATTATGAACGATAAAATCATTTTTATTATATTTTCAAATATTATAAAAGCTACTTGGAAGTACAGCTTCCCAAGTGTAGGTATCTTTTGGATTACTTCTATGTATTTTCTATTACATGTTACTATTGCTTTTAAACTGATGGTAATGGTTACAACCCTCTGGCAGTATTGAAGTTTGTTGATTTCTTAAATTTTCATAATCTTCTGGTTTTGCATTAAGTGCATCTTTTAAACTTCTTTGAATTTTATGTATTATAGATTGAAAAGTGGAGTTATGCAAACATCTTCAAACGCCTGAATTACATATTTTGCTGTATTGGATTTACATTCAACATCTGCAAAATCAATACAGGCATCGCCTAAAATATTTAAAATTTCATCAAGGGAAACAAAGTCAAGAAACCTACAATCTCTATATTCATAAAAATTCACTTTTCAGCTATCAATGGAAGTTAATCGTAAAAGTATATATGATGTCCAACATTAGATATGACCATAAAATAATAATATCTTGTTAAGATATGAAATGATTATATGTCAATTTTGTTTTTAAAATATATAAAAATTAACGCTCAGTTATTTTAATATTGTTTTTTTGCCTTGAATTTAAAAATATTAAAAATGAAATAATTGTCTATTTTAATTTTTATTGGTAATATTTATGATGAATTTGGTAAAAATATGCCTTTGCGAAATGAACAAAATATTATTTTTGTTAATAATGTTTTTTTACTGTAGACATTTTTAATATATATGTCCATATAATATATTTACTATATCCAAATATTTGTAATTTTACTTTTAATACTTTTTAAAAAAAATATCAGATTTGATACTATATAAATTATTGATTTTACACCTATTTTTTATTTTTCGGAAAATAATTAAGAAGTTCTGACCATATAGTCAAAACTTCTTCTATTATCGTATATTTTAACAATTAGTTAGTTATTTAATAATATAGTTTTCTTCTAGATATATGCTTCTTTATAAGTGGATTACTATCCTATCAATGTGACATACTCCCACCGCTTATGCAAGCATAGATGCAGGGGCTTCTCGTTCAAGTGTTCTAACGAACACAGTATCAACGAGCTATTCCCGTGTGTCCCACGGTTCAGTATTGGTTATGCATTTACTAATCACATCTCTATTGTGATGTGATTTGCAATTTAGACATTCCCATTGTCCAATGGATAGTTTTTTGTATCGGGATTTTTATAACCGCATACATTGCAAATTTGCGAACTTGCAAAGAATTTATCAATTTTTAAAAGCTGTTTACCCATATCTTCTAATTTGTATTTAAGATACGTGGTAAACATACCCCAACCATTATCATGTACAGATTTTATTATAGATGAAATGAACACAGCCAAATGTTTTGGCAAGCAACTCTTTTTGTTCTGCATTCGGGTAAATTCTAAACTTATAGGCGTTGTTCATA
>JAGHIZ010000066.1 GCA_017886875.1 Butyricicoccus sp. | reverse complement strand
TTTAAAGTAAGCATTTCGTTGTTTAATTTGCAAAGTACAATATTTTACGATGTTTTTCAATCATTTTACTCTCGTTAAAGAGCTTATTTAGTTTACCATACTTATTTTAGCTTGTCAAGAACTTTTTCAAAGTTTTTTGACTTTTTTATAATCTTTTCTAGTAAACTCGCCATCTCTCAAAGACAGCTTAATTATTATATCAAAAGCAGTTTATCTTGTCAACATCTTTTTGAGGTTTTTCAAGTTTTTTCTTTTGATTTGCTGCCCTCATCAGACAACTTAATTAGTATACGACATTATACGCCATTTGTCAACAGATTTTTCAAGAAATATAAAAATAAATGGACTAACTTACTATCAGCCCATTTATTTAACAAAACCACTGTTTATTTAACTATCATTTTCGCTTCCATATAAAATCTTTTTTCTCTTGCGTCACCCATTGAAAAAGTCTTTCTAGGCAATACCCCATCAAAAATAACGCCTTTAAACAAATCATCTTTTTTGAGTGTTGGCATAAAAAATCCTATACTATTATCATTTGCTGCTAGTTCAGATAAAACATCATCGCCATGAATATAATCAATTTTAGTGTTTGGGTTTTGAATTATATATTCATCTAAAAATGTTTGAATTGATGCTATAGGTAAAGCATACGGTGAATTTTCTATTATTAGCACACCCTTTTTATTTTTAGTTTCAAAAGGAAAAGCGTGAGAATTTTGATTTTCTATTGAATTTGCAATTTTACACTTAGCATTTTTACTTTCAAAGAATTTTACAGCACTTTCAAATAGATTTTCTATGTCTACATCAAATAAAATTCTGTGAATAGGCTCTATTATAATGCTTTCATCATGAATATTAACAAGTTCAGCAAGTATAAAACGTGCAGGGTGATTTAATTTTTCATCTTCTGAAAGTGTATGTTTTATTTTTTCCCAGTAAGCCTTAGCAGTTGCCATAGAATGGTTACCATCACCAACAGCAAAAGGTAAAACAGGAGTATCTAATGATGTATTATATTTTTGTGCAAATATTTCAGCGTTTGCCAAATTATCAAGCATATTTAATATATTTTCTGTTTCAACTGATTTTGGTATAAACCAACCTGTTAAATGTCCTCCATTTTGCATAAGCTCAACATCATAAAGTTTTGAAAAAGTATCTCTTTTTTCATATAAAGGTTCAATAATTTTTCTATCTGGGTCATCAATCATAATCATAATATGAGGTATTTCAATACTTGCACCATCTCTTACAGCAAGCCTAGGGGGTATACGTTCTTCAACGGTTTTTTCAGTTGGACGTATTTTTGATTTAGAGCCTAATTTGTAATCATATTCTTCCAAATCAAATTGTAAAACTAAACCTTTTCTGATTTTGCCTGTATCACGAGCTATTAGCATCATTCCTTCAGGCAAGGCAGAAAATATGTTATTTTGAATATATTCATTCATAGTATTATGAATTTTCTTTATTTTTTCAGATGTATTTTCCTTTTCCAGATAAACTTCAGGAAGTATCAGATGTAAAGATGATATATTATCTCCTACAATATCCGCTGTTTTAGCCCAATAATCTGGCTGAGATGTATACTGGTCGCAAGCAACCACAGCCCATTTATGTAAATCTATATTAGATTTTGGCATTAATATATGAGCAGTATTTGCACAATGTTTCATAATATTTTTACTCCTTAGAATGCTAAAATAAGAAATTTTTATAAAACGTTCGCCTAATGCAAGACGAACGTTTTATTATATTTAATCATCACTATAAGAATATTGATTTTTACCATTACGTTTACTTTTATACAAAGCTTTGTCTGCTGCTTCCAAAGCATCTTGATAACAAAACTTATCTGAATTAACCATACAAATACCTATACTACAGGTAAATGGCAGTTTTTTTTGTGAATTTAGAACATCTAATAAACATTTCATACGTTTATCCATAATTTTGCGTTCTGAGATATCTTTAAGAAAAACTTGAAATTCATCTCCACCCATACGAGCAATTATATCATATGTTCTAAATGTACTCATCAGTATATTAGCCAAATTTTTAAGTGCTTGGTCGCCCACTGCATGACCATACTCATCATTAATATTTTTAAAATTATCTATATCCATGATGATTAAAGCACCTTTATTCTTTTTATTTGACTCTGACATATAATTTATAACTTCTCTTTCAAAAGCTCTACGATTAAAAATATTTGTAAGAGGGTCTAAATTTACCATTTTATCCTGTTCAAGCTCACGAGTTTTTATACGGTCTATGTCTTTTAAGTATATTAGTGCATATACATTTTTTGTTGTATGTTCTCTAAATAGATGTATTATAAGTTCTACCCAGTTTTTGTTACCATCTATTTGGCGTTGATAATTAAATCTTAATTCTGACTTGTCATTGTGTAATATTTCTTCCCAATGCTTAGGATTACAGCATTTTTCAAACTCCAAAAATTCTTCTTGAGGAATTCGTTTTCTAAGTCGTGCAGATAACAAATCAATAAAATCTAAATTTTCACTTTCACAAATTTTATTATAGTCTTTCCAAAGACCGCCTATTGATTTAATCTCTCTACTTTCCATATCAATTTCGGCATAAGCTACCGCTTCACCTAAAAGAACATGATAAAAATCTTTTACTCTGGCATATTCAAGTTCTATCGCTCTATCTTTATTTATGGTTTCAAGTATTACAACCATAGTGTTAAGATTAGATAAATCATCACTTATATATCGTGTTTTTATGTTATACCATTTATATGAACCATCATTAGATTTTATAAGCAATTCTTTACCATTTATTATTTCACTTTTCTTGCCTGTGTTAGAAAAAATCTTTTTGAATTTTTCTATAAAATGAGGGTGAATCATTTCATTTTCTATCCAACATTCTGGAAAGTTTTCCTGATATATATCATCACCAAAGATAATATCACGACAAGTAAGGAATAAAATAGACTTATTTAAACTATTATATTCAAATTGTTCTCTAGCAGCTTTATCTGATAGATTTTTAAGTGCTTGCATATTGCTTATAATTCTATGATATCCATTAATATATGTTTTGCTATTTTGGTTTTTAGAACCAACAATTCTTACAAGCATTTGTCCTCTTTCTGGGTGTTTCCAAATATACTCTATTTGTGTAATTCTATCGCTTTTAAACATTTTATCTATAGAAATATCAACATAATTTTTATAAGAATTATCTATATGTTTATACCAAAATTCATATGTTTGGAATTTATCAAGTCCATCAGGAATAGACAAAGATTTACGCATAACATCGCTTATAATCAAAGAGTTTTTTTGTTGACTATTGTCCATTATCCAAAAACCTAAATCTATAGAATTTATTATATCAGTATCATCAATTCTTGCACTAAGCTGAATATCAGAAGATTTTTTAACATCTTCTATTTTAATTGTTTGTAATAATGCAGCTTTTCCATTCCAATCAATAGTTCTATCTGTTATCAGCAGGTTTTTATCAATAACTTGACTATAAGAATTCCAAGTGTTAGGATTTCTTTCTTTCAAATCCCACTTTTTGCAAAATTCGCATGGTGCATTTTTGCCATGTAATAGTTGATAACACTTTTTGCCTTCATAACTATCTACACCTAAAATTTTCATATGTACCTTATTCATATAATAAACATCATATGTTTTCATATCAGATACATAAATACAATCATCAAGAGCATCTAATATCATTTCTAATTGTTGCTCTTTGGTTTGATGTGTATTATTAACAATAGCATCTAAGCTATTGTCAATATTTTTACAAATTAATTCAGGTATTTCATTAGAGCTTATATAACGTTTTTCAAATTCATCTTTACAATAAGGCTTGCCAAATAAATAGCCTTGAAGTAACTTAGGGCCTAATTTTTGAAGAACAGCAAGCTCATCTTCTGTTTCCACGCCTTCACAGCATACACGCATATTACCATTATCAGCCAGTTTTATAACATTATTGACTAACTGATAGTTATATAAGCTATTTTGAATTTCTGTTATAAAACATCTATCAATTTTTATTTCATCTATATCAAGTTTTTGAAGTCTGTTAAGACTTGAATAACCTGTTCCAAAATCATCTACAGAAATTTGTATACCTGCAGCTTTCCAGCATGAAAAAATACTATTTAATCTATGATAATCATGTAACTGCATACTTTCTGTAACTTCTAGTGTAAGAGCCTCACCAGATAATTGATTTTCTTCTAACACATCTAGTACTAGCTGAGCAATATTAGGCTGTTTTAGCTGAGAATATGATAAATTAACGCTAATATGGAAAGAAGGTACTTTTTCACGCCAAATTTTACATTGTTTCACTGCGGTTTTAAGCACCCAAGTACCTACATCGCAAATCATATCTGTTTCTTCTAGTATTGGTACAAACTCAATAGGCGGAACATTTCCACGTTCTGGGTCACAATATCTAAGTAAAGCTTCTGCACCGTATAGTTTATGGCTTTTTAGGTCTATTTGTGGTTGATAATTCAATGAAAAATTATCAAAGTTATTTATAATACTATTTTTTAAATTATCTTTCAATCTAACAATAGATATTTTATTTTCATAGTCCTTTTCTCTAAAAAATCTAAGGTGACTTTTACCTTGTTTTTTTGCCTCATCAAGAGCTATTTCCACACATTGATATAATGTGCTTCCATCTTTTGTTATATTTTTATCATATTTTACTGCACCAGCAGAAAGCGAACAAATACCTTTAAATTTATCACATATCTGGTAATAAACTTTTTCTACACATTGCTTATCTATGCAATTTAACATTACAGCAAAACAGTCACCATTTATACGATATATTCTATTATCATATGGTTTTACAACCTGCTCAAACACTTTAACCATTTTTCTAAGCAAATTATTACCATATTCTCTGCCATTTTTAAGGTTAATGTGTTTCATATCATCAATGCCAACCGCTAGTAAATAAGTTATGCTATTGGTCTTGCATAGTTCACCCACATCATCAATAAGCTGACTTACATTAAATGCACCAGTTAAGGTATCTATTTTATACTTTGTCAATCTTTCAGATACTTGACCTATAATTCTGCAAGGCTCACCGTTTTGGTCATATTCAACCTTGCCACGGCTATGTATCCATATAATTCTATCTCCATCACCTAATACACGATATGTAAGGTCATATGTATTTTTCTGTTTTGTTCTTATCTTTTGTATTTCTTCATTAAAAATACTAATATCTCTGCTATATACTCTATCTATAATAGCAGATGCATCGCAAGCATTATTTTCAATATTTAAAAATTCATATTTTTTCTTTATGTTTTTAGAAAAATATATTTTATTTTCTTTCATTTCAAATATATAAAAGCACTCGTCAGAACCTTCACTAAAAAAGTGTAAAAGCTCTAAATATTGATTACTTTGCTTATTTACTACTCTTTCCATACCAGTATCCTTTTTATTTGATTTTATTTATTATAGGATTTTCTATTCTATGCAATACAACCTGCATTTTTGTACCCTGTGATTTACTGCTTTGAGCTGTAATTTTACCATTATGTATTTGAACAATTTTATAAGCTATTGCAAGACCTAGTCCATGACCGCTTACTTCTGAACGCATTTGTTCACCTCTGTAAAACCTTTCAAATACATGTGGAAGTTCATGCGATGGTATAGGCTGACCAGTATTTTGCACCTGCATAATAATATATTTTACATCATACTTAAATAATTTAACATTTATTTCACCATTTTTCCCGGCATATTTAACAGCATTATCTAATAATATAGAAATGAGCTGTTTAAGAGATTGTTCATCACCCTTTACATATATATTAGGAGCGATTTGTGTATTCATTTTAATATCTTTTTCAAAAGCGACAGCTTCAAATGACAAAGCAGAATTTAAAAGCAAATCGCTTAAATGAACAGATTTCATTTCAGGCAAATCTATAGCTGCATCACTTCTTGCTAAAATAAGCAAACTTTCAACAAGTTTTTGCATATTAAGTGCTTCATCTCTTGAATTTATAAGCCATTTACGCTGCTCATCTATTGTATCATTTGGGTGTGACAATAAAACACTAAAATTAGCAAGCATAACTGTAAGAGGTGTTTTTAACTCATGGCTTGCATCTGCTACAAAACGCCTTTGTTTATTCCAAGCATCTTGAACAGGGGCTAATGCTTCTTTAAATAAAGAACGACTTATCAGCCAAAAAGCAATCATGCAAAAAATCCAGATTATAAAAAGTAAAAGCATTAAATTTCGCATACTTTTATATTCAAAATTTATATTTACAACAGCGATTTTAAAGCCATCATCTTGTTTTTTACATATATATCTCAATGAAAATTCGCTAACTGTTCCATTTGGAGAGTTTTGTTTTACAATTTTTTTTGCTGATTTCTCCATAACATCATTTGAGATATTTGCACCTTTATCAATCATAACTTCTTTTATTGTGCCATCATTATTTACAAGCATAACAGCTACAGGCACATATCTAATTTTAATTAAATAGCTTGGATTTTCATACACATCAATCATAGTGATATCATCATTTATCATAGCTTGCTCAAGAGCATGGTATGTTGCTGTTTTAAGCACATAATCATAAACCACACAAGCTATAACACAAGCTATAAATAGCACCAAAGCTGCAAGCATTAAATTAACTTTAACAAATTTATGATGTAATTTTTGTATCATTTATCTTCCCATTCCAGACGGTAACCCACCTTCCAAATGGTTGAAATTTTAACTTTTGATTGAAGATAGGTTAATTTTTTTCTAAGAAATGATATGTAAGCCTCAACATTGTTGGCTTCCGCATCTGAGTCAAATCCCCAAATTTTAGTTATAAGTGTTTCTTTAGACACAATAGTTTTAGAATTTATCATTAGCATTTGAATTACATCAAATTCTTTTCTGTTAAGTCTAACTGATTTTGAGCCTGAGCATATATCATGTGTGCTAAGTTTAAGCGTTATATCACCAAATGTTAAAGTCTCCATCTGCATTTCAGCTTGACGTCTTGACAAAGCTCTAACTCTTGCAAGCAATTCTTCTATAGCAAATGGTTTTGTCAAATAATCATCTGCACCGCTATCAAGACCTGCTACTCTATCGCTTACTTCACTTCTTGCTGTAAGCATTAAAATAGGTGTTTTATTATTTTCTTTTCTAAGTATTCTAGCTATTTCAAGACCACTTTTTTCTGGTAACATGACATCTAAAATTATAATATCATATTGACCTTTTTGTGCATATAGTAAACCATCTGAGCCATTTTCAACGGCATCAACTGTATATTTATTTTCCTGAAGTATTTTAACTAAAACCTCTGATAGTCTTTTTTCGTCTTCAACTAATAAAATATTCATAACCAATCACCTATTATAATTATATTCCAAAACAAGCGTTATACGCAAGCAAAAGGTTATATTAAAGCAATAATATTTTATTTTTCCCTTACTTTGACAATAAACTTTATTTTAATATTCTATAATATTTATGGGAAGGAGGACAATTATACTTGCGTATTATTTATCTGGATATTTTGATAGGTGTAAATTTAGCGATAGATTATTTAATGCTTTTTGCATTAAGTAGGATATCTGGTATTTACTCAACACGTTTTAAATTATTTTTAGGTGCATTACTTGGCAGTTTATACGCTGTTTTAAGCTGCATAGTAGAAACTAATATAATAACAAGCCTACCTATAAAGATAGCTATAAGTGGTTTAATGGTTTTAATTTGTTTTGGATATAAAAATAAAAGCAGATTTTTAAAACTTTTATTACTTTTTTTATTTATATCTTTTGCAGTTGCGGGCGGAGTTCTTGCACTTGGCAATATAAGCAATAATAGTTTTTTTGCAGGAAGTGGATATTATATAAATAATATTTCATTTAAAACCATTGTTATAGCTATGCTAATAAGCTGGATAATAACAGGATTTATCTTTAGAAATGAAGCGAAAGACACAATAATACCAAGAAAAACAGTAAAAGCTGATGTATATTTTTTAGATAATCATGCAGAATATACACTTCTTGTAGATACAGGAAATACACTTCATGATATAATCAGCGGAAAACCAGTTATTATATTAGACCGTTTTAGTGCAAGTCAAATATTACCTATAAATATATCGCTTAATAGACTACACACTGAAAATGCAGCCGATATCTTATCTAATATACCAGAAAATTATGTAAAATATTTTAGACTTATTCCCTTTAATGCTGTCGGAAAAAATTCTGGACTTTTGCTTAGTTTTAAGCCCGATAAAATAACTATTGACGGCAAAATATGGCATGGATTAGTTTCAATAAATGCAGATAGGATTTGTAGCGGACAATATCAAGGACTGATTGGACTTTGAAAGGAGTAAAAAATGTTTATTAAATTTCTTACTGATTTGCTTGATAAGATTAATCTGCTAAAAAAAGATGATATTTATTATATTGGAGGGTGTGATGTTTTACCTGCACCAATGTCATCAGATGAGGAAAATGAAGCCTTAATAGCATTGCAAGCGGGAGAAAGTTGGGCAAGGGATAAACTTATTGAACATAATTTAAGACTTGTAGTTTATATTTCAAAAAAATTTGAAAATACAGGTGTAGGAATGGAGGATTTAATCTCAATAGGTACAATAGGACTTATAAAAGCTATAACTACATTTAAATCTGATAAAAAGGTAAAACTTGCAACCTATGCATCAAGATGTATTGAAAATGAGATTTTAATGCACCTCAGAAAAGTATCATCTCAAAAAACCGAAGTGTCATTTGATGAACCACTCTCAGCCGATTGGGACGGAAACGAACTTTTACTATCCGATATTCTAGGAACTGACCCAGATTGCGTTATGAGACCTATTGAAGATGATGTTGATAAAGAGCTATTACATAAGGCACTTACCAGACTTCCAAAGCGTGAAATGGAAATAATAGCTTTAAGGTTTGGGCTTAGTGGCAATGAATGTATGACACAAAAAGAAGTTGCCGATATGCTTGGTATTTCGCAATCATATATATCTCGTTTAGAAAAAAGAATAATCGCAAGAATGAAAAAAGATATATTAAAATGGGTTTAAAATATTAAAATTGCTATTGTAATTTTTGAAAAAATAGCATAAAATATAACTGTAATAAGATATGTTAGCTTTTGCTAATAGTTTATAGAAAGAAGGTGATTTGAGTGCAAAGTGAGTTTGATTTAATAACAGAGGACATTCTAAATCACCCTTTGTTTATTGAAACAAAAAATCTTATGCACCATGGCAACGGAAACACTGTATATGAACATTCACTTGCCACAGCTATAACAGCATATTCCATATCAAAAAAGCTTGGGCTTTCCGATGAGCTTGTTATTTCCACAACAAGAGCTGCATTGCTTCACGATTTTTTTGGTTATGATTGGCATGAAGATTGGTTTAAAAATTATTTAAGTCAATATTCAGGTTGGCAAAGATTTAAACGTATGCATGCGTTTATTCATGGAGATATAGCAGCTGAGCGAGCAAAAGAACATTTCAATTTAAGCGAAAGACAATTAAAAGCAATTAAAAGTCATATGTTCCCTGTTTGCTTTTCAGTTCCTACAAACTGTGAAGCGTGGATTATAACATTATCAGATAAAATTGTTGCAACTCGTGAAATAAGCCAAACTGTTGCAAGCTATATATTGAGTGTTTACAAAAAAGTGTTAGTTAGTAAATAAGTTTATTTAAAACGTGTTATAATTTATTTTATAACACGTTTAATTTTTGGTGTTTTATTATGAATTTACATGATACTTTAAAGATTAAAAAAACAGATACAGTCGCTATTATTGGTGCTGGTGGTAAAACCACTATGTTATGGCTACTTGCAAAAGAGCGAAAAGAACAAGGTGCATTTGTAACCACATCTACACATATAATGAAACCAGATAATAGCGAATGTGATATTATAATACCAACTGATAGCGAAAAATATATTATAAAAAATAAAATTATCGCTTCACTTGATATAAATGAAAATAACAAATGCACAGGTTTAAGGGAAAATAATTATAATATCCCGATTTTATATGAAGCTGATGGTTCAAAAAGACTACCTGCAAAATTTCATAACACAAATGAACCCGTTATATATAAAAATACAGATGTTGTTATTTTAGTTTTGGGATTATCTTGTCTTGGAAAACCTATAAAAGATGTATGCCATAGATATGAGCTATTAAATTTAAATCCTAATGAAATTTTTAATATAAAACATTTAATTATGTGTATAGATGATGGTATTAAAAGCTGTAAAATGCCAAAAGACAAAATCCGTATTTTTTTAAATCAACTAGATGTTATTTCTAATAAAGAAATTATACACAATCTGTGTAAAACACTTAAATATACATATATTTTTTGTGGAAATTTAAAAAGCGATGGCTAAATAGCCATCGCTTATTTCTTTTTATTTAAAACTTTAGGGATAAATTGGCTTGCAAATTTACCTTTACCACGACTTTTAACATAGAAAAATCCGATTATTGAGAAAACAACTGCACCAATAAAATTTACAAGTAAATCCTTCATAGTATCAATAAGCCCTATATCAATATAACCACCATACTTAGAAATCCAGTCCTCACCATTTACCACAAGTGAGTCTATATCCATATGATGTACAACATTAAGACCATTAGGGTCAAATTTTACTGAATTAATCGCTGTTACAATCCAATCTTTCTGCATATCAGTACCGAAATACGTATCCATAGCAAACTCAAAAAACTCCCAAAGGACACCCACTGTCATAGAAAAGCAAAAAGCAACTATTGCTAAGAAAAGAGGTGATAATTTAACAGAAAATCTATCTGAACGGTTGAAAATATCCACAAGAGCAAATCCAATAGCAGCCATTAAAAAGCCGTTTATTGTGTGAAGCATGGTGTCCCAATAAGGTATTTTAGTATAAAATGAAGCAATTTCACCTAATATTTCAGCAGCAAAAATAAAACAATATATAATACCTTCTAAAACTGGAGGTAAGTCAATATCAGTTTTTCTTTCGATAAATGTAGGAATACCAAATAATATTAATGTTAGTATACCTACAAAAATACCTTCATAGTTATGAAGAAAAAATTGACGAACAATTAAAAGTAGAACTAAAAGTGATAGTATACCACGAACAGTCAGTCTACGTTTTTTTTCTTTTTTAAATAACATGATATTCTCCTATTAATAAAATAGCTCTCGGACGACTATATGTCTTCTGAGAGCTTAAGCTTTTTATTCTATTCCTTCATCTTCGCCATCTTGACGTTTATTGTAAGCATAATCACTACACTTTTCAACAGCCTCTGGCTCGGTATGGTATGGACACAGACGTACACGTCCTTCTGTTTCAGCTAAAGCTACACAAATTTTTTCTCCGACAGCATCTCTGCGGCGAAATGCACACCAAAGTTTTTTCATGTTAAATATCTTCCTTTCCGTCATTCAATCTTGAAATGTATGCAGGAACACACACCTCGTTTGTTTCCCTCATAAACAGTATTCTATCACGATTTTATGTTATTCTCAAGCTGTTTATCAGCTTTTTTGTTCATTTGTTTTACAAAATTAATCTTGCATACACTATAAATAATATGTTACCATAAATTAGAGTATGTGTAAAAGGAGAGAAACACATGAAAGATTTACAATATTATAAGCTTTTAAGTGAACAATATCCTACTATTGAAACTGTCTCAAGTAAGATAGTCAGCATGACAGCTACACTTTGTTTACCAAAAGGAACTGAGTATTTTTTCAGCGATTTACATGGTGAACATGAAGCATTTATACATCTTTTAAGGTCTGGTTCTGGCGTAATTCGTGAAAAAATAGAAACATTATTCTCACATTCTATTTTAGAATCTGATAGAGCTGAACTTGCAGCACTTATTTGTTATCCAAAGCCAATGTTAGTAAATAAAAGAAATTCTTGCCCAAGATTTAACGAATGGTCAGAACTAACTATTGGTAGATTAGTTTTAGTATGTAGAGATGTATCTGCAAAATATACACGCAGTCGCGTACATAAAGCTATGGACCCAAATTATGCATATATAATGGACGAACTTTTACAAACATATGACTCAGACCCAGATAAACGTAGATATTTTAGAGCACTTATTGCCTCTATTGTTAAATCTGACAGCTCAGACCCACTTATTATAGCACTTTGTCATTTAATTCAACAGATGACAGTAGACCATTTACACATTATTGGTGATATTTTTGATAGAGGACCTCGTGCAGATAAAATTATTAAAGAGCTTATGAAATATCACGATGTAGATATACAATGGGGCAACCATGATATAAATTGGATGGGTGCAATGAGTGGTAATAGAGTATGTTTATTTAATGTGCTTAAAATTGCAATTAGTTATAACTCATTTGATGTTTTGGAAGATGGTTATGGAGTAAACCTGAGACCTCTTAGTATGTTTGCAGCTGAAACATATCAAAATGACCCATGTGAACGTTTCCAACCACATGTGCTTGATGAAAATAAATATGACCCAGTAGACCCACAGCTTGCAGCTAAAATGCATAAAGCAGTAGCTATTATATTATTTAAGCTTGAGGGTCAACTCATTAAACGTCACCCAGAATATCATATGAGCGGTAGATTACTGCTTGATAAAGTGAATTTTGAAAAAGGTACAATAACTCTTGATGGTAAAGAATATCAAATGCTTGATACTAATTTCCCTACTGTTGACCCTAACGACCCATATAAATTAACAGAAGCAGAAGAAGCACTTGTTGAAAATACACTTGCATCATTTAGACACAGTGCAAAACTTCGCAGACATATTGATTATATTTATACCCATGGTGCAATGTATAAAGTATCAAATAATAATTTACTATATCATGGCTGTATTCCAATGACAGAAAGCGGAAAATTTGACAAGCTTGTTTTACCAAGTGGAGCATATTCAGGCAAAGCACTTTTGGATTATCTTGATAGCTGCGTAAGAAAAGCATATTATACTGGTGATGAAAACTGTGTTGATTTAATGTGGTATTTATGGTGTGGTGCTAAATCACCTGTTTTTGGTAAGGATAGAATGACAACATTTGAACGTTGCTTTATTGGAGATAAAACATTACAATCTGAGCCAATGAACCCATATTATCATAATTATGATGACCCAAAACAAAGTGAAAAAATTATGCGTGAATTTGGTTTAGACCCAGCTAAATCACATATAGTAAATGGTCATGTACCTGTTAAGAATGGAGAAAATCCAGTTAAGGCAGGTGGCAGATTATTTGTAATTGATGGTGGTATATCTAAAGCATATCAATCAAAAACAGGAATTGCAGGTTATACACTAATTTACAATTCACATGATATAGAACTTGCTGAACATATGCCATTTAGACCAGCCGATGAAAATCACCCACTCGCTGAAATGACTTCAACTGTGCATATAGTTGAACGTATGCCACGTAGAATGACAGTTGCAGACACAGATGCAGGTGAAATTTACAGAGAAAAAATTGAAGATTTAGAAAAACTATTAGAGCTTTACCGAGATGGTACACTTGGAGAAAAGCTAGAAGATTAAAAAAATCCCGTCTGAAATAAATCAGACGGGATTTTATAATTTATTATCTAAGCGAAAGTAAAATTAATCGTTAATCTTAACAACAACGCCAGAACCTACAGTACGACCACCCTCACGGATAGCGAAACGTAGACCTTCTTCGATAGCGATTGGAGTAATCAGTTCAACGTCCATTTCAACGTTGTCGCCTGGCATACACATTTCAGTGCCTTCTGGTAGAGAGATAACGCCAGTAACGTCAGTTGTACGGAAGTAGAACTGTGGACGGTAGTTGTTGAAGAAAGGAGTATGACGACCGCCTTCTTCCTTCTTCAGAACGTAAACCTGACCCTTGAACTTAGTGTGTGGGTGAATGGAACCTGGCTTTGCAAGAACCTGACCACGCTGAATGTCAGTCTTCTGAACACCACGTAGAAGAGCACCGATGTTGTCGCCTGCTTCAGCATAATCAAGAAGCTTACGGAACATTTCGATACCAGTAACAACAGTCTTACGAGGAGCTTCCATCAGACCTACGATTTCAACTTCTTCGTTCAGCTTCAGCTGACCACGCTCTACACGACCAGTAGCAACAGTACCACGACCAGTGATAGAGAATACGTCCTCGACTGGCATAATGAAAGGCTTGTCAGCAGCACGGTCTGGAGTTGGGATATAAGAGTCAACAGCGTCCATCAGCTCACGAATGCAAGCATACTCTGGAGCGTTTGGATCGTTAGACTCACAAGTTAGAACGTTCAGAGCAGAACCACGGATTACTGGAACGTCATCACCTGGGAACTCGTAAGAGGATAGCAGGTCACGGATTTCCATTTCAACTAGGTCAAGAAGCTCTTCGTCGTCAACCTGGTCAGCCTTGTTCATGAATACAACGATGTAAGGAACGCCAACCTGACGGGAAAGCAGAATATGCTCACGAGTCTGAGGCATTGGGCCGTCAGCAGCGGATACAACAAGGATAGCACCGTCCATCTGAGCAGCACCAGTAATCATATTTTTAACGTAGTCAGCATGGCCTGGGCAGTCAACGTGAGCGTAGTGACGCTTGTCAGTATGATACTCAACGTGAGCAGTGTTAATTGTAATACCACGCTCCTTCTCTTCTGGAGCCTTGTCGATTGCGTCATATGCCTGATACTCAGCAGCACCAGCCATAGCAAGCACCTTAGTGATTGCAGCGGTTAGAGTAGTCTTGCCATGGTCAACGTGGCCGATAGTACCAATGTTAACGTGTGGCAGGGAGCGGTCAAATTTTTCCTTTGCCATTTTGGATAGCCTCCTTAGGAATTTTAAATTTAGTGAATTTTTTATTCAATATTAGTACACTTGTATAACTATTTTAAATCATACAAGTGAAAAAATCAATAACTTTTAATCGTTATTTTTTGTTCTAGCGTCAATAATTTTGTCTTGAACAGACTTTGGCACTTCTGTATAGTGGCTAGGCTGCATGGTATACTGACCACGACCCTGAGTGCTAGAACGCAGAGCAGTAGCATAACCGAACATTTCAGATAGAGGCACAGCAGCACCTACTGCCTGAACGCCGCCACGAGGTTCCATACCTTGGATTTGACCACGACGAGCATTTAAGCCGCCGATAACGTCACCCATGTAATCTTCTGGAACAAGAACGTCAACCTGCATAATAGGCTCCATAAGAACTGGCTCAGCTTTACGCATAGCTTCCTTAAATGCCATAGAACCAGCAATCTTAAATGCCATTTCAGATGAGTCAACTTCATGGAAAGAACCATCATACAGAGTAACCTTAACATCAACAACTGGATAACCAGCGAGTACACCAGCTTGCATAGCACCCTGAATACCCTGATTTACTGGCTCGATGTATTCCTTAGGAATAGCACCACCAACAATCTTATTGATAAATTCGTAACCCTTACCGGACTCGTTAGGCTCAACAATAATCTTAACGTGACCATATTGACCCTTACCACCAGACTGACGAGCATACTTCATATCAACGTCAGCAGAGCGACGAATAGTTTCTTTATAAGCAACCTGAGGTTCACCAACGTTAGCCTCTACCTTAAATTCACGAAGCAGACGGTCAACGATGATTTCTAGGTGAAGCTCACCCATACCAGCGATAATAGTCTGTCCAGTTTCCTCATCAGTCCATGTACGGAAAGTTGGGTCCTCTTCTGCAAGCTTAGTTAGAGCAATACCCATCTTTTCCTGACCAGCCTTAGTCTTAGGCTCAATAGCAACACGGATAACTGGGTCTGGGAAATTCATGGATTCAAGAATAATTGGGTGCTTTTCGTCACAAAGTGTATCACCAGTTGTTGTGTTCTTTAGACCAACAGCAGCAGCGATATCACCAGAGTAAACGATATCAATATCCTTACGAGCATTAGCGTGCATCTGAAGGATACGACCCATACGCTCACGGTTACCCTTAGTTGCATTCAGTACAGAAGAACCAGCAGTTAGAGTACCGGAGTATACACGGAAGAATGTTAAACGACCTACATAAGGGTCGGTCATAATCTTAAATGCCAGAGCGGAGAATGGAGCTTCGTCGCTAGATGGACGGGAGTCCTCTTCCTCGGTATCTGGGTTAACGCCCTTAATCATAGGAACGTCAGTTGGAGCTGGCATATAATCAACAACAGCGTCAAGAAGCATCTGAACGCCCTTGTTACGATATGCAGTACCACACATTACAGGGATAATCTGTACATTACAAACACCCTTACGCAGTGCAGCCTTTAGCTCATCAACAGTGATTTCTTCGCCTTCGAGGTACTTCATCATTAGTTCCTCGTCAAGCTCACAGATAGATTCAACCATAGCGTCATGATATTCTTGAGCCATATCAACTAAATCTTCTGGGATATCCTCATCACGAACATCTTTACCAAGGTCATCATAGTAAACCTCAGCACGCATGGTCATAAGGTCAACAATACCCTTAAATGTGTCCTCAGCACCGATTGGAAGCTGAATTGGAACAGCATTACACTTTAGACGGTCCTTCATCATCTTAACAACGTTGAAGAAATCAGCACCCATGATGTCCATTTTATTAACGAACGCCATACGAGGTACATGATAATCGTCAGCCTGATGCCAAACGGTTTCAGACTGAGGCTCAACGCCACCCTTAGCACAGAAAACGGTTACAGAGCCGTCAAGTACACGAAGGGAACGCTGAACTTCAATAGTAAAGTCAACGTGACCTGGGGTGTCGATGATGTTAATACGGTGTTCTGGGTACTGGTTACGAGAACCAGACCAGTGACAGGTAGTTGCAGCAGAAGTGATAGTAATACCACGCTCTTGCTCCTGCTCCATCCAGTCCATAGTAGCGGTACCGTCATGGGTATCACCGATTTTATAGTTTACACCTGTGTAATACAGGATACGCTCGGTAGTAGTAGTTTTACCAGCATCGATGTGTGCCATGATGCCGATATTTCTGGTATTTTCCAGCGAATATTCTCTAGGCATAATTGCTCTCCTTTCAGAAATTCTATCGGTTTATTAATAACGATAGTGAGCGAATGCCTTGTTAGCCTCTGCCATCTTGTGAGTGTCCTCACGCTTCTTAACAGAGCCACCCAGATTGTTAGCTGCGTCCAGAATTTCGCCAGCCAGACGAGCACGCATGGTCTTCTCAGAACGAGCACGGGAGTACTTAGTAATCCAACGTAGACCTAGAGTCTGACGACGCTCAGGACGAACTTCCATTGGTACCTGATAAGTAGCACCACCTACACGGCGAGCCTTAACTTCCAGGCTAGGCATAATATTTTCCATTGCTTCGGTGAAAACCTCCAAAGGTTCACGACCGGTCTTATCTCGAACGATGTCAAAAGCACCATAAACAACCTTCTGTGCAACACCCTTCTTACCGTCTAGCATGATAGAGTTTACCAGCTTAGTAACGAGCTTAGAATTATACATTGGGTCTGGCAGAACGTCTCTCTTGGGAACATTTCCTCTTCTTGGCACTTTACTTCCCTCCTTCATTATTATTTAATATGATTTCATAGGTACTCAGTAAATTTATATTTACTGTGTTGTGTCCGAGGTTTCCCAAATAAAAAAATCTATATGAAAAACACTCAGGACAAAGCGATAGGTTTTTAAAACCTAACATTTGCTTTGCTGAAACTGTTATAAGTTCAAATCAAAGTCTTTTAAGGCTTAAAAAATTACTTGCCAGCCTTAGGACGCTTAGCACCGTACTTGGAACGAGCCTGCTTACGGTTTGCAACACCCTGAGTATCCAGAGTACCGCGGATAATGTGGTAACGTACACCTGGAAGGTCCTTTACACGACCGCCACGAACCATAACTACGGAGTGCTCCTGTAGGTTATGACCGATACCTGGAATGTAAGCGGAAACTTCCATACCATTTGTCAGACGAACACGGGCAATCTTACGAAGTGCAGAGTTAGGCTTCTTAGGTGTCATTGTCTTAACAGTGGTACAAACGCCACGCTTTTGTGGTGCGGACTGGTCAGTCTGCTTTTTCTTCTGAGAGTTGTAGCCAACCTGAAGAGCTGGAGCTGTGGACTTTGCCTTAGTTACCTCACGTCCCTTGCGTACGAGCTGATTAAAAGTAGGCATTCTTTCTCCTCCTTCTTTAAAGAATAAAATATAATTTATGATAAACCGAAATGGTTATCAGCAAAAAATTATTCTGTCAGCACAGTAACGACTGCTGCACCAACATCAATCATACAAGCATCGCCGAGTTCAGCCATAGTGGCCACTTCTTCGACTTCGACCTGCATTTGGCGGCACAGTTCGCATATTGGACGCAGTACACGTTGTTCTGCATCAAGTGCAATATAAACACGGTCAGCCCTGCCAGATTTTATTGCCTTAGCGGACTGTTTTACGCCCACGACTTTGGACGCCGCTGATAATTGAGAAAGCATTTTATTCCCTCCTATACCGCATACGATAATAGTATAACGGCTCACCCCTATAAGGTCAAGTGTTTTTTCTTTTTTCTCCATTTAGGTGAGTTTTTTCAGCTTTATTCTCTATAAACTGTGCAACTTTTTGGGTATGTCCTTTTAGTGCGGACTTTGTAT
Source organism: Butyricicoccus sp. (assembly GCA_017886875.1). Lineage (GTDB taxonomy): Bacteria > Bacillota > Clostridia > Oscillospirales > Butyricicoccaceae > Butyricicoccus_B. The sequence continues at coordinate 39,450 of JAGHIZ010000066.1, read as the reverse complement.
TTTTATTGTGTACATATTTACAGTTTTTATACATGTATATATAAAAAAATCAGGTTAGTAACTATACTAACCTGATTTAATATAATTAGTCAAGACTTACAGTCTGTTCATAATGACCATTTCTGTATTCTTGCATACCAGAACCAGCTGGAATTAGCTTACCAATAATAACATTTTCTTTAAGACCTAGCAGTGGGTCAATTTTACCCTTAATAGCTGCATCAGTAAGAACACGTGTTGTTTCTTGGAATGAAGCAGCAGATAGGAATGACTCCGTAGCAAGAGAAGCCTTAGTGATACCCATAAGAGTTGGGCTGCAAGTAGCGAATTTAAGACCAGTTTCACCAGCATCAATACGCTTTTGGACTTCGTTATTGTAATCCTCAAATTCCAGTAGGTCAATAACAGAGCCTGGAAGCACTGCTGCATCACCAGCATCTTCAACTTTAACCTTACGCATCATCTGACGAACAATAACTTCGATATGCTTATCGTTGATATCAACACCTTGTTGACGATAAACCTTTTGAACTTCCTTAATTTCATAGTCATGAACCGCACGAGGGTCAAGTATACGCAGAATATCATGAGGGCTTAAAGCACCTTCATTTAGCATATCACCCTGTTTAACTGTTTGACCGTCCTCAACCTTAATACCAGAAGAAGAAGCAAGCTGATAAGAACGAGTATCGCCATTTTCAGGGTTAACAATGTTAATAGTTTTAAGAGTAGAGCGACGAGACTCCTCAATACGAACAACACCAGAAATTTCGGCAAGAGTTGCAACTTTCTTAGGCTTACGAGCTTCAAACAGTTCTTCAACTCTAGGAAGACCTTGGGTGATATCGCTACCTGCAACACCACCGGTATGGAAGGTACGCATTGTAAGCTGAGTACCTGGTTCACCGATAGACTGAGCAGCGATAATACCAACAGCTTCACCCATACCACAAGGAGCACCTGCAGCAAGGTTCATACCATAACAGTGAGAGCAAACGCCCTTACGAGAACGACATTCAAGAACAGAGCGAATTTGTAACTTAGTAATACCAGCATTTACAATTATATCAGCCTCGGCGTCCTTAATCATAGTTTCCTTGGATACAAGCAATTCCCCTGTTTCTGGGTGCATAACATCATCAACAGGATAACGACCAAGCAGACGTTCACGGAATGTTTCAATAATCTGATTTCCTTCCTTGATATCCTCAACCCAGATACCCTTAGTAGCACCACAATCTTCTTCACGAATGATAACGTCCTGAGAAACATCAACCAAACGACGAGTTAGGTAACCAGAGTCCGCAGTTCTAAGAGCAGTATCCGCCATACCCTTTCTCGCACCACGAGCAGCGATAAAGTATTCAAGTACGGAAAGACCTTCACGGAAATTAGACTTAATAGGGATTTCGATAGTTTTACCTGATGTTGAAGCCATCAGACCACGCATACCAGCAAGCTGACGTATTTGGTTGATACTACCACGAGCACCAGAGTCAGCCATCATATGAATTGGGTTATGACGTTCAGCCTTCATATTTTCTTGAAGTTTAGCAGTAACCTTCTTTGTTGTGTCTTCCCATTCAGCAACGGTTAAACGGTAACGTTCTTCATCAGTGATAAAACCACGTTTATATTTTCTATCAATTTGGGCAACCTTTTGTTCAGCCTCACGAACAAGCTGCTCTTTACCTTCTGGTACAAGCATATCAGCAACCGCAACGGTTAATGCACCACGGGTTGAGTATTTATAACCCATAGACTTGATAGCGTCCAGAACTTCAGCAGTCTTATTGAAATCATGCACACGAATACAACGGTCGATAATCTTACCGAGTTCCTTTTTACCACAAGTAAACATAATTTCAAGGTCAAGACAGTGTTCATCATCACGTTCAACAAAGCCTAAATCCTGAGGAATACGTTCGTTGAAAATAAGACGACCTGGAGTTGCATCAACAATACGAGAGATTGTTTTGCCACCTATATTTTTAGTCATGCGAACCTTAATTGGAGCATGAATACCAACAACACCTTGGTCGTAAGCCATAAGAGCCTCATCTGGTGAAGTAAAGATTTTACCAGCACCAACTTCAGTGTCACGGTCAATAGTTAGGTAATAAGCACCTAGAACCATATCCTGAGAAGGAACAGTAACAGGCTTACCGTCCTGAGGTTTTAACAGGTTATTAACTGATAGCATAAGCAGACGAGCCTCAGCCTGAGCCTCAGCAGATAGAGGAACGTGAACCGCCATCTGGTCACCGTCAAAGTCAGCATTAAACGCAGTACAAACAAGTGGGTGCAGACGAATAGCACGACCTTCAACAAGAACAGGTTCAAATGCCTGAATACCCAGACGGTGAAGTGTAGGAGCACGGTTTAGCATTACAGGGTGACCTTTAATAATGTCAGCCAATACGTCCCAAACTTCAGTTTTAGCACGTTCAACCATTTTCTTAGCGGACTTAATATTAGATGCAAGACCATCTTCAACTAGACGCTTCATGATAAATGGTTTAAACAGCTCAAGAGCCATTTCTTTAGGCAAACCACACTGATAAATCTTTAGGTCTGGACCTACAACGATAACCGAACGACCAGAGTAGTCAACACGCTTACCAAGTAAGTTTTGACGGAAACGACCTTGCTTACCCTTTAGCATATCAGAAAGGCTCTTTAATGCTCTGTTATTAGGGCCAGTTACTGGACGACCACGACGACCATTATCAATAAGAGCGTCAACAGCCTCTTGTAACATACGTTTTTCGTTTCTAACAATAATATCAGGAGCACCTAGCTCTAACAAACGCTTTAAACGGTTGTTACGGTTAATTACACGGCGGTAAAGGTCGTTAAGGTCGCTTGTAGCGAAACGACCGCCGTCAAGTTGAACCATAGGACGAATTTCTGGCGGAATTACAGGAACAACGTCCATAATCATCCATTCAGGCTTGTTGCCAGAAACTCTGAATGACTCAACAACCTCAAGACGCTTAATTATACGAATACGCTTTTGACCGCTAGCGTCCTTGAGTTCATTTCTAAGCTCTTTAGAAAGAGCATCAAGGTCGATTTCACGCAGAAGCTTTTGAATAGCTTCTGCACCCATTTCAGCAGTGAAATCGTCCTCATATTTTTCCTGCATATCTCTGTATTCAACTTCGGTGAGAATTTGCTTTTTAATCAGCGGTGTGTCACCTGGGTCAGTTACAATATAAGAAGCAAAGTATAGAACTTTCTCAAGCACTCTTGGAGAGATATCAAGAATTAAGCCCATACGAGATGGAATACCTTTAAAGTACCAAATATGAGATACAGGAGCAGCCAGCTCAATATGTCCCATACGCTCACGACGAACTTTAGCACGTGTAACTTCTACGCCACACTTATCACAAACTTTGCCTTTGTATCTAACCTTTTTATACTTGCCACAGTGACATTCCCAATCCTTGGTAGGTCCAAAGATACGTTCACAGAAAAGACCATCTTTTTCTGGTTTTAGTGTACGGTAGTTAATGGTTTCAGGTTTTTTAACCTCACCAAAAGACCATTCACGGATAAGTTCGGGCGACGCCAAACCGATTTTAATGGCATTAAATGTGTTATATCCCATAATCTTATTGTATTACTCCTTCCCTAATCCGTATTACATATCAATATCAAAATCGCCATCGCCATAGGAGTCCTCAGCAGAGAAATCATCATCGCTTTCAAACTCAGCGGCAGCGTCAAATGCACTTAAATCAATATCGCCATCTTCTGCATCGTTGATACCATAACCAGCAGCAGCAAATTCTTCATCTGTGCCAACATTAGCAGTGGTTTCTTCGATTTGACGACCTGTTTCTTCATCGTCATCTTCTTCAGATAGCTCAATAACTTCCATATTCTCATCAAGAACCTTGATATCAAGACAAAGTGACTGAAGTTCCTTAACAAGAACCTTAAATGACTCAGGAACACCTGGTTGAGGGACATTATGACCCTTAACAATAGCCTCATAAGTCTTAACACGACCAGTAATATCGTCAGACTTAACGGTTAGGATTTCCTGAAGTGTATAAGCTGCACCATAAGCCTCAAGAGCCCAAACTTCCATTTCACCGAAACGCTGACCACCAAACTGAGCTTTACCGCCAAGAGGTTGCTGAGTTACAAGTGAGTAAGGACCAGTTGAACGAGCATGAATTTTATCATCAACCAGATGGTGAAGTTTAAGGTAGTACATATAACCAACAGTTACAGGGTTGTCGAACTTATCACCAGTACGACCATCATAAAGAACACTCTTACCGTCTGGAGAAACGCCAGCAGCAACCAGAGTTTCCTTAATATCTTCAAGTGTAGCACCATCAAATACTGGGGTTTCAATCTTCCAGCCGAGCTTTTTAGCTGCAAAGCCCAAATGAACCTCAAGAACCTGACCGATGTTCATACGGCTAGGAACGCCCAGAGGGTTAAGCACAATATCAAGAGGAGTACCATCTTCAAGGAAAGGCATATCTTCCTGAGGTAAAATACGTGAAACAACACCCTTGTTACCATGGCGACCAGCCATTTTATCACCAACGGAGATTTTACGCTTTTGAGCGATATAAACACGAACAACCATGTTTACACCTGGAGAAAGCTCATCACCGTTTTCACGTGTAAATACCTTAACATCAACAACGATACCAGATTCACCATGAGGAGCTCTCAAGGAAGTATCACGAACTTCACGAGCTTTTTCACCAAAGATAGCACGGAGTAGACGTTCTTCAGCTGTCAGCTCGGTTTCACCCTTAGGAGTTACCTTACCAACAAGGATATCACCAGCATGAACTTCTGCACCAACACGAATAATACCACGTTCATCAAGGTCACGCAGAGCATCTTCACCAACGTTTGGTACATCACGTGTAATTTCTTCAGGTCCTAGCTTGGTATCACGGGACTCCGACTCATATTCCTCGATATGGATAGAAGTGTACATATCTTCACGAACTAAACGTTCATTAAGCAGAACAGCGTCCTCATAGTTGTAACCTTCCCAAGTCATAAAGCCGATAAGTGCGTTTTTACCAAGAGCAATTTCGCCCTTATCAGTAGATGGACCATCAGCTAGTACATCACCCTTCTTAACACGCTCGCCAAGGTCAACGATTGGACGCATGTTGATACAGGTAGACTGGTTAGAACGTAAAAATTTAGTTAGTGGGTAGGTCTTTTCAAGACCATTGTCATATTTTACACAAACCTCACGAGCAGTAGCACGGGTAACAGTACCGTCACCCTCAGCTAGAGGAATAGTACCAGAGTCAACCGCAGCTTTGTATTCCATACCAGTTGCAACAATAGGAGCTTCTGTGCGAAGTAGAGGCACAGCCTGACGTTGCATGTTTGCACCCATCAAAGCACGGTTTGCGTCATCATGCTCAAGGAATGGAATGAAAGCGGTCGCAACAGATACCATCATACGAGGAGAAACGTCCATTAGGTCAACGTCCTTGCGGTCAACCTCAACGAACTCATCACGCATACGACAAGTGATACGTTCATTTTTTAGACAGCCATTTTCATCTAGTGGCTCAGTAGCCTGACAAACGATAAATTCATCTTCAACATCAGCAGTCATATAACGAACTTCATTAGTAACCTTACCTGTTTCTTTGTCAATTACACGGTAAGGAGCCTCAATAAAGCCAAAATCATTAATTCTAGCATAGGTTGCCAGATAAGAGATAAGACCGATATTAGGACCTTCAGGTGTCTCTATAGGACATAGACGACCATAGTGTGAGTAATGAACGTCACGAACTTCAAATGAAGCACGGTCACGAGAAAGACCACCTGGACCAAGAGCAGACATACGACGCTTATGTGTTAGCTCAGCCAGAGGGTTATTCTGGTCCATAAACTGAGAAAGAGGAGAAGAACCGAAAAATTCCTTAATAGCAGCGGTAACAGGGCGAATATTAATCAGACTTTGAGGAGTTACAGAACTTAAATCCTGAATTGTCATACGCTCACGAATTACACGCTCCATACGGCTAAAGCCAATGCGGAATTGGTTCTGGAGCAGCTCACCTACGCAACGTAAACGACGGTTACCGAGATGGTCTATATCGTCTACTCTGCCGATACCATTGCCGATATTGAGCAGATAACAGATAGTAGCGAGCATATCATCAACAATAATTGTCTTAGGAATAAGGTCTAGCATACGCTCATTGATAGCGTTTTTCATAGCATCTCCAGTAACGCCAGCGTCAATAATTTCCTTTAAGACAACAAAGCGAACTTTTTCTTTAATTCCAAGTTCTTCAGCAGTAAAACCTGTGTAATCGGAAAAATCATTGATATCAACCATACCATTGCCGAATACCTTAACAGGTTTACCTTCACTTGACTCAACTACAACACCATGAACGCCACGTTTAGCAATTTCAACAGCCTTTTCACGGGTTAGAATTTCGCCTTCTTCAGCTAAAATTTCGCCAGTCATAGGGTCAACAACAGCTTCAAGCATTTTCTGACCAGAAATACGGCGAGCAATATTTAGCTTTTTATTATATTTATAACGACCTACTGCGGATATATCATAACGACGCATATCAAAGAACATAGCGTTCATAAGGTTGGTCGCAGACTCAACAGAAGGTGGTTCACCTGGACGCATTTTCTTATAGATTTCGATTAGAGCCTCTTCAACAGTTTTTGAAGGGTCACGGTCTAAGGTTGCGAGAATGCGTTCATCTTCACCAAACATTTCCAAAATTTCAGCATCAGTTTTAATACCAATAGCACGAATAAAGGAAGTGATTGGGATTTTACGGTTTTTATCAATACGAACATAGAAAATATCGTTCATATCGGTTTCATATTCAAGCCAAGCACCACGGTAAGGGATAACAGTAGCTGATAGTAGAGCCTTGTCGGTCTTGTCCAGCTCACGACCGTAGTACACGCCTGGGGAACGAACAATCTGAGAAACGATAGCACGTTCTGCACCGTTGATGATAAATGTACCAGACTCAGTCATACGAGGGAAATCGCCCATAAAGATTTCTTGCTCTTTGATTTCGCCTGTTTCCTTGTTATGCAAACGCATACTAACCTTTAGAGGGCAAGCATATGTTGCATCACGAGCTTTACATTCTTCTACGCTGTATTTTGGTGTATCCTCAAGCTTGTAGCCTATAAAGGATAGCTCAAGGTTTCCGGTGTAGTCGGTAATTGAAGCGACATCATCAAACACCTCACGCAGACCATCGGTTAGAAACCATTCATATGACTTCTTTTGAACCTCGATAAGGTTTGGCATTTCCAAAATCTCATCAATTCGTGCGAAGCTCTTTCGGGTGGTTTTGCCGTGTTGTACGTCTTTTACCATCATTTTGAACCCATCACTCCTTTTCAGTGTTTAAATGTTTTGATACGCTTGGTAGCGTTGTATAAATCCATATGTTGTGCTTGCTTTTCCACAAAAAACATGATATTATGTTTGTGGTTATAAATAAAAATCCATTTATTTAGATAAGCGGTTTATTATATCATTTTTTTGGTATATTAGTCAATGACATTTCATACAATTTAACAATATATAATCCTCGATTTTTGTACTAAAAGCTGTCACAATTTTCTGTGACAGCTCTTTTTTATCCTCCTATACAACTCATATTGCGTTTTATATACATATTTTCATTTAAATAATGGCGTTCAGGCTTAATATTAACAGCATCTTGTATACGTTTTTTGAGTAAATCCTCATTGTGCAAAACATCACAAAGATTTATTTCTATATCTGAATGTAAACAAGGTTTTAATTTACCATCAGCTGTAATTCTTATGCGGTTGCACTCTGAACAAAAATTACAGCTCATAGGAGTTATAAGCCCTACCCTACCTTTTGCACCTTTAAGTTTATAATATTTAGCTGGTGCATGAGCATCTTGAACATCTATTTGTAAATCTTTTAAAATTTGAAATACGACATCTGCTTTTAAAAGATGATTTTCTGAATATTCTGCACACTGACCTATTGGCATAAGTTCAATAAATCTTACATCTACATTGTGTTTTAGTGTGAGTTTTGCCAGATTTTCTATTTGTTTTTCGCTTATTCCCTTTATTAAAACAAAATTTATCCTTATTGTGTCAAATCCTACATCTAAAGCGGTATAAAATCCCTCTAAAGCATTTTGTAAATCTGCACCAGTCAAAGCCTTATAATCCTTACTATCAAGCGTATCAAGGCTTATATTTATATGTTTTATTCCAGCTTTTTTCAAATATATTGCATCATGTTTTAGTGTTGTACCGTTTGTTGTTATAGCCCAGTCAATCGGTGCAAATGTGCAAATATCATTTAAAAGTGAAATTACATTTTTACGCATTAAAGGCTCACCGCCAGTAAAACGAATTTTATTTATCCTCAAAGATAAAAGAGCTTTGACTATATTTTTAATTTGCTCATCTGAAAGCTCATTTGAATTTATAGGACAAAAGCCATTAGGCATACAGTATTTACATTTTAGATTGCATTTTTCTGTTAGAGAAATGCGAGCATATGTAATTTTTCTATTAAATTTATCAATCATATACATACATTCCCCTTTATAGTATATTTTCATTTTATTATACGCCCAAAATCAAATATTAACAAGCAAAAAATAAAACCACCGCATTAGCAGTGGTTTTACCTTGTTTCAGAAGAGGTGATTGAAACGGGACAAAAAAGACTTAATCAAATACAAACTCAAGATATTTAATATCTTCCGCACAGAGTTTTTATTGACTGACTATATGTTAGCATAGTCTAACATTCTTGTCAACAGTTTTTTGATATTTTTACTTAAATTTTTTATTATTTTTCTTCTATTAAACTATACTTATCAATCAACTTTGAAGAAAGCTCAAGTGGTGTTTCTTTTTGATTAATTCTAATAGATAAATAAGGATTACTTCCTGCATTTAATAACAATTTGCCTTTAAATTCATCATCACCACATAAATATGACATTTTCATAATATCTGGTTTGGTGAAAGTAAAAATCAGTCTATCTTTTTGTTGACGAATTTCAGATACTCCCGCTTTAGATGCCTTAGACCTTAAAAGTGCAATATCCAAGAGTGCAACCGCTTCATTAGGCGGCTCACCATATCTATCAATAAGCTCATCAAGTATATCAGAATAGGAGTCTTTAGAACGAATAAGAGCAATTCTACGGTATAAGTCCACACGCTGACCAGCGTCAGGCACATAATCATTAGGCAAGTTTGCAGATACGGTTAAATCCGCTAAACATTCAGTGCGAACTTTTGGAGTTTCGCCTTTTTCTTCTAAAACAGCATCCTCAAGTAGTTTTAAATATAAGTCATAACCTACGCTCATCATATGACCTGATTGCTCAGGACCTAATATATTACCAGCACCACGAATTTCAAGGTCACGCATAGCGATTTTAAAACCAGAACCAAATTCAGCAAATTCTCTAATAGCAGATAAACGCTTTTGAGATATTTCGCTTAATATCTTACCTTTGCGATATGTCAAATAAGCAAATGCACGTCTTGGTGAGCGACCAACACGACCTCTAATCTGATGAAGTTGAGCAAGTCCCATATGGTCAGCATTTTCTATAATAAGCGTGTTAGCATTTGCGATATCAATACCTGTTTCAATAATGGTTGTACATACAAGTATATCAATTTCACCATCAGCCATTTTAGTCATAGTGTTTGTGAGCTCACGTTGACTCATTTTACCATGAACAATACCGATTACACTATCTGGGAGTTTACTTTGAATATAAGCCGCTGTTTCCTGTATATCTTCCACTATATTGTGTAGATAGTAAACTTGACCACCTCTTGCAAGCTCTCTGCGTATAGCATCAAAAACAACAGGCTCATTATATTCTAATACATATGTTTGTACTGGGTGGCGGTCGTGTGGTGGTTCTTCAATAGCAGACATATCACGAATACCAGACAAAGCCATATTAAGCGTTCTAGGTATAGGAGTAGCTGACAAAGTTAATGTATCGACTTGCTTGCTTATCTCCTTTAGCTTTTCCTTATGAGATACACCGAAACGCTGTTCTTCATCTATTACCAGTAAACCCAAATCCTTAAATTTAATATTCTTGTTAAATAACTTGTGAGTGCCAATAATTAAATCAATCATACCGCTTTCAAGCTGTTCTAAAATTTTCTTTTGCTCGCTTGCGGTTTTATAGCGTGAAATAAGCTCAATTTTAATAGGATAGCCTGCAAAACGATTTTGAGCAGTTAAAAAATGCTGACGAGCAAGCACAGTTGTAGGCACAAGAATAGCTGCTTGCTTATTTGCTAATATACATTTCATAACCGCACGGAGTGCAACTTCAGTTTTACCGAAACCAACATCACCACAAAGCAGTCTGTCCATTGGTCTATCCGACTCCATATCAGCCTTTATTTCTTCAATGCATTTTAACTGGTCATCAGTTTCTTCATAGGGAAAAGATTGTTCAAATTCAGCTTGCCATGCGTCATCTCTTGGAAATGCAAAACCTTTTTGTCTTGCACGTTCAGCATATAGCTTAATAAGTCCCGCAGCAAGGTCTTTAGCTGCTGCTTTTGCCTTGGTTTTGGCCTTTGTCCAATCTGTTCCACCAAGTTTATTAAGCTTAACACGTTCAGAATTTTGACCACTGCCGATATATTTGGAAATTAAATCAAGATTTGTTGCTGGAACATAAAGAAAATCTGTGCCCGCAAAAGCGATTTTTACATAATCACGTTCTACACCATCGACTTTCATTCTTTCCATACCAACAAAACGACCTATACCATGATTTTCATGTACAACTAAATCACCAATGTTTAGGTCAGTATAACTTTTAACTCTATCACGGTTAGATTTTTTAGCAGCTTTTTTTGCTCGCCTTGCAACAAGTTGACCTTCGGTTAAAACAGTAAGTTTGCTTCGAGGCAAATCAAAACCTGCACTTATTGTACCTTGTCTAATTATAACCTCGCCCACTTTTGGCATTTTATTGGTTATTTTAGCAGTTATATTATGCTCTTCAAGAATTTGACGCATATTTTCACATCTAAGCTCTGAACCGCATAACACTACTACTCCCCTACCATCATTTAAGTAAGAGGAAATATCACTTGCAGCCATATCAAGTTGACCACCATAAGCATTCATTTGCGGTATAGTGAAATTTAAAAGAGCTTTAGGTTCAAGCTCAGATACAGTATTTAAAAACGAGTCAAGTCTAATAACAGAAAATTTATTTAACACATCTGCAAGTTCTACAAATGATAAGCAGTAACCGCTATTTGGCGGAAGTTCTCCACGCTCTATAAGTGATTCAATATCATTTTGTATACGAATTGCAAAACCTTTACAGCTTTCACGCATACGAGAAGTGTCATCAATAAGAATTATTGTGTCCTCAGGCAGATAATCAAGAGCTGTCGCTGGTTTTTTATAAATAAGCGGTAAATACTTATCAGCAGCAGCAAGTGTTTTATTTTGCTGTAAAAGCTCAATATCACGCTGTAAATTTTGCTCAAGTAAAGCATGTTTACGGCTACGGTTTCGACAAATCATGGTCAATTCCCTACATAATCCATCTATACCGCCATCAGCCATATTAGGCAGTGTTTCAGCACAAGGCAAACATAACACACTTGATATTTTTGCACCTCTACGCTGAGAGCCTATATCAAAATAAGTTATTGAGTCTATCTCATCTCCCCAAAACTCAATACGCACAGGTGCTTTTTCTTGAGGTGGGAATATATCCAAAATACCACCTCTTATAGAGAATTGACCAGCACCCTCAACCTGAACCGAGCGTCTATAACCAGATGAAATAAGTTTCCCGCTTATATCATCTAAATTATAATTATCTCCTTCTGAAAGTGTTAATACAGCCTTTTTCAGCGTCTCAGGCGGAATAGTAAACTGACTTATAGCATTTGTAGATGAAACAATTAGCTTTTTACCTTCTATTAAACCCCAAAGAGCAGATATTCTTGCTTGGTCATATTGATGTGATGAGGACTCAACATCAAGCATAACAAAATCACGTTCGGGAACATTTAAAACTTCCTTTTCTGAAAATGCTGCAAGGTCATCACTTAAACGTTTTGTAGCCATTTGGTCATCTGTTAATATAAGCACTGGTCTGCTTGTTTCAATATGTAGTGCAGCTGCAAGTTGAGCTTTACTTACAGGCGGCAAACCTATTGTTAGTATAGGTGTGCTATTTGTTTTAAGGGAAGTAAATAACTGTTCGTATTCTTTTATATTTGAAATACTAAGAGTAATATCCTGCATTGAATTTTTTCACCTGCCTTTAAAATAATTTTATCATTAAATACACAAAAATATAGGCATAAAAGGGCAGATTTCAAAAAATCTGCCCTTAAATTTTACTTATAAAATTTTAGTGATGGTCACAGTGACAGTTAGCACAATCAGCGGTGCAACCCAGAATTGGTTCTGGGTCTTTGCCCATCTTGCGATAATAATCAGCGATTGCAGAGCGTAGAGCCTCCTCAGCCAGTACAGAGCAATGCATTTTTACTGGTGGTAGACCGTCAAGAGCCTCAGCAACAGCCTTATTAGTTAGCTTTAAAGCCTCCTCGATTGTCTTACCCTTTACCATTTCGGTAGCCATAGAGCTAGTAGCAATAGCAGCACCACAGCCAAAGGTTTTAAATTTAACGTCCTCAATAACGCCATCATCAGAAACCTTTAGATAGATTTTCATAATATCGCCACACTTAGCGTTGCCTACTTCACCGATACCATTAGCATCTGGTAGTTCACCAACATTACGAGGGTTAGAAAAATGGTCATAGACCTTTTCGCTGTATTCCATAGCCATAATAAATAATCTCCTTTATGAGTAAAAATCAAGATAATAATTTTAGTGAGAATGAAGTTCACTTGCTGCTGTCAAATTTGGCTTACCATTTTCCCAAACAGGGCTCATTTCACGCAGACCAGCGACAACTTCTGTTACTTTTTCTATTAAATAATCCACATCTTCCTCTGTGTTTTGCTCGCCAAGTGTTAAACGTAGAGAACCATGAGCGATTTCATGAGGTAAACCAATAGCCATTAACACATGAGAAGGGTCAAGAGAACCAGTCGAACAAGCAGAACCAGTTGAACCACAAATACCAGCAAAATCAAGTCTTAAAATCAGACCTTCACCCTCGATTGCTTCAAACACAAAAGAAGCAGTACCTGGAAGACGGTTTTCTGGGTCACCAGTATAATGTGTATAAGGCACATTTTCCATAATGCCCTTAACAAGCTTGTCTGTCAAGCTCTTTACATAGCTCATCTTTTCATCTAAATTTGCACCGCAAGCGTCTGTGATAGCTTGACCTAAGCCAACCATACCTGCTACATTTTCAGTACCAGAGCAAAGTCCCTTTTCTTGACCTCCGCCATAAACCAGTGGTTTAAGTGCAATACCCTTACGGCAATATAGAGCACCGATACCCTTAGGACCTCTAAATTTATGAGCGGAAAGGCTTAACATATCAATACCCATTTCCTGAACGTCAATATGCATATGACCAACAGCTTGTACAGCATCAGTATGGAACACAGCACCATGAGCATGAGCGATTTCAGCAATCTCACGAATAGGCTGAATAGTACCGATTTCATTGTTAGCAGCCATAATAGTAACTAAAGCGGTTTTATCAGAGATAACGCTTTTTAGCTGCTCAAGGTCAACTCTACCAAGATTATCTACATTTAGATAAGTTACAGTGAAACCTTCTTTTTCAAGAGCTTCACAAGTATATAAAACCGCATGATGTTCGATACGAGAAGTAATTATATGAGTTCTGCCTTTAGCAGATAAACCTTTCATAAAACCAGTGATAGCAAGGTTGTCAGCTTGAGAGCCGCCACCAGTGAAAATAATCTCCGATGGGTCAGCCGCATTAATAGCAGTAGCAACTTGCTTTCTAGCGTTTTGCATAGCCCCACGGGCTTTATTGCCAAATCTATATAGAGAAGATGGGTTACCATAGTTCTCTGTTAGAAAAGGCTGCATTGCATTATATACAGTTTTGGACATAGGGGTTGTAGCCGCATTGTCCGCATAAACGAAACGTGACATTTATTATGTCGCCTCCTTGTGGCGTATCATTTGTTTTTCTTTAATATACACCTAAATGGTATGATATTTCAAGCTAAATTAAATATAAATTTTTTTATTTTAATAAGCTTATTTTAGGCATGTTTATTTATATTATGCCATATAGAATTAAGTTTACTACAAAAGTATAAAAATTGCAATCTTTCATATATAAACAAATATAAAAAAGTGATGGGTTTATTTAAACTCATCACTTAAATAGCATTTATTTTTTATTTTTACCAGCAGCAGAAATAAAAGCATAAAAAAGCGGGTGTGCATGGTTAGGACGTGATTTAAATTCTGGGTGAAACTGTACCGCCACATAAAATGGGTGGTTTTTGATTTCCACAGTTTCAACTAAAGCACCAGATGGTGAAGTGCCCGAAATAGTAAGCCCTGCATTTTCAAGTTCCTCTCTGTAAACATTCTGAAATTCATAACGGTGACGATGTCTTTCAGATATATTTTCACTTTTATAAGCATTAGACATAATAGTGTTTGGCTTTATTGTGCAAGGATAAGCACCTAAACGCATAGTTCCGCCTTTATCTGAAATTTCCTGCTGGTGCTCCATAAGACCGATTACAGGGTGAGTTGTGTTCTGGTCAAATTCTGTTGAATTTGCATCAGTCCAACCTAGCACACTTCTAGCATATGCGATAACAGCAATTTGCATACCAAGACAAATGCCAAAGTATGGAATATTATGTTTTCTTGCATAAGTAGCTGCATAAATCATACCGTCAATACCTCTGCCGCCAAATCCTCCAGGTAGAATAATACCATCAACATCACCTAAAAGGCAATCAGCAGTCGCATCATTGATTTCTTCAGAGTCAACCCAAGAAATATCAACAAAATGCCCTGTTTCATAGCCTGCATGTTGAAGTGCCTCAGCTACTGATAAATATGCATCATGAAGTTTAACATACTTACCTACCAGAGCGATTTTAACACGTTCTTTTCTTGCGTCAATGCGTTTTAACATATCAGTCCATTCGGATAAATCTGGCTCTTTAGCATCTATTGAAAGTTCCCTGCAAACAATATCAGATAAATGTGATTGCTCAAGCATTAAAGGAGCACGATAAAGCACAGAAACAGTGCTATTTTCAATAACACAATCTGGACGCACATTACAGAAAAGAGAGATTTTATCTCTAATTTCCTGCTCAAGTGGTCTATCTGTACGACAAATAATTAAATCTGGCTGTATACCAAGACTTCTAAGCTCTTTAACAGAATGTTGAGTTGGTTTACTTTTTGGCTCATCAGAACCAGATATATAAGGCACATAAGTTACATGCATAAATAAGCAATTTCTTCTGCCTACTTCTGCCGATACTTGGCGAATTGCCTCTAAAAATGGCTGTGATTCAATATCGCCTGTTGTTCCTCCGATTTCGGTTATAACAACATCAGCATTTGTCTTTTCACCTACCGAATAAATAAAAGATTTGATTTCTCCTGTTATATGCGGGATAACCTGAACGGTTTCGCCTAAATATTCACCAGCACGTTCTTTAGTAAGCACATTCCAATAAACTTTACCAGTTGTAAGGTTAGAATATCTATTTAAATCCTCATCAATAAATCTTTCATAATGACCTAAATCAAGGTCGGTTTCTGCACCATCTTCAGTTACAAAAACCTCGCCATGCTGAAATGGACTCATAGTTCCAGGGTCTACATTGATATAAGGGTCTAATTTTTGAGCTGCAACTTTTAAACCTCTGCTTTTAAGCAGTCTACCAAGAGATGCAGCAGTAATACCTTTACCAAGGCCAGAAACAACGCCACCAGTAACAAAAATATATTTAGTCATAACAGGAAGTTCCTTTCATTTTTCATTCTTTTGAATGAATACCAATAAGTTCGTTTGCAACATCACGTTTAGTCTGTCTGGTATCCATAGCACGTTTTTCAATATAAGCGTGTGCTTCTGGCTCTGTCATTTTACAACATTCAATAAGCACACATTTCGCACGATTTATAATGCGTAAATCATCAAGTCCTATACGAATTTTTCTATTTTCTGCTTTGAGACTGTTTAATTTACGATATATAGCAAGTGTATGACGGATAGAAAGCGAAAGTCTAACAGGTGAAAGCGGTTTGGGAAGCACAATAACACCATCATCTATAACGCTATCTGAAACATCTTCAAATATATCTGATTTTACAAGCAGTAAAACACCAATTCCGGATTGTTCAGCTATAAACTGTGCAAGTTCTGCACCAAATTCATCTGCAAGTGGTGCATTTATAATAACAAGTGAATAATCAGTTTCTGAAATTTTTCGTCTTACATCTTTACCATTTGATAGCCATACACTTGAAATTTTGGAGTAACAGCTACAAATTGCCTTTGTCAGTGCATGATAGCTTTTTTCTGTAGCTGTTATAATAAGTACCTGCTCCACAAACAATCCCCCCTTGGAAATTACTATAAGAGCATAAAAAATGAAAAAACTCTCCCCTTATAAAATTTAGTATCTTTCAAAATAGAGTTTATATGCAGCAGAATGTGGAGAATGATACTGAGAATATTGACTACATTCTTGACGTTTTGCCGCAAGATAGTTTTCAAGTGTACGGTTTGGAATAATATTTTTAATAAAATCGCTGTTTTCAGCAATAGCTATTGCTTCATCTAATGAGCTAGGTAATGCATCATAAGCATTTAAAACATCTCTATCAGCTGTAAATAAATTTATATTGCAAGGCTCAGGCAATTTCATTTTCTTTTCTACACCATCAAGCCCAGCATGAAGAAGTAAAGTAAAAGCAAGATATGGATTTAAAGTACCATCAGATGCACGATATTCCATTCTTCTATGAATACCACTTGCCGCAGGTATACGGATAAGTGGTGAACGGTTTTGATGTGACCAAGTAATATACCTTGGAGCTTCAAATTCACCCATTCTCTCATAGGAATTTACAAGCGGATTAAAGAATAAATTCATTTCTTTTGCATGAGCTAAAACACCTGCAATAAAACATTCAGCGGTTTCAGAGTGTGAAACATTAGGGTCACAGAAAATATTTTTGCCATTTCTAAAAAGCGAAAGGTTTACATGCAGCCCGCTTCCTGGTTCGCCTGCAAGTGGTTTAGGTAAGAAAGAGGCAAATAAACCGCTAGAATTTGCAATCGTTTTAACAACCCATTTAAAAGTAATCATATTATCAGCCGCTTGCAAAGCACCAGAATATTTAAAATCAATTTCATTTTGTCCTGGACCTTGTTCATGATGAGATGCTTCTGGCTGAATACCCATTTCTTCAAGTGTCATGCAAATTTGTCTGCGTACATTTTCGCCCCTGTCAAGTGGTGCAACATCAAAATAAGATGCATTATCATAAGGTATTCTAGTAGGCGTACCGCTTTCATCAAGCTCAAACAGATAAAATTCACATTCTGTTCCAAGCATACAAGTTAAATTTTTTTCGCTTAACTTGCCTACTGCTTGCCTTAACATTTGGCGACCGTCGCCCTCAAATGCACGACCATCTGGGTAGCGAATGTCACAGAAAAAACGCACAACTCTACCAGTAGATGGACGCCATGGCAGTACACACAAAGTTGTAGGGTCTGGGAATAATAATAAATCTGATAACTCAACTTTCATAAACCCTGCAAGTGCAGATGCATCAAAACAAATACCATCAGAGAAAGCTCTCATAAGCTCATTTGGAAGAATAGATATATTTTTTTGCATTCCAAAAATATCACAAAATGCAAGACGTATAAATTTTACGTCATTATCTTCAATAAACTCCAAAACATCGCTAATTGATGTACTCATATACAAACCTCCAGTTTTATTCAAACGTATATAACTGGTTATAACCCGAATTAGGGTTTGGAGTCAATACATAAAAACGGTTTGATAGAATTTCTTTTGCATTTAAACCAAAATATTTACAATAATCCTCAATATGTGGAGTAAGTTCTTCTCTGTCCTGTTCTGTCATTTCACTAACTAAAACTTGCTCTGGAAGTCCATCTGGTTTTTCATCACATCTTAAAATGATTTTTCCGCCATGCATACCAGTTCCACAAAAATAACTGCAAGGCATTTTACCCTGTGCACCATTTCCAAGTATAGCTATAAGACCGCCTGCAAGGTATTCACCAAGAAAAGAACCCGCTTTACCGCCTACAATCAGTACAGGAAATTTGTCCATATAGGCTTTCATATGAATACCTGCACGATAACCAACATCGCCTTCAATAAAAATTCTTCCACCTCGCATACCATAACCACAAGCATCACCACAATTACCATGAATAATAATGTCGCCTGAGTTCATAGTATCGCCTACAGCTTCTTGACAGTTGCCAAAAACCTCAATAGTAGAACCATTATTATATTGACCTAAGCCGTTTCCTGCTGTACCATATAACTTAAAATTCTTATCTGATGTAGCACAACCAATATATCTTTGACCATAAAGCTCTTTAATAATTATTTCTTTATCATCACAATTTCTAATTTGATTTTGCAATTCTTGATAATAAGTAGTATTTGCAGTAAATTCCATGTTTTATCCTCCCTACTTATTCGCCAGCATGTTTAATACCTAAAATATCAAGCTCTTTTTGAGTAAGACCTATACCACGTAACATTAGTCTGTTGCCTCTTAAAGCCTCAATGGAGTTAATACCCATACCGCCCATCATTTCTTCAAGCTCATGGTTCCAAGCGGTTACAAGGTTTACAAGCCTTTTTGCACCTACTTCTGGATTTAAGCGTTTAACTAAATCCTCTCTTTGCGTTGCTATACCCCAGTTACATTTACCAGTCTGACAAGTACGGCATAAATGACAACCAAGAGCCAAAAGTGCAGCAGTCGCAATATAACATGCATCAGCACCTAGTAAAATTGCTTTCATAAGGTCACTAGAATTGCGAATAGAGCCACCAACAACAATGGAAACCTTATCTCTTATACCCTCATCACGAAGACGCTGGTCAACTGCTGCCAAAGCAAGTTCAATAGGAATACCCACACTATCACGTATACGGGTAGGAGCTGCACCAGTACCACCTCTATAACCATCAATACAGATAATATCCGCACCAGAGCGAGCAACACCAGATGCGATTGCACTTACATTATGCACAGCCGCAATTTTAACCATAATAGGTTTTTTATAGTTTGTAGCTTCTTTCAAAGAATAAACAAGCTGTCGTAAATCCTCAATCGAATAAATATCATGATGAGGAGCAGGAGAAATAGCATCAGTGCCTTCTGGTATCATACGGGTTTTTGAGATATCAGCACCAACTTTTATACCAGGAAGATGACCGCCAATACCCGGTTTTGCACCCTGTCCCATTTTAATTTCAATAGCAGCACCTGCATTTAAATAATCGGTATGCACACCAAAACGACCAGATGCAACCTGAACAATAGTATTTTCACCATATTCATAAAAATCTTTATGTAAACCGCCCTCACCTGTGTTATAGCAAATACCTAGTTCTCTAGCAGCCTTTGCTAAAGCTGCATGAGCATTATAAGAGATAGAACCATAACTCATAGCAGAAAACATAACTGGCATATTAAGCTCAATATGTGGAGGTAAATTGTCAATTAAATTTCCGTTTTCATCACGTTCAATTTTCCCTGGTTTTTTGCCTAAAAAAGTTTTGGTTTCCATAGGCTCACGAAGTGGGTCAATAGATGGATTTGTTACCTGAGATGCATTTATTAAAATTTTATCCCAGTAAATAGGGTGCTGCTCTGGATTACCCATAGAGGAAAGCAATACACCACCTGTTTCAGCCTGACGATAAATTTCAGTTATTGCTTTTTCAGTCCAGTTTGCATTCTCCTTGAAAGTGTGGTCTGTTTTTACTATTTTTAATGCACGAGTTGGGCAAATAGCAACGCATCTATGACAGTTTACACATTTACTTTCATCGCAAGTCATTATTTTTAAATTTTCATCATAACCATGCACTTCATTTGCACATTGTCTTTCACAAGCACGACAATTTATACAGCGGCTTGGATTGCGAATTACTTCAAATTGTGGGTATAACATATTCATTGTGCGTTACCTCCTTTATTCAGTGTTAAAATTACAGGCTCGCCACCTCTTGGAGCATAAATTTTATCAAATTCTGGCTGCATAATTCTAATTGCACATTCTTCAGATGCAATATAAACTGTTTCATCTTTTTCGCCTACAACCATAGAACGCAGTTTTAATCTATCATTTAGAGCCATCATACCGCCCTCAAAGCCTACTAAAATGGAGAAAGGTCCAGTAACAAGCAAAGATGCAAATGCATTTCTAAGATAAGTCAGTCGCTTTTTCTCCTCCTCTGGTTTTTTTTCAATGGTAGACCAGAAAGGAGCTGCAATTACATTTGCAATTTCGCTATAATTTAAACCAATTCTACGATTTAAGTAATCAACAATATAAGTTATAGCTTCAGTATCTGTTAAAAGGTCACAAGAATATCCAAACATTTCAATAAACCTTCTATTTGCATCATAAGATGATATTTCACCATTATGTACAACTGTTGTGTCAAGTAGTGCGAATGGGTGAGCACCTCCCCACCAACCAGGTGTATTAGTTGGATAACGACCATGACAAGTCCAAGAGTAAGCTTCATAATTTTCAAGCATATAATATTCGCCTACATCTTCTGGAAAACCGCTTGCTTTAAATACACCAACATTCTTACCAGATGAGAATATATATGCACCCTTTATATTATGGTTTGCATGAATAACTTTACGCACTACAAACTCTTTTTCGTCAAGCTGAGAAAATGCAAGAACGGTTTGAAGTGGTTGCACAAAATACCTAAAAATCATTGGCTCATCGGTAATTCTTGGGTGACGTCTAGTTGGAATTTTCGCCATAGCAATTATATCGAAGTTTTCCTTTAAATAGGTTTCACACTCATCTTTTGCACGGTTTGAGTCATAAAAAATATGAAAAGCATAGTCATTTTTAAAATCTGGATAAATGCCATAAGCTGCAAAGCCACCGCCTAAACCGTTTGAACGGTCATGCATAGTTGAAATAGATTTTATAATCCTTTCACCGTTTTCTTTTTTGCCGTCTTTATGAAAAATACCTGAGATTGCACAACCTGCAGGGATACGAACCTGACCTTCTTTTAAAAGCATGGTTACTTTCCTCCTTTGAAATTAACATATAAAAGCAGCCTATTATAATAAAATGGCTGCAAATTTCAGCATCTATGCTGAAAAAACAAAAAAAGACGTCCATTCACAAGACAGTAAGTGATTTTCTTACTATCTTCTGAATGAACGCCCTTGTTCATGTTGTTATTTTATAATATATAATGCTGATGGTCAAGAGAAAATGCATAAAAATGCAAGGTCAAAAACACTTTCTTGCAAATTACCTAAAACATCACTTGTCTTTGGCATGTCTATTTGTAAAATACTTCAAAAGTTTGGATTAAAGCTAAAAAGTTATAAAAACCCGCTTGACAATCTGGAAAATACAGCCTATAATTTGGCACAGAAACAGCAAAGGTGCTGAGGTCAAAGACGACTTCAGCACCTTTTTTAATTGGTTATTTATTAAACATTATGTTTTTTTATAGGAGGCAAAAGAAGATGCGTAAAGTTCCTGAAATGTTTGGCAGTATGGTGTTTAACGAAACTGCTATGAAAGAACGCTTTCCAAAGCATGTATACAAAGCTTTAAAGCGTACAATGACCGAAGGCACAGCATTAGACCCACAAATTGCAGATGTAGTAGCAAATGCAATGAAAGATTGGGCTATTGAAAAAGGTGCAACACATTTTACACACTGGTTTCAGCCAATGACTGGTATTACAGCAGAAAAACATGACTCTTTTCTATCCCCTAGCACAGATGGTACAGTTATCATGGAGTTTTCTGGCAAAGAACTTATTAAAGGCGAACCAGATGCATCTTCTTTCCCATCTGGCGGTTTAAGAGCCACCTTTGAGGCTAGAGGTTATACCGCTTGGGACCCAACCTCATATGCATTTATTAAAGACCATACATTATGTATACCAACTGCATTTTGTTCTTACACTGGTCAAGTGCTTGATAAAAAAACCCCTTTACTGCGTTCTATGGACGCAATAAGCAAAGAGGCTTGCAGAGTTTTAAAGCTATTTGGCAAGGATTGCAAACGAGTTACCACAACTGTTGGCCCAGAACAAGAGTATTTTCTTATCAATAAATCCGATTATGCAAAACGCCCTGATTTAGTTATCACAGGCAGAACTTTATTTGGTGCAAAAGCTCCTAAAGGACAGGAAATGGAAGACCATTATTTCGGCTCTATTCGTCCACGAGTTAAAGCATTTATGGAGGATTTAGACGAAGCTTTGTGGGAACTTGGTATTTATTCCAAAACTGAACACAATGAAGTTGCACCATGTCAACATGAGATGGCACCAATTTTTACAACAACCAATATTGCAACCGACCACAACCAACTTACAATGGAAATTATGAAAAAGGTTGCAGATAAACACGGTTTTGTGTGCCTACTGCATGAAAAACCATTTGAAGGTATAAATGGTTCTGGTAAGCATAATAAGTGGTCTATCTCCACAGATAGCGGTGAAAATCTGCTTGAACCAGGCAAATCTCCATCTGAAAACGTACAGTTTTTGCTGTTCTTAACCGCAGTTGTAAAGGCTGTTGATGAATATCAAGATTTAATGAGAATTTCTGTTGCATCTGCTGGCAATGACCATAGACTAGGTGCAAATGAAGCCCCACCTGCTATTATGTCCATGTTTATAGGTGAAGAACTTGAAGCAATTCTTAATTCCATTATATCTGGAACAGATTATACTGATGTATCTAAAACCATGATGAGCATTGGTGCTACTGTACTTCCTGCAATTCCAAAAGATACAACTGATAGAAACCGTACTTCTCCATTTGCATTTACTGGCAATAAATTTGAATTCCGTATGCTTGGTTCTGCTTTAAATATCGCTTGTCCTAATATTATGTTAAATACAGCTGTTGCAGAAGCTTTATCACAATTTGCAGATGAGCTTGAAAAAGCTGATGATTTTAATACAGCACTTGGAACACTAATTCAGCGTGAAATCAAAGCACATAAGAGAATTATATTTAATGGCAATGGTTACGGTGAAGAATGGCCAATCGAGGCGGAAAAGCGTGGACTACTAAATTTAAAATCTACACCTGATGCACTTCCTCATTATACAGCTCAAAAGAATTTAGATTTATTTAAAAAGCATGGTGTTTACACTGAAGAAGAAATGAAGTCCCGTCAAGAAATTCTGCTTGAGGAATATTCAAAAACCATTCAAATTGAAGCTCTAACTTCACTTGATATGCTTGGAAAACTGATTATTCCAGCAGCAGTAAATTATTCTGGTAAAGTTGCAGACAGCGTAAATGCTAAAGCAAAGCTTGGTATTGAATGTCCTATGGAAGTATCACTTGTTAGAGAGCTTGCAGAAAAAACTTCACTTCTAATGAAAAAACGCAATGCACTTGAAGAAAGTCTAAATGATATTCCACAAGGTGCAGAACAAGCTGCAAAATATTATCATGAAGTTGTAATTCCTGCAATGGAAGATGCAAGACGCCTTGCAGATGCACTTGAAGGCAAAATTGCAAAAGAGGATTATCCACTTCCAACTTATGGCGATTTACTATTTTACGTTTAATATATTTCACTCATACACAAAGGCGTGTACTTGATAAATTTCAAGTATACGCCTTTTTTAAATCTAAGGGGGTTTTTATAATGAATATCACAGATTTAGCAAGTGCTGTAGATACAGGCTGGATGCTTATTGGTGCAGCATTAGTATTTTTTATGCAAGCGGGCTTTGCAATGGTAGAAACAGGCTTTACCAGAGCAAAAAATGCTGGTAACATTATCATGAAAAACTTAATGGACTTTTGTTTAGGCACACCTCTTTTCTGGCTTATTGGTTTTGGACTAATGTTTGGTGCAGGCGGTAAGTTTATCGGTACTATTGATTTATTTGCAGATGGTGTTGTGGGCGAAGGCTACAACTGGGGAACACTGATTTTCCAAACAGTGTTCTGTGCAACTGCTGCAACTATTGTATCTGGTGCAATGGCTGAAAGAACTAAGTTTTCTGCTTATTGTGTATATTCAGCTATAATTTCAGCTGTAATTTATCCCGTTTCTGGTCACTGGATTTGGGGTGGCGGCTGGCTTAGTGAGCTAGGTTTCCATGATTTTGCAGGCTCTGCAGCTGTTCATTTAGTTGGTGGTGTAGCTGCTTTTGTAGGTGCAAAAATCCTTGGTGCTAGAATTGGCAAATATGACAAATATGGCAAACCTAAAGCAATCCCTGGACACTCCTTGACACTTGGTGCACTTGGTGTATTTATTCTCTGGTTTTGCTGGTTTGGTTTTAATGGTGGCTCTACTATTGCTCTATCAAACGGTGCAGATGAAACCGCAGCTCGTGTATTTGTGACAACAAACTTATCTGCCACAATGGCAACAGTTACAGTTTTGGCAATCACTTGGATTAGATATAAAAAGCCTGATATATCTATGACACTTAATGGTTCTTTAGCAGGTCTTGTAGCAGTTACCGCATGTTGTGACACTGTAACCCCAATGGGTGCAGCAGCTATTGGCATTATTGCTGGTTTTGTTGTTGTATTTGGCATTGAATTTATCGACCAAAAACTAAAAATTGATGACCCAGTAGGTGCTATTGGTGTACATGGTATGTGTGGTGCTGTTGGTACATTACTTGTAGGTGTATTCGGATATTATGAATATGGTACAAACAATGTAAATTCAGTAGGCTTAATTTATGGCGGCGGTTTTAATGCACTTGTTGTACAGTTTATAGGTGTAATTAGTGTTATTGTGTGGGTAACTGTTACTATGACTATTGCATTTTTAATCATTAAAAATACAATGGGGCTTCGTGTATCTAAAGAAGAAGAAATTCTTGGACTTGATATTCAAGAACATGGTATCACTTCCGCATATGCTGATTTTATGCCAATTCCACAGGTTTTAGGCACGAAAGCTGGCGAAAAATTAGCTGAAAGCTTAGAATATGATGTTGCACGTGAAACTATACCTGTAATTAAACTTAATTCTGAGGAAGAAAGTAAAATTCATAAAATTGTTATTGTTACTAAACATTCTCGCCTAGAAGCTCTAAAAGAAGCTATGAATAATATCGGTGTTACTGGTATGACAGTTACTAATGTTATGGGTGTAGGTCAGCAAATGGGTGCAGGTGAATATTATCGTGGTGCGAAACTAGATGTTACACTGTTACCTAAGATTAAAATGGAAATTATAGTGACAGCAATTCCAGTAGAAACTGTAGTAAATACCGCAAAAGATGTATTATACACTGGACACATTGGTGATGGTAAGATTTTTATATATAATGTTGAAAATGTGGTTAAGGTTCGTACTGGTGAAACTGGCTACAATGCTTTACAAGACTAAAAAAAATCCGCCTTACGGCGGATTTTTTAATTTTGCTTTCTAACAATGCTATAGTCATCACCATTTCTATAGTATGGACACTGACTATAAAAGCCTTGCATTTGCCTTGCAGCCACATCTTCTTCCCATACCATATCACATATATATTCATCGTACTCATCATCGTACTGACCATACATACAGGTTTCACATTGCATAATAATCACTCTTTTTATTCGGCTGATGAAGTTGCTGAATTATCTGTAGAAGTATCTTCTGTGGTTGTATCATCTGTAGCAGAAGATGTACCATCATCACTTGAAGAACCGCCTAGAAGGTCTTCCATAGAAGGAATATCTCCAGCTTCCTCACCTAAAATATCAGCTATTGTTAAATCTTCATGACCATCTGGATAAGTAACTTCTGCTTCACTCATCCACTGCTCAATTAAACTATCTATGGTCATACCAGTTAAGTTATACACAAGCTGTGGACGATAAGCTTCATAATCCTCATCAGTTAAAGCTTCACGCTTGATAATATGCCAACCGTAATCAGATTTAACTGGCTCTGAGGAAACCTCACCAATTTCAAGTGCATCAGTACCTTGAACAAACTCATCAACAAAGCTACCATCATCTTGGAAAATATATCCATCAGGGTTGGTAGTAAGACCAGTATCCTCACTGTATTTATTCATCAGTTCATCAAAATCTGCACCATCTGCAAGTTCTTGCTGAATTTGTTTTACAAGCTCCTCTTTCTCGGCTAAAGCATCGCCTGTTAGCTCATTGCCATATTCATCTGTATTCATAATTAAAATATGTTTAGCCTTATAAAATTTTTCAAATTCTGCTTTGATTTCATCTTCAGCTGGAGCATTTTCACCATTTACACCAAAGTAATAATCATTTAAAGCTTCATAGTAATAGCCTTGAGCAAAGATATTATTATACATTTTCTCGTCCATGCCCATAGAAGACAGCCATTCATCAAATGTCATATTTTGCTCAGCTAGTTTAGCTATTGTTTCATTTTTAGTTTGCTTTAAATCCCAAGCAGAGCCACGCCAAGCCTTATTACGAGCCTCATCTACATTTAACCCCAGCTCATTAAATTTATCAACTACTGTGCGTGCATATAAGCAGTTATTATCTGTAGCAGCTACTAACTGCTGAACAGCTTCTGGATACATACTCCAAAGATACTCACCCATACCATAACTATTTTCCATCATAGCCTTACAGTAACTATAATAATCCACATATTCATTTTTAAGAATATCTGTACCATTTATAGTCATCATAACTTCTTTATCAGATGTATCAACTGCATAAGCAACATTAGGCAAACCAATTTGAACAGTTGCACCTAAACAAACGGCTGTCATAATAGCGGTAGCAGCAATACGTTTTACATAGCTTTTAACCATAGTTTACTATCTCCTATTTATAATTTTGTGAAATACTTAGATATTATATCACTTTAAATACAAAAACTCAATAATTTCCCAAAAGCATCACAAAATTAACACAAAAAACAAAAAGACCAGATTAAAATCTGGTCTTGAGTATTCAAAATTAAAGAGCAGCTTTAGCCTTATCAACAAGAGCTACGAAAGCAGTGTTGTCATTGATAGCAAGCTCAGCTAACATCTTACGGTTGATTTCGATACCAGCCTTTTTCAGACCGTTCATGAAACGGCTGTAATTGATACCGTTCATCTTGCAAGCTGCAGAGATACGAGTAATCCACAGGCGACGGAAGTCACGCTTCTTGTGCTTACGACCGATGTAAGCATACTTTAGGGACTTCATAACTGCCTGATTAGCAGTTCTAAAGTGAGTGGACTTAGCACCAAAGTAGCCCTTTGCACGCTTTAGGATTTTCTTTCTTCTTTTACGGGTCATCATTGCGCCCTTAACTCTAGCCATCTATAAAAACCTCCAGATAATTACTAAATACAGAAAATTAAATTACATGTAAGGGATTAAACGCTTTACCTGAGCTACATTAGTAGTATCAGCAAAACCTTCCTTACGCAGGTGACGAAGACGCTTAGTGTTCTTCTTAGTTAGAATGTGACGGCGACCAACATGACCACGCTTGATTTTGCCGTTCTTGGTAACCTTAAATCTTTTCTTAGCACCACTATGGGTCTTAATCTTAGGCATATTATTAAACTCCTCTCATTGCTTATGTCTGAAATTTTCAGACATGCGTTAAAATTTTACTTATCCTTTTTAGGTGCCAAAAACATATGCATTTGGCGACCTTCTAGCTTGGGATTTTTTTCAACAGTGCCAACTTCAGCACAGAGATCTGCAAAACGTTGTAGCAAATCCAGACCTAGTGAAGAATGAGTAACTTCACGGCCACGGAAACGAACTGAAACCTTGACCTTGTCGCCGCCTTTTAGGAATTTACAAGCGTTTTTAACCTTGGTGTTAAGGTCTCCAACGTCAATACCTGGAGTAAGACGGATTTCTTTAATTTCCACAACACGCTGATTTTTGCGAGCCTCTTTTTCACGCTTTGCCTGTTCAAAACGGAACTTACCATAGTCCATAATACGACAAACCGGTGGTTGAGCCTGTGGTGCGATTTTAACAAGGTCCATTCCTCTGTCAATGGCAGCTTCAAGAGCTTCTTTGCTTGACATAATTCCTAGCTGTTCTCCTTCATCGCCTATAAGACGAACTTCCTTGTCACGAATTTCTTCATTGATCTGATGTTCCATGCTGCTAATACGAGAGCACCTCCCAAAATGATAATTAACAAAAATTAATGTATGCTTTAGGCATAAAAAAACGGACAGCCGAGCTATCCGAAGTCAAGACAATAAAACCCCTATAAAGAGATTTTGCACACTCTTGACCCGATTGCTTATGCGGCGGGTGAGGACATTATGTCCTTCTTTGTTTTCCTCAGATAGTTTATCAGAGTTTAAACATCGTGTCAAGATTTTTATAAAAAATATTGCACAAAAATATTAACTAAAAAATTATTGATAGACCGCTTGACAAATGCATATACTATAGTGTATCTTTTTTAATCACAGGAAGTCTTTTAATTAAGTTACAAAATAATGTATATTTCAAGAAGACTGTTGAAATTTTATGTGTTTTGTAATATTCTATGTATATAAAAGAACTGCGTATTTACGCACTTGAAATTAGGAAGGATTCATTTTTATGAGCGAAGCATTTGGCAACGATTATGTTGTTCTCACCGATGAGGACGGCAACGAAGTTGAGTTCCAGCATATTGATACCGTTGAAGTTGACGGTCAGACTTATATGGCTTTTATACCAGCTGAACTTGCAGTTGATGAGGAAGCAGAAGTTGTTATCTTAAAAGTAGTTGAAGAAGATGGTGAAGAAATTCTTGCAACTGTTGAAGACGAAGCTGAAGCTGATAAGATTTTTGAAATCGTTATGGAACGTGTAGAAGATATGTACGAAGACGAATAATTTAATCTCCCTACCCTGTTTGACAGTAACTCTTTTTCAACCCACATCTCTTATAAGGGATTCCGAATAATCTTTCCATGCGGAGTTGCAGGCCTCCCGTTAATAAAAACGGACGTTGGAAGCACAGATGTATGGAATAGGAAACCCACCTGCTCTAACGTGCAGGTTAGCAATGGAGTTACATCGGCAGCGGTGGGGATTTATATTATAAAGCAGTAATGATTTTTATATCATTACTGCTTTTTATTGTTTAATAAAAAATTTACATGATTTTTACATTTCTTTATTTGGCAAATTAAATTGTTATATTTTTATCATATTTTCGCACTTTAAAGCGTCATTGCTAAGTAAAAGTTATATTTTACATATTTTTTATAAAACTTTCACAGAAAAACCCCCTTGTTTCGCATTTTTTCTGTGATATAATATGTATACGGGTGCTATTTTGCATTAATAATAATATGGAGGTGAACCAATATGTTCTTTAGAATTAGACCACAATTACCTGACCGCCCTGATATTGATGACTTCATTTTTGACGATGACAATTCCACTCAAAAAAGTGAAGACTAAGCGGTTATCATATTAGATTTCCGACGTCTTACCACGTCAAAAACGTGGTTTTTTAATGTATTTTCAATCAGGTTCATTTGGCTGTAACCTGTTTTCTAATAAATAATTTAGCCGCAGCCAATACTATTTTGGTTAGCGGTGTTTTTTTTATTCCTAAAGATATAAAAGGAGAATTGTCATGTCAAAGAAACATGAAAACAAAAAAAGACAAAGCCTTGATATCAGTTACACTTGTAGTCGTGAGCTTTCATGGCTTCAATTTAATAGCCGTGTACTTGAAGAGGCTGAGTCTGAAACTGTGCCTTTATTTGAAAGGCTTAAATTTGTATCTATTTTCAATTCAAATTTAGATGAATTTTTTATGATTCGTGTGGGTTCTCTTACAGATATAGCTGCAATTCATTCTAAAGATGTACCAGATAACAAATGTGGTTGGACTGCTTCCCAACAGCTTGAACATATTTATGAAAGCTGTATACCACTTGTTCAAAGACGTGATAAGGTTTTTTGTGAGCTTTCCGAAGAACTTGCAAAAAATGGAGTTGAACAGCTTTCATATAGCAAATTAACAGCCGCTGAAAAAAGATATGTTGACCGTTGGTATAAAACAAGAGCTTTGCCTATTTTATCCCCACAAGTTGTAGACCAACACCACCCATTCCCCCACCTGCCTAGTGGTCAGCTTTATATTGCTGCCCGTTTGCGTTTTGAGGAGCTTTCAATGTTTGGTTTACTTCCTGTACCGACTGCCCTTCCCGCTTTTGTGCGTCTACCTGATGAGAATAGTTTACGTTATGTTTTAACTGAGGATATTCTTTTAAGCAAGCTATCTAGCATTTTTAAGGGTTTTAAAGTGCAATCAAAGGCTATAATCCGTGTTACAAGAAATGCAGATATCAGTCCTGATGATGACGATGATGATATAGAGCTTGAGCCAGATATGCGTCAAAAAATGAAAAAACTGCTTAAAAAGCGTATGCGTCTTGCACCTGTTCGCCTTGAGTATAAAGGTAAGCTGCATAGTTCAACTAAAGATTTTCTGCTTACTAGACTTAATTTACATTCCGAACAAGTCTATGAAGTACAAAGTCCTTTACAGCTTGGTTATGTTTTCTCGCTTGAAAGCATGATAACAAATAAATCTTTGCTTTATCCTGCATGGACACCTCAGCCATCACCAATGATGACAGCTGATGTGCCTGTACTCCCTCAAGTGATAGAACATGATATGCTTTTACACTATCCTTATGAGCGTATGAACCCATTTTTACGTTTAATTCGTGAAGCGTCTGCTGACCCTGACACAGTTTCTATTAAAATAACTCTTTATCGTGTTGCTAGACAGTCAAAACTTATAAGCTATTTATGTGATGCTGCGGAAAATGGTAAAGAAGTGCTTGTACTTGTAGAGCTTAGAGCAAGATTTGATGAAGAAAATAACTTAGCACTTGCAGAGCAGCTTGAACATGCGGGCTGTAGAGTTATCTACGGTATAGAAAATTTAAAAGTACACTCTAAAATCTGTCTTATCACTCGCCAAACTGAAACAGGTACACAGTATATAACACAGATTGGTACAGGTAACTACAATGAAAAAACTGCAAAACAATACACAGATTTATCTCTTATGACATCAAATAATGCAATCGGTGAAGATGCAGCCAATTTCTTTCAGCATATGGCACTTGGTATTCCTACCACAGAACGTGGTGAACTGCTTATTGCACCTAATCTACTTAAAAGCAGTATACTAGAGCTTATTGAGGGCGAAATTCAAAAAGCAAATTCTGGTTTACCAAGCCGAATTATTATGAAATTTAATTCACTAACTGATAGAGATATAATTGATAGATTATCTGAGGCATCATGTGCAGGTGTACCTATTGATTTAATTATTCGTGGTATTTGTTGTTTAGTGCCATCTGTGCCTAATAAAACAGAAAATATTACAATTCGCTCTATTGTTGGTCGTTTTCTTGAACATTCAAGAATTTTCTGTTTTGGTGTTGGCGAAGAAGAAAAAATTTATATTGGCTCGGCTGATATGATGACCAGAAACACAGAAAAACGCGTAGAAATTGCATGTCCTGTATATGATAAAAAATGTATTCAAAAAATACATGATATACTTGATATTTATATGAAAGATAATATTCAAGCTAGAATTCATAATTCACATGGTCATTTGCGACATTGTAAACGCAAAAATGGTGAAGAAATTATAAATAGTCAGCAAATGCTTATGGACGAAGCAGTTAAAAATGCACCATATATACCATAAAACACAAAAAGTGTGATAGCTAAAAAGCTATCACACTTTATTTTTATGCATTACTAGGTTTAGGCTCTTTATTCATAACGAGTTTTAATAATATAGGTGTTACAAGTGTTGTAACAACTACAACAAGCACTATTGCAGGGAATAAATCTGTGTTTATTAGTCCAGCAGCAGCACCTTTTTGAGCTACAATAAGTGCAACCTCACCACGAGAAATCATACCTACACCAACAGCCAGTGCTTCATGATTTGTAAACTTAAATAGTTTAGCACCAAGTCCACAGCCTAAAACCTTTGTTAAAATAGCTATTATAAGCAATACTATTGAAAATGCAGCTATTTCTGAAGTAAAACCTTCAAGGTTTGTTTTAATACCTATAGATGAAAAGAATATAGGTGCAAAGAACATATAATTCATAATATTTATTTTCTTTGCAACATATTCACGAAGGTCTAAAATATTACATAGTATTATACCTGCAAAATATGCACCTGTAATATCTGCAATACCAAAGAATACTTCTGCTATATATGACAGTATAAAACAGAATGCAAGCGACACAATAGCAAGTCTTCTATGGTTTGCCCAAATGATATCCATTTTTTGAAATGCTTTGTAAAAGACAATACCAATAATTGCAATAAACACAAAAAACAATGCTATATTACCCATAACACGAATTGGCTTAACTGATGGGTCAGCAAAACCTGTTATAACTGTAAGCACAATAATGCCTAAAATATCATCTATTACAGCTGCACCAAGCACAGCTGTACCTACTTTTCCCTTTAATTTACCCATTTCTCTAAGGGTTTCAACTGTAATTGATACAGATGTAGCAGTTAAAACAACACCTATAAACAATGCTTTTAAAAAGTCCATAGGGTCGGCTAAATCTTTAAAAAAGATTTCATAACATATTGTACCGCCTATAAGTGGCAAAACCGCACCTATAACAGCAATAACAAATGATGCAAAGCCTGTTTTTTTAAGTTCAGCCAAATCTGTATCCAAACCAGCAAGAAACATAAGCATTATTACGCCTATTTCTGATGTTTTAACAAGAAAATCAGTTTCACTTACAAAACCAAACACTGATGGGCCAAGCAAAACACCAGCAACAAGTGCACCGACAACCTGTGGCATATGAACACGTTCAGATAAAACTCCTAATGCCTTTGTTGCAAGCAAAATTACAGCAAGGCTTAAAAGAAAATCATACGATTCCATAAAAACACCTCTTTCTATATTTCAACTGTTGTTTTGTTCTTTCGTTGTTAAATATAGCAGATTTTAGTTACTCATTCCGCTAAGAAAATGTTAAATTTTTTTAACAGATAACCGTTTACATAAGTGTTCGTGTATAATGTAAAATGGTTAGGGGTGATGCTATTGAATATAAAATATGATAAAATAAAAATTTTTTTTCTTAACCCATTAAAGACTTCTGCAATTTTATTATCTGCAACATATATAAATTTATTACTTTTAGATAGATTTACAACACTTGGTAATGCTTCAGAAATATACATATTAAGTGTTCTTTTAATCTCACTTAATACCACTGGTTATGTATGGGGCATATTAAGTGCTATTGTTAGTGTTCTTTGTGTAAATTATTTTTTTACATATCCATATACTAATTTTAACTTTACAAGAGAAGGTTATCCTGTAACATTTCTTGTTATGCTTACAGTGTCTATCGCAACAAGTGCTTTAAGTGGCAGAATAAAAAAACAACGTGAATTTGCAAGAGAACGTTCAAGACTTGCTGAAGAACGTCAAAAAATAGTAGTTGAAGCGGAAAAAGAAAAAATGCGTGGTAATCTACTTAGAGCAATTTCACATGACCTTAGAACTCCACTAACTGGCATTCTAGCGGCATCTAATGCACTTATAGATAATGATGAGTTAATAAATTCTAAAGATAGAAAAGAACTACTTTCAGGAATAAATGAAGATGCTGAATGGTTACTTCGTATGGTGGAAAACGTGCTTTCAGTTACTAGAATTTCTGGAGGTGCTCCATCATTAAAAAAAGTTTGTGAACCTCTTGATGAAGTTTTTTCACAAGTTGTTTCTAAAGCACGTAAACGTTATCAAAACATTGATTTATCAGTTATTATGCCTGATGAAGTGACGCTTGTTCCTATGGACGAAATGTTAATCGTTCAAGTTTTAATAAATCTTGTGGATAATGCTATACTTCATGGTGGTGATACAAAAGTTGAGCTTTCAGCAAAAATAATAGATAACTTTGTTAAAATATCTGTTCGTGATTATGGTAAAGGTATACCAACTAACGATTTAAACAAGCTTTTTGAAGGCTTTGTTTCAAGAGATAAAGACTGCACAGACTCTACCAGAGGACTTGGCATAGGTCTTTCTATTTGTAAAACAATAGTAGAAGGTCATGGCGGTCAAATTAGTGCAAAAAACATGCCTGATATTGGAGCATGTATAAGCTTTACATTACCTATAACGGAGGTTACTTCTTATGCCGAATAGTGAAAAAATATTAGTTGTTGAAGATGAAACAACTATTCTTCGTGTGCTTGGCACAATTTTAACTGCAAATGGCTATCAAGTTATCACAGCTGAGACCGGTCAGCAAGCGGTAACAATGGCAAGTTCTCATTGTCCGGATTTAATTTTACTTGATTTAGGATTACCTGGAATGGACGGGTTAGAAGTTATTAAAAAGCTTCGTCAGTGGTCTGGTACACCTATCTTAGTTGTATCAGCAAGAGATGAAGAAGATGAAAAAGTTCGTGCATTTGATTTAGGTGCTGATGATTACATAACTAAACCATTTGGTACAAGTGAACTACTTGCCCGTATTCGTGCGGCTAGACGTCATGCAAATCAGCTTGCAGCCGAAAGAGCAATGGTTTCTTCTTCATATGAATATAAGGATTTTAAAATTGATTTTGAACGTAGAACAGTGACAATCGCAGGTAAAGAAATACATTTAACTCAAAATGAATATAAAATTGTTGAAAGACTTGCAAGACAACCTGGCAGAGTGTTAACTTATACCACACTTTTACACGATATTTGGGGACCTTACAAGGGTGATGATAACCAGATTTTACGAGTTAATATGGCAAATATAAGAAGAAAGCTGGAAAAAAATCCTGCTGAACCTCGTTATATCTTAACTGAAAATGGTGTTGGTTATCGTATGGCAGATGGCGAATAAAAAAGAGAGCTTACGCTCTCTTTTCTATTTGTCATTTTGAATTTTTGGAGAATGGTCTCTTATTACCTTTAGTTTTTCAACTGTTTCACTTATGTGATTTGAAATCTTGTCCATATCCTCTTTGGAAACATTACGCTCTAAAAATAAAAGCTCCATTGCATGAGATAAACGTGTTACGCCATCTGCAATTTCAAGAAACTGATTAAAGTTATTTGAATGAGTAGCATTTTCAAATTTTTTAATATCACGCTCAATAAACTGAACTACTTCATTTGCACTTGAAAATCTACCATGTGACATTGGGTATGGAGATACACGCTGAAGAAAATACTTATCTTTTTTAGTAACATCTAAAACATATACAATATGTAAATCTTCAGCAAATTCAAAACGAATAATATATAAAATACCGTTTCTAATTTCTCTTATTTCAGAAGCACCTAGCTGACGCAGTGCAGTACCAATAAGGTCTCCTGAAAAACTTGTAGTAATCATATAGACTTCCCTTCTTTCTAAAAATTAGCCTATCATTTAAAAACGTATCAGCAGATAAACCATAGAAATCGCTACGGATAAAACCATCATTGGGAAACCGACTTTTAAATATTTTGCAAATGTTATAGGGTGACCATGCTTTGCAGATATACCACTTAATACCACGTTTGCAGATGCACCAATAAGTGTACCATTACCACCTAGACAGGCACCTAGTGATAATGCCCACCATAAAGGCATAACATTCATACCATCTGCTTGCATAGTTAAAATAAGTGGTATCATAGTTGCAACAAATGGTATATTATCAAGGAATGAAGAAAAGATAGCTGAACCCCAAAGGATAAGAACCATAAGCATTAATGTATTACCATTTGTAACATCTACAAGTGCACCACCAAGAGCTGATATAACTCCAGTTTCAACCATGCCACCTACTACTACAAACAAGCCTGTAAAGAAAAGAATTGTTGACCATTCTACACCAAGTACAATTTCTTCTGTATCTTGCTTACCAATGATTAACATTATTGTAGCACTAGCAAGGGCGATTGCACAAGAGTCAACACCAAGTGAACTATGGAACACAAAACCCAAAACAACTAAAACAATCATCACAAGGCTTTTAACTAAAAGTGCATGGTCTTTAATTGATTTATTTTCATCAAGTTTCATAACTCCAGCCATTTGTTCTGGGCTTACTTTCATTTGCTTGCCATACATAAAATAGAAGCAAATACATATAGCAGGAATAATAATAATCACAGCAGAACCTGTATTTATTACGAAATCCATAAAGCTAAGGTTAGCTTGAGAACCAATCATAATATTAGGAGGGTCACCAATAAGCGTAGCTGTACCACCTATATTAGATGCTAAAATTTGAGTGATTAAAAATGGTACTGGATTTAACCCTAAAATAGATGTAATAGCAATAGTCATAGGGCCTACTAACAACACCGTTGTAACGTTATCAAGGAAAGCGGAAAGCATAGCTGTTATAATAGTGAAAAACAGCATAATCTTCCAAGGGTTTCCGTTTGCCAGTTTTGCAGATTTAATTGCTACATATTCAAATAAACCTGAGTTACGAACAACTGCAACAAATAACATCATACCAATTAAAACACCAATAGTGTTAAAATCAATATATTCTACTGCTTTTTCTACTGATAATATATGCAGGAAAATTAAAACAACTGCACCAGCAACTGCAGCGACTGTACGATGTATCTTTTCGCTTACAATAGCAACCATAACTGCTAAAAAGACTACAATCGAAATGATTTGCATATTATCCATATTTTTCTCCTTTCTTAATAGCACAAAGTTAGAATATTTTTTATTATAAACTTTCTTGTGCTGTTTGAGTTTTTTACAGTCATTTATTATACGCCTCGAGTTTTAATTTCGCAATGTGCATAACGTAGTGATTTCGTTGGATTTCCAAGAAATATTTGTTGTTTTATCACGAAATTTCTATTAATTTAATCTATATTGTATATTAACATTTAAACTTTCAATTATTTAATAATATTAAAATTATAACAGCATTTATATAATATTTTGCTAAATTTTTATAATAATATGGTTGTTATCATTATTATTAAGTAAAATTTATAAAACATTTTGAATATCATAAAAAATTTAAACTTATATTTAATGCTGTTTTATGTCGTCAATATATAGCGTTTTATTATGCTACATGTTATAATGATAATGCATAATAAAGAAAGGCTTGATTCTATATTTATGAATCAAAAGAAAAGAGGTAATGTATATGCTGAAAAATATGCGAATAACACAAAAATTCTTTTTAGCATTTGGTGTTATATTATTTATAATGCTGCTTTTAGGTGTGGGAAGTATAGTTGGTTTAAATCAATTATCTGGCAGTATAAATACAATGGCTGAACAATCTATGCCAGCACAAAAAGAGATTATTTATTTGCGTCGAAATATAGAAGCCGCACAAAAGTATGCACTCGAAGTTATTCTTTCTAATGATAAAAACGAAATTGAACTTTTCACTCAAAAAATTGTCGAGGAAAGAGAAAAAATTGATATAAATATAGAAAAACTTTATGAATTAACCCCTCCTTATAAATCAGAACTAGATGAAATGAAGAAAAAAATTGACCTAGTTACAGGTTACCGTGAACAAATTGTTAGCGAGTCACTTAAACAAACAGAATTAGGTAATCTTTTAGCTTATTCCACTTATAAGAATTCTTATAGTACAACCTTCCAGCAAGTTTCAAATATGGCTGACGAACTAAACCAAAGACTGTATAGTGCAATCAAAACTTCAAATGAAAATGCTGTCTCTGTAAAAGGTACAATACTGTTTGCTATTGTTGTATTCCTTATTTTTTCTGTAGTAGTTTCTGTTTTTGTATCCCTGTATTTAGCTAAAGGTGTTATAGTCCCTATCAATGAAATAAAAAATAATATGCTTTATGTGGAAGAAGGTCTTTTTTCTAAAATAAATATTTCATACACTGCTACAAATGAACTTGGTGAAATTGCAGATGTAATGAGAGGTATGGTTAATAAAATCACATTTATTATCCATGATTTAGGCGATTGGCTTGTTTCTATGTCCAATGGAGATTTAACAAAAGAAAGTAAAAATAGTAGTGAATATGTTGGTGATTATCATGAGATTTACCAATGTATGGACGAGCTAACATGCGGACTTCGTGAAGTTATAACACAAATTGATGTTGCTGCTTCTCAAGTTTCCTCAGGAGCAGAACAAGTTTCTTCAGGAGCTCAAGCTCTAAGCCAAGGCACAACCGAACAAGCTAGTAGCATAGAACAACTTGCCGCATCAATAAATGATATTTCTCATCAGGTTAAACTTAATGCTGAAAATGCTGATAAGGCTAGAATTGAATCCAATAATGTAAATAATGAAGTTCAATCTAGCAATGAACAAATGATAGAAATGAATAAAGCAATGGATATGATAAGTGTAAAATCTGATGAAATTGGTCAAATTATAAAAGTTATTGAAGATATTGCATTCCAAACAAATATCTTAGCATTAAATGCAGCTGTAGAATCTGCTCGTGCAGGAGCTGCAGGTAAAGGATTTGCAGTTGTAGCCGATGAAGTTAGAAATTTAGCACATAAATCAAGTGAAGCCGCAAAAAGCACAGCTGCACTTATTACTGATGCACTCAATGCAGTAAATAACGGTGTTGATATTTCTAATAAAGTGAAAAATTCAATAGATAAAATTAACCAAGAAGTTTCACAGGTTGCAAACAGAATTAATGCTATTGCAGATGCTTCTGATAGTCAATCCACAGCTATTGAACAAATTACTATTGGTATTGACCAAATTTCTTGTGTTATTCAAAACAATAGTGCAACAGCACAAGAAAGTGCTGCGGCTAGTGAAGAATTAGCAGGTCAAGCAGAAATGATGAAATCTTGTGTTTCTGTTTTCCAGTTTGGTGATAGTTCATCTATTTCATATGAACAACCATCAACAAAACATGAAACTTATAACAACAATAATAATACATATACTGTTGATAACAATAGTGATAAATATTGATAATAATAAACCACTGGCTTATCCAGTGGTTTTTTTAATACAAAAAACAGGAGATGAAAACATCTCCTGTAAAAAATAATTATCTCTTAGAGAACTGAGGAGCACGACGTGCAGCCTTCAGACCGTACTTCAATCGTCTGAGCGATGATTTTCCTTGATATTCCGGGCTTTTTTGAGCCTCGGCCCCTCGGTTGTCCTATTCCTTAACCAAAAAACAGGCCACTTTTACGAGGGGA